>JADCRD010000002.1:0-309156 GCA_014946745.1 Lysobacterales bacterium | reverse complement strand
TTTGGGGCCCTGTGCAGAGTCTCGGCACTCTCGACAACACTCCCAAAGCCGTCACCCGCCAGTGTGTGTCCACCGTGCTTGGGGCGTGAAGCTGTTTTCCCGCCTCCTCACCTGCCGCGAACGTCAGAGCGGACGTCGATACTCTCGCGACCATCCATCGGGGCACATCGACGTTGACCAATCGCATCTCATCGCGCGAGGGCCTGGTCGACGGCCCTTCCGGCGAAGGCTCGGCGCTCATCTGGCCGGCAAGCTACGCCAAAGGTTGGATACTGTCAGAAAACTGCGTACGCTTCTGACAGGAGGATGGCCATGCAGCGTTTGACCGAGCAGATTCTTGAGCACGCAAAGCAGCAGCCGGAAGGCATGCCGGTCGCGGCCAAGAGCTTGCTCCATCTCGGTAGTCGTGCCGCGGTGGATCAGGCCTTGTCGCGTCTGGCCGAGCGTGGTCGCCTGCTGAGAGCCGGGCGCGGCGTCTACCTGCTGCCGGTGACGAGCCGGTTTGGCACGCGGGCGCCGTCGGTGGAACAGGCAGTCGAGGCGCTTGCCGCCCAGCGCGGCGAGGTCATCGTCTCCAGTGGTGCGGCTGCCGCCAACAGCCTCGGCCTTACGACGCAGGTGCCGGTCCGGTCGGTGTATCTGACCTCGGGGCGTACCCGGAAGATGAACCTCGGCAAGCAGATCGTCGAGCTTCGCCACGCCCCGCGCTGGCAACTCGCCATGGCGCATCGGCCGGCGGGGCAAGCAGTGCGAGCGCTTGCCTGGCTCGGACCGGAGCGGGCCGAGTCTGCTCTCCAGACCCTGAAACGCAAGCTTCCGCCCGCCGCGTTCAGCGAACTGGTGGCGGCGGCGCCTCAGCTTCCGACTTGGCTTGCTCGCAGCGTGGGCAAGGTCGCACATGGCTGACGCCTTCCTCCGCCTTCCGGCCGAGGATCGCCTTGAAGCCTTGAGCGTCGCTGCCGACCGCTCGGGTCGACCGGCCCACCTGCTGGAGAAGGATGCGTGGGTGGTGTGGGCGCTGGCGACGCTCTACGGTTCGTCGCTCGGCGAGCATCTGGTGTTCAAGGGCGGCACTTCATTGTCGAAGGCCTACGGCGTCATCCGGCGGTTCTCCGAGGACGTTGATCTGACCTACGACATTCGCGCGCTCGCCCCCGACCTTGTCGGGGATAATGGCGAAGCGCTGCCGAAGACGCGGAGCGAGGAAAAGCGCTGGACCAGCGCGGTGCGCGAGCGCCTGCCGCAATGGGTAAAGGAGGCCGTTCAGCCGGTCATCGCCGAAGCACTGGCGGGCGAGTCCCTATCGGCCGTGATCCGCGTCGAGGGTGAGAAGCTCTTCATTGACTATCAGGCGAGGGCGGCAGGCTCGGGGTATGTCTCGCCCAGCGTCATGCTCGAATTCGGCGCTCGCTCGACGGGCGAACCTGCGAGCCCGCGAGATGTCACCTGCGATGCGGCCGGGCTGGTGGATGGCGTGATCTTTCCGACCGCTCGGCCGAGGGTCATGCATGCCGAGCGGACCTTCTGGGAAAAGGCGACCGCGATCCACGTCTTTTGCCTTCAGGAGCGGCTGCGCGGCCATCGTTTCGCGCGTCATTGGCATGACGTGGTGCGTCTCGATGAAGCCGGCTTCGCGGTGGCGGCGTGCGCTGATCGCGAGCTTGCCAACGCCGTGGCGCGTCACAAGGCGATGTTCTTCCCCGAGAAGGCCGCCGACCGATCTCTGATCGACTACGCCTCAGCTGTGAACGGCGGGTTGCACCTGGTGCCAGCCGGCGACGGCGCGAAAGCTCTCGCAGAAGACTACGCGCGGATGGTCGAGGATGGGCTCCTTCTCGACAAAGCCGAGCCTTTCGAGGTGCTCATGGAGCGCTGTGCAGACATCACCGCGCGAGCCAACAGAGCGGCGGGATGAGCGAGCGTTCACTCCGATCCCTGCTCTTCCAAAAGTCAACCTGACCCCCTTCTACTTTTCTTGAATCTACCTGTTCTTGTGCATGCGGCGCAGCGCCGAGAGTATCGAAGCCCTAACTTGAGGGCTCGCAGGAAGCTTGTCGACATGAACAGATGAAAATGGTCGGGCTTCCGGAGGCATTCTCGCATCTCCAACCGTGATCGGAAGGATGTCCTTGTCAGCTGCGAATGCGCGATCAATAGCAAACGAGATCAAAGGCTTCATATAGTCCTCTCCAGAGAAAACAGGCACCAAGCAATCCGCCTCGTCAATTTCGAGTGAGATCCGATCCGCGGCATTATGGTCACCCACAACCTCTAGGCGTCGTTTTGCACCTCCGTAGCCGGCTTCTTCCGACAGCTTTTGTATCTCCTCAATGAAGCTCGTGTCGCGGGACCCCCCGATTATGCAAATCTTAGGCTGGGTCGATTCCTTGACCTCCTCATTCTCAGCCAAAACTGATTCACCACCTTGATCTCGCGATCGCAAATAGAGCCCCTTCAAAAACTCAACCACTTGCGAATGACTGCCGTCTCTGGCGTACGTTATGCAGTCCAACTGGCGATCTTGCAACAGCCGCCTCCGCTCAAATGCGGAGAACTGATCACTCGGAAGGAGAATAAAATGCCGACCTAAACCTCTCTCGTAAAGAGCGGAAAGCTTGTCGATCACTGCATCAAGATCGGGGTCATCTCCACCAAACCCGACAAATAGCACAGTGTGACTTGAGAAGATTGCCTCCAGAAATGATCTATAGGCCGGGCTCAAGTACAACAATCTCGTGTAATCTCTAGATCCGAGGACAATCGAGCTCGATTGGTTCAAGTCACCGTGCGCCTTGAAAACGAAAAATCGTCCTTCGCGCAAACAACTGAGCGCTTGATCTAAGCCAGCCTGCGAATAGACGGGCGGCAGTATTCCTCCCGACTGCGCAGCGAACGCACCCTCAATTAGCGCGTCATAGTTCGATGTGATTACGCAAGAGACGGGCAGCTTTGTCAAAATCTCGTGAGCCATGCCTGGCCGAGCATCAGCTGTTCTTAGAATTTTGGAGAGGCAAGAAGCCTGTCGCTGGCCAAGCGACTGCTGAAGTTCCTCGGCCACGCTCAAGAACCTTCGCCGATTGACTGCACTTCGAAGCTCGTCAGGTTCGGCCTGAAGCGTAATCCCTTCGTCGACGCACCAATCGATCATTTCGACTAGCAGCCGTTGCCAGTTTGGCAGGGGCTTCCCGTCGGGCGTTTGCGCTTGAGAAGAGAGCCCTGAGCCCGCGAAGATTGCGCAACGACCAGTCGAGAGCGCTCGGACAAGGCTTTGCGGGATCAATCCCTTGAAATCATGGGTTGAGAAACCGATGCTGTCAGATAGATTCTTCATTAATCCAACGCCCTACACGCTTAGAATTCTCGAACAGGTGGCAAATCAGGGGCCACTGGAAATTGCAAGCTTGGGGGCAGGTCTAGCTTTGTAGCTTCGACCAAACGGCGCTGCGCCACGAGAACCGACTGACGCATTGCTGGACCTGACCACGCGCCTCTCCCTCACCTCAACACCCCCACCATCGGATGCCTAGCACTCGCCGCATCCAGCACCACCCGCCGCACCTCCAGCCCCTGCGCTTCCGCTGGACATCGCTGCAGCGCCTGCGCGTAGTCTTCTTCCGTACCCTCGCCCACCTGCAGGCCCAGCGGTGAAGGCAGGCGCATGCCGACGAAGTTGCGGCCATCGCCGGTCGCCGCCTTGATCCAGCCGATGTAGGTCACAACCCCCGCGGGCGCATCAAAGCGCAGGCCGAGGCTGCCCTCGTTCGGCACCTGGTAGCCGCTGCCGCCGCCGGCGTAGTTCCAGTAGCGGATGCCGTTGAATTGCTGCTCGCCGCCGCGCACGACCTCGCAGAAGTAGAACCAGCGCTGGCGCGACTGCATGTCGACGATGTCCCATTCGGTGTCGTTGCCCGTGATCGATCCGAACTCGGCCTTCAGGAGTCCGGGGATGTAGTCGTCCGGCGTAGCGGGCTGCTCGACCTGCCCGAAGTAGGTGGTCAGGGCATTGAAGGCCTGCTGGCACTTGGTCTGCGACTTGTGCCAGCAATCCACGCCGTAGCGGCCAATGACATAGCCGCGCTCAGATAGCGGCACGGCCTCCAGACGCTGCTGCTTGACCTGCGTGTACGGCGTGCACCCCGACACGGCCACCAGCGCGAGCGCGGCGCTGAACATACGACTGCTTCGGATTTTCATGTTGCCCCCTGATGCGAGCCCGCATGAAAGTCCATGAACTGTCGGGCGTCAAGACAGGTCCCGAGTCGAAGTGGGGCCGATCTGCTAGCAGCGGGCGGGCCTGTTGAGCTGGGGACGGGCCGGGTTCACGTTCCAAATTCCGGCATGGGCCGAGGCCCGACAGCGCGACCGATTGCCTCGTGTTCTTTCTATTCCTGGTCTGGCGTCAGCCTCGCTTGCCCGCCACTCCGATGCGCTGAGCGGCCGGCCCGGTGGCCTGAAGCAACCCGCCTCAAGCCCGCTCCAGCGCGTGCTCCAGATCCGCCAGCAGATCCTCGATGTGCTCGATGCCGACGCACAGGCGCACGGTGTCGGGGGTGACGCCGGTCTTCTCCAGTTCGGCCGGTGACAGCTGGCGATGAGTCGTTGATGCCGGATGCGTGGCCAGCGACTTGGCGTCGCCGATGTTGACCAGGCGGGTGAACAGCTGCAGGGCATCCAGAAAGCGCGCGCCGGCTTCGACGCCGCCGGGCAGGCCGAAGGTGAGCAGGCCGGAGGCGCCGCGCGGCAGGTACTTCTTCGCGAGCGCGTGCTCCGGGTGGTCGGGCAGGCCGGCGTAGTTCACCCAGGCCACCTTCGGGTGCTGCTGCAGGTACTGCGCAACCGCCAGCGTGTTCTGGTTGATGCGGTCCATGCGCAGGTGCAGGGTCTCGATGCCCTGAAGGATCAGGAAGGCGTTGAAGGGCGACAGCGCCGCACCCGTATTGCGCAAGGGAACCACGCGGGCACGACCGATGTAGGCGGCGGGGCCCAGCGCCTCGGTGTAGACCACGCCGTGGTAGCTGACGTCGGGCTCGTTCAGGCGCGGAAACCGGGCCCGGTGCTCGGCCCAGGGGAAGCGGCCTGAATCGACGATGGCGCCGCCGATGCTGTTGCCGTGGCCGCCCAGGTACTTGGTCAGCGAGTGCACGACGATGTCGGCGCCGTGTTCGATCGGCCGCAGCAGGTAGGGCGAGGGCACGGTGTTGTCGACGATCAGCGGCACACCGTGCGCGTGCGCGACCTTCGCCACGGCCTCGATGTCGGTGATGTTGCCGCGCGGGTTGCCCACCGATTCGACGAATACCGCCTTGGTGCGGGCGTCTATGAGCTTGGCGAAGGCATCGGGATCGCGGTAGTCGGCGAAGCGGGTCTCGATGCCGAACTGCGGCAGGGTGTGGGCGAACAGGTTGTAGGTGCCGCCGTAGAGCGCGCTCGACGAGACGATGTTGTCGCCGGCTTCGGCGATCGTCTGGATCGCATAGGTGATCGCGGCCTGCCCGGAGGCCAGCGCCAGCGCGGCGATGCCGCCTTCGAGCGCGGCCACGCGCTGCTCCAGCACGTCGGTGGTCGGATTCATGATCCGCGTGTAGATGTTGCCCGGCACCTTCAGGTCGAACAGGTCGGCGGCGTGCTGGGCGCTGTCGAAGGCGTAGGCGACGGTCTGGTAGATCGGCACGGCGACCGCGCGGGTGGTCGGGTCCGGCGTGTAGCCGCCGTGCACGGCAACCGTTTCGGGCTTCCAGTTCGGCGGGGTCTGGCTCATGCGGGCGGCTTCCGTGGGCGATTGGCCCTCGAAGCTAATCGAGCTGCTGCGCCCATGCCTGCATATGGCCCGACATGCTCCGCGACGGACTAAGCCGGCGGCCTCACGAAACGAAGAAGAGCGGCCCCAGGGCCGCCCTTCTGTCGATAACGCGATGCGAAAGCGCTTACTCGGCGGCTTTCAGCGCGCCTTCCAGACCGATCGAGATCTTGATGTCGTCGCCCACGGCAGGCACGGCGTAGCCCATGCCGAACTCCGAGCGCTTGATCGTGGCGGTGGCGTTGAAGCCGACCCACGGCACCTTGCGCATCGGATGTTCGCCGATCTTGTTGACGGTCACGTCGAGGGTGACCGGCTTGGTGACGCCGAGCAGGGTGAGGTTGCCGGCCACGGCCAGCTTGCCTTCGCCGTTCTGGGTCACGCCGGTGGTTTCGAAGGTCATCGCGGGGAACTGCCCGACGTTGAAGAAATCCTTGTTCTTCAGGTGGTCGTTCAGGCCGCCGTGGCGCATGTCGACGGTGCTGGTGTCGATGCTGGCGCTGACGGTGGAGTTCGCCAGGTTCTCCGGGTCGACCTTCAGGTCGATGTCGAACTTAGTGAAGTCGCCGTACATGTCGGAGAAGCCGAGGTGGTTGACGTAGAACCACACGCGGGTGTGCGACAGATCGATCTCGACCGGCTGCGGAGCAGCGAAGGCGGGCGCGGCAAAGGTGGCTGCAAGCAGGGCGGCGGCGATGGGCTTCAGCATGGGCGGTTTCCTCGTGGAGAAGGCGCGGGCGCGCCGGTGGGCGAAGCGCCGCGAAGCGACGCGATGGAGCAGGGGAGCGAGGGCTTACAGAAACTGACAGGCTTCGTCGAAGGGCAGGCGCGGGCTGCGCGCGAACAGCGCGGACGCATCGCCATAGCCGAGGTTGACCAATACATTGCTGCGCCAGCCGCTGTCCTTGAAGAAGGCCTCGTCGACCTTGGACTGGTCGAAGCCGGACATCGGGCCTGCGTCGAGGCCGAGCGCGCGGGCGGCGAGGATCAGGTAGGCCACCTGCAGCGTGCCGTTGCGGAAGGCGGTGGTTTCGGCGACCTGGGCGCTGCCGGTGAACCAGCTGCGCGCGTCGGTGTGCGGAAACAGGTAGGGCAGCTTGTCGTAGAACTTCGGATCGTTGGCGACGATCACCGTGACCGGGGCCGACATCGTCTTGTCGAGGTTGCCGGCCGACAGCGCGGGCTTGAGCCGTTCCTTGGCCGCTTTCGACTGCAGAAAGACGAAGCGGGCCGGCGAGCAGTTGGCGCTGGTCGGGGCCATCTTCACCAAGTCATAGAGCTGCTGCAGCAGGGCGGGCTCGACGGCGCGGTCCTGCCAGGCGTTGTGCGTGCGGGCCTTCAGGAAAAGCTGGTCGAGGGCGGTGCTGTCGAGGGAGGGCATGCGGGGCTCCGGTGCGGGATCTGCGTGAGCAGCGGCAGGCGCTGCGGCTTCACAATCGTAAAGGCTAGGACTGCAGGGGTCAGGAGCCCGTGAGTGCGAGCGGCAGTCTAGGTCTGGTGCAGCCGTGGAATAATCCGGGCCCGACGCAACGCTGCGTTGCAGATCCGGGGCCCCACCGCATGCATCCGACGCTGGCTCCGGCCTGGGTTCTGACCGACGGTGCCGCAGGCAACCGCAAGCCCGCGCTGGCCTTGGCCGAGGCCCTGGGCATCGAAGCCCGCGAGTGGACGCTGCAGACCCGCGCGCCCTGGCGCTGGCTGGCGCCGCGCTGGCTGCCGGAACGCGGGGATGTTTTCGCGCCGGGCATTGAACAGGCGCTGGGCGAGGCGCCGCCGCGGCTGGCGATCGGCTGCGGACGTCAGGGCGCGCTCGCGACGCGCTGGCTGAAAGCGCAGGTCCCGGGCTGCCGAGCCGTGCAGATTCTTGATCCACGCATCGATCTGCGGCACTGGGATGCGGTGTTGGCGCCGGCGCATGACGGGATCGCGGGCCCGAACGTGCTGAGCTTCACGGGCGGCCTGCACGGCGTCGATGGTGCCACCCTGGCCCGGGCGCGGATCGCCCACGCCGAACTGTCGCGTCTGCCCTCGCCGCGGACGGTGGTCCTGCTGGGCGGCCCGCATTCCTCCTTCGATCTCGATCGCGGGCTGTGGCTGCGCCTGTGCACGATCCTGCACCACTGGCAGGCCCGCGACGGCGGCAGTCTGCTGGTCAGCAGCTCGCGGCGCACTCCGCCCTGGCTGCGCGAAGCCGCGCGCAAGGACTTGGGCGATCTGCCCGGTCTGCAGTGGCATGGCGAAGCCGATGGACCCAACCCCTACGGCGGCCTGCTGGCCTGGGCCGACCGCATCGTGGTCACGCCGGACTCCGCCAACATGCTCGCCGAAGCCAGCGCCACCGCGGTGCCGGTGCTGGTGCCGGCGCTGAAGCCGGTGCGCGGCAAGCTGGGACTGCTGTACCGCGACCTGCTGGAGCGTGGTCGGGTGCGACCGCTCAAGCTCGACTTCCAGGCCTGGGATGTTCTGCCGCTGCGCGAAACCGCGCGGATCAGCGCGGAACTGCGGGACCTGCTGGCTGCGAACCCGATCACATCCGCGGCGCGCTCGCCGGCTTCGAACTTAAAGTAGTTTCGAGCTTGGCGGCCCAAGCGCATGTTTCAGTGCGCTTTTGCCCGCGATCTGTCAGAACCCGTTCAGAAAACCCCAATGCCGACAGGGGTTTAGCTGCGTTTTCGCTCCTGAAATTTCTTGACACCCCTTTACACCGTGCTTAGTGTGGGCAGCCGTAGAAAAAACGGGTTTTTTGTGGGGTTCAGTGGGGAATGTTTCAGGGCGAGACCGCCATCACGATCGACGACAAGGGCCGGCTGGCGGTGCCCACCGCTTACCGTGAGCTTGTTGCGCGCGATTGTGCGAACCGCCTTGTCGTGACCTACAACCCTTACGAACAGGGGTGTCTCTGGCTGTACCCGGTCGCCGCCTGGGAACAGGTGCGTGACCAGGTCAACGCCCTGCCAAACGCCAAGAAGGTGCATCGCGCCCTGCAGCTGAAGCTGGTGGGTGCGGCGACCTTCGTCGACGTCGATGCGAACGGGCGCCTGCTGCTGCCGGCCAGCCATCGCAACGCCGCCGGCATCGAGAAGAAGGCCGTCCTGCTGGGCATGGGCGGGAAGTTCGAACTCTGGAGCGAGCAGGCACACCTCGCGCAGATCCGTCAGACCATCGGGGAAGACGAGATCAGCGAGGCCATGCTCGACCTCACGCTGTAGCCGGGGAGGGATCGGGCGATGCGCAACGAAGCGCCGCCGGCCGACCACATCCCGGTGCTGTATGCGCAGGTCATGGAAGGCCTGCGGGTGGTCAAGGACGGTACCTATCTGGACGGCACGTTCGGGCGCGGCGGACACGCGCGCGGTGTGCTGGATCAGCTGGGGCCGCAGGGCCGCCTGCTGCTGATGGACAAGGATCCGCAGGCGATCGCCTGCGCCGAAGCCGAGTTCGCGGGCGATCCGCGGGTGGCGATCCGGCGCGGCAGCTTCGCGGCTCTGGCGGAGTGGGCGGCGACGGCCGATGGGCTGGATGGCGTGCTGCTGGACCTTGGGGTGTCCTCGCCCCAGCTGGACCAGGCCGAGCGCGGCTTCAGCTTCATGCAGGACGGGCCGCTGGACATGCGCATGGACCCGGATTCCGGGGAGAGCGCAGCCGAGTTTTTGGCGCGGGCCACCGAGACGGAGATCGCGGATGTGCTGTGGGCCTATGGCGAGGAGCGTATGAGCCGGCGCATTGCGCGGGCCATCGCTGCGCGCCGGGCCGAGGCGCCGCTGAGCCGTACCGCGGAGCTGGCTGATCTGGTGCGCGCGACCATCGGTCGCGGCGAGCCCGGCAAGCACCCCGCCACACGTACGTTCCAGGCGCTGCGGATCTTTCTGAACCGCGAGCTGGACGATCTGGTTACAGGGCTGGCGGCCGCCCTTTCCCGGCTGAAACCGGGGGGGCGGCTTGCCGTTATCAGCTTCCATTCGCTGGAAGACCGGCAGGTCAAGCAGTTCATGCAGGGGCTGGCCAAGCCGGCGCCCGGCAACCGGCGCCTGCCGGTGGCGGTCGAGTTCACTCCGACCCTGGCCTTGATGGGTGGCGCCATCCGCGCCGACACCGACGAGCTGATGGTCAACCCGCGCGCCCGCAGCGCCGTGCTGCGCGTGGCGGAGAAGCTCGCATGAACCTGCGCGTGCTGATCGGGCTGCCGCTGCTGGTGGGTGTGGTGCTGAGCGGCATCGCGCTGGTGCAGTCGCGCCATGCGCATCGCCAGCTGTTCGCCGAACTGAACCGCCTGGAAGCGCAGCGCGACGAGCTCAACATCGAGTTCGGCCGTCTGCAGCTGGAGCAGGCGACCTGGGGCGAGACCTTCCGCATCGAGCGCGTGGCGCGCGAGCAGCTGGGCATGCGCTCGCCCGAGCCGGTCGAAGTGCAGGTGGTGCGGCAATGAAGAAATCGCGCCGCCCTCCGGTCAATCTGCGCATGCGCCTGAACCTGCTGGCAGCGGGCCTGGCCTGCTGCGGGGTGCTGCTGGTCGCGCGCGCGGCCGATATGCAGCTGCTGCGCGCGGACTTCTACCAAGCCAAAGCCAAGCAATACCACCTGCGCGAGCTGCCGGTGCCTATCTCGCGCGGGATGATCACGGATCGCAACGGCGAGCCGCTAGCGGTGTCCACGCCGGTCGCCTCGCTGTGGGCCAATCCGAAGGAACTCTCCGGCGAACCCGGGCGCATCCCCGAGCTGGCCGCGGCGCTGGGCCTCGATCCGGCCGAGCTCAAGCGCCGCATCGACGAGCGCGCCGACCGCGAGTTCCTGTTCCTGCGTCGGCAGATGAATCCGGACGATGCCGAAGCCGTGCTGGCCTTGGGGGTTCCGGGCGTGCACAACCGCCGCGAGTTCCGCCGCTTCTATCCCTTGGGTGAGATCGCCGCGCACGTGCTTGGCTTCACCAATATCGATGATGTCGGCCAGGAGGGCCTGGAGCTCGCCTTCAACGACTGGCTGAGCGGCAAGCCCGGCAGCAAGCGGGTGCTGCGCGACCAGAAGCTGCGGCCGATCGATGTCGACCTGCTGCGCCCCGCCCAGCCCGGTCGCGACCTTGCCCTGTCCATCGACCGGCGCCTTCAGCACGTCGCCTACCGCGAACTGCGGCGCGCGCTGGAGGAGAACCGCGCGGCCTCGGGCACGGTGGTGATCACCGACGTGCCGACGGGCGAAGTGCTGGCGATGGTCAACCTGCCGACCTACAACCCGAACACGCGCGAAGGTGCCGATGCCTCTGCACGCCGCAATCGTGCGCTGACCGACGTGTTCGAGCCGGGCTCGGTGATCAAGGTCTTCACCGTGGCGGCCGCGCTCGAGACCGGGCGCTGGCAGCCCGACACGGTGATCGAAACCAGCCCCGGCTACATGCCGCTGGCCCGGCACACGATCCGCGACATCCGCAACTTCGGTACGGTCAGCCCGACCCGACTGCTGACCAAGTCCTCGAATATCGCGGCGGTCAAGCTGGCGCTGGACATGCCCAACGAGCATTTCCACGACCTGCTGCGCCGTTTCGGCTTTGGCGAACTCACCGGCGCGGGTTTTCCCGGCGAACAGGCCGGCGTGCTGACGGCACCCAGCGGCTGGGGCGTGCTCGAGAAGGCCACGATCTCCTACGGCTATGGCCTGTCCACCAATGCTCTGCAGATCGCGCAGGCCTATGCCGCGATCGGCAACGGCGGCGTGTGGATGCCGCCCACCTTTGTGCGTGGCGGGGCCGGTGAGGGGCGCTCGGTCATCGATCCGCAGCTGGCCCGGACCCTGCTCGACATGCTCGAAACCGTGACCGGCCCCGAGGGCAGCGCGACCCGCGCGCGCGTGTCCGGCTATCGCGTGGCCGGCAAGACCGGCACCTCGCGGCGTTCGGTGCCGGGCGGCTACGAGAAGCGCTACATCAGTATGTTCGCCGGACTGGTGCCGGCCTCACAGCCCCGCCTCTCGATGGTGGTCGTGATCAACGATCCGGATCCCAGTCAGCATTTCGGCGGCCTCGTGGCTGCGCCCGTCTTCGGCCGCGTCATGGCGGATGCGCTGCGCATCCTTGACGTGCCGCCGGACGACATCCAGCAGTGGTACGTGTCGACGCCGCTCGAGGCGCCGATCCTTCCGCCCGGCGAGCTGCCGCTCGAAGCCGAAGGCGCGATCGAGCCGACGCCCGATACGGGGGTGGTGCAATGAACGCCCGCCTGCCCGCGCTCAGCCTGCAGGAGCTGCTGCCTGAGCGCTGCGATCTGCCCACTCTGTCGGTGTCCGGCCTGCGCTTGGACAGTCGCGCGATCGAGCCGGGCGAAGGTTTCGTCGCGCTCGCGGGTGCGCGCACCCACGGCCTGCTGCACGCCGCCGAAGCCGTACGGCGCGGCGCCGTGGTGGTGCTGTCGGAACCCTTTGAAGGCGAGGCGCCGCTGCTGCCGGTGCCGCTGGTGCTCGTGCCCGGCCTGCGCGAGCGCCTGCCGCAGCTGGCCCAGGCGCTGTATGCCGCGCCCACGCTGGGGCTCGACCTGATCGGCGTCACCGGCACCAATGGCAAGACCTCGACCGTGCAGCTCACCGCCCAGGCCCTGCAGCTGCTGGGTCGCGTTGCCGGCAGCATCGGCACGCTCGGTGCCGGCCTGCACGGCCAGCTGGTGGCGCATGAGCGCACCACGCCTGACGTGCTGGAAGTGCACCGCCTGCTCGCGCATCTCAGTCTTTCCGGCGCGCAAGTGGTGGCGATGGAGGTCTCCTCGCATGCCTTGGACCAAGGCCGCGTGGCGGGCCTGCAGTTCGACATCGCGGTGTTCACCAATCTCAGCCGCGATCACCTCGACTACCACGGCACCATGGAGGCCTACGCCGCCGCCAAGGCCAGCCTGTTCGCCTGGGACAGCCTGCGCGCCGCGGTGATCAATCTGGATGACACCCAGGGTGCGTTGATTGCGGCCGGCTTGCCCGAACGCGTAGATCTGATCGGCTTCAGCGCGCTGGGTGCGGGCGATGCGGTGCTGCGCGCAGGCGATCTCGTGCTGGACGCGGCCGGTCTGCACTTCCAGCTGCAGTACGGCGTCGAGTCGGTGCGCATCGACTCGCCCCTGCTCGGCCGCTTCAACATCGAGAACCTGCTGGCCGTGGCTGGCGTGCTGCTCGCCTTGGGCGTCGACTTCGCGCGCGTGGCGGCGCTGCTGCCGCGGCTCTCCGCCATTCCCGGCCGCATGAACCGTCTCGGCGGCGCAAGCGGCCAACCGCTGTTGGTGGTCGACTATGCGCATACGCCTGACGGCCTCGAACAGGCCCTGGCCAGCCTGCGCCAGCACACCGCCGGCCGCCTGCTCTGCGTGTTCGGCTGCGGCGGCGATCGCGATCGCGGCAAGCGTCCGCAGATGGCGGCCATCGCCGGTCGACTGGCGGATCGGGTGTTCGTCACCGACGACAATCCGCGCAGCGAGGATGGCGAAGCCATCGTCGCCGACATCCTCTCCGGCTTTGCGCCGGGAGCGGCGGTCGAGGTCGAGCGCGACCGCGCCGCCGCGATTGCGGCAGCGGTGCGCGCGGCCGCGCCCGGCGACACCGTGCTGGTCGCTGGCAAGGGGCATGAGACGTATCAGGAAACCGGCAACCGACGGCTGCCTTTCGACGATCTGGCGGTGGCCGCGATGGCCTTGAGAGGACGCGCATGAGGCCGCTCAGCCTTGCCGAGGTGGCGCGGTTTGCCGAAGCCGAAGCGCTGCTCGGCGCCCACGATCACGCGGAACCGGTGCTGCGGGTGCAGACCGATTCGCGCGCGCTGTGCCCGGGCGATCTCTTCGTCTGCCTGCGCGGCGAGCGCTTCGACGGCCACGTTTTCGCCGACGCTGCCCTGGCCGCTGGCGCGACCGCGCTGCTGGTCGAACGGCCGCTGCCGGTGGCACTGCCACAGATCCGTTGCGATGACACCCGGCTGGCGCTGGGTCGGCTCGCGGCCGGCATGGCGCGCAGCCGATCCACCCGCGTGTTCGGCCTGACCGGCAGCAACGGCAAGACCTCGGTCAAGACCCTGCTCGCGGGCATCGTCGAACGCGCCGGCCGCGCCTACGCCAATCCCGGCAACTTCAACAACGAAATCGGTCTGCCGCTGTCGGTGCTGAACCAGCCGGAGGACGCCGAGTACGCGGTCTACGAAATGGGCGCCGGCGCGCCCGGCGACATCGAATGGCTCGCGCGCATCGCGCGGCCGCGCTACAGCCTGGTCAACAACATCGGCCCGGCGCATCTGGAGCGCATGGGCTCCCTGCTCGGCATCGCCGAGACCAAGGGCGCGATCTACCGCGAGCTGCCGGCCGAGGGTGTGGCGGTGATCAATGCCGACGATGCCTTCGCGCCGCTGTTCACACAGATGGTGGGCCCGCGTCGACAGCTGCGCTTCGGGCTGGAGAACGACGCCGACGTGTTCGCGGAGGCGCTGCGCCTGGACGCAGGCGGCAGTTGCTTCCGCCTGTGTTCCCCAGCCGGTGCTCTCGACATCCGGCTGCCGCTGCCCGGCCGGCACAGCGTGATGAATGCACTGGCGGCCGCGGCCATGGGCTTGGCGGCCGGCATGGATCTCGTGCAGATCGGCGAAGGCCTGGAGGGGGCACAGAGCGTCGCGGGGCGCTTCAGCCCGCGCTTGCATGCCAGCGGCGCGCAGATCATCGACGACAGCTACAACGCCAACCCGGGCTCGGTGCGCGCGGCGATCGACACGCTGGCCTCCTCCGCGGGCCCGGCCTGGCTGGTGCTGGGCGACATGCGCGAGCTGGGGCCGGATGGCGAAGCCCTGCACGCGGCGGTCGGTGCGCATGCGCGCGCGCAGGGTCTGTCAGGCCTGTTCACGGTGGGCGAACTCGCCGCTGCCGCCAGCCGCGCCTTCGGCGAGGGGGCGCAGCACTTCGACTCGCAGGAAGCCTTGGCCCAGGCCCTGCGCCCGCGGCTGAGCGCGGGCTTGCGCGTTCTCGTCAAGGGCTCGCGCGGCAGCCGCATGGAGCGCGTGGTCGCCGCGCTTTTCGACGATGCCTACAGCGGAGGCCCGCATGCTGCTTGAACTGGCGCGCTGGCTGGAGGGCTTCGACCGCTTCTTCGCGGTCTTCAACTACCTGACCCTGCGCGCGATCCTCGGTGCGCTGACCGCGCTCGCGCTGTCGCTGTGGCTGGGGCCGGCCTTCATCCGCCGGCTTGCGGCACTGAAGTCGGGCGGCCAGCCGATCCGCAGCGATGGCCCGCAGTCGCACTTCTCCAAGGCGGGCACGCCGACCATGGGCGGCGCCCTGATCCTGTCGACCGTCGCCGCCTCGACCCTGCTGTGGGCGGACCTGTCGAACCGCTACATCTGGATCCTCTTGGGGGTGCTCGTCGCGTTCGGCTTCATCGGCTGGCTGGACGATTACCTGAAGATCGTGCGCCGCGATCCGAAGGGCCTGAAGTCGCGCTGGAAGTACCTGCTGCAGTCGGTGTTCGGCCTGATCGCCGCGATCGCGCTCTACGTCACCGCCGACGTGCCGGCCGCGACCGCCTTCCACATCCCGCTGGTCAAGGACTTCGCGCTGCCGCTCGGCGTGGGCTTCATCGTCGTCGCCTACTTCTGGATCGTCGGCTTCTCGAACGCAGTCAATCTTACCGACGGCCTGGATGGCCTCGCGATCATGCCGACCGTGCTGGTGGCCGCTGCGCTCGGCATCTTCGCCTACGTCTCGGGGCATGCGGTGTTCTCGCAGTACCTGCTGATCCCGCAGATCCCCGGCGCCGGCGAACTGGTGATCCTGTGCGCGGCGATCGGTGGCGCGGGCTTGGGCTTTCTGTGGTTCAACACCTATCCGGCGCAGGTGTTCATGGGCGACATCGGCGCGCTCGCGCTGGGGGCCGTGCTCGGCACGCTGGCGGTGATCGTCCGTCAGGAGATCGTGCTGGTCATCATGGGCGGCATCTTCGTCATCGAGACGCTGTCGGTGATGATCCAGGTCGCGAGCTTCAAGTTGACCGGGCGCCGGGTGTTCCGGATGGCGCCGATCCACCACCACTTCGAGCTCAAGGGTTGGCCCGAGCCGCGCGTGATCGTCCGCTTCTGGATCATCACCGTGGTGCTGGTGCTGATCGGGCTTGCCACGTTGAAGGTGCGCTGATGCTCGGCCTGCCGATGCCGCAAGCGCAGAAGCGCGACGAGATCGCCGGCGCCTACGACGGTGTGCTGATGGCGGTGGTGCTGACCCTGGTCGGCATCGGCGTGGTGATGGTCGCCTCCAGCTCGCTGGCGATCTCCGAGGGCCACGGCGTCGAGCCGCTGCACTACCTGCACCGGCATCTGTTCTTTCTCGCCGTCGGCCTCATCGGCGCCGTGTTTCTGATGCGCACCGAGCTGCGCGCGCTGGAGCGCCGCGGCAGCAGCCTGCTGATCCTCGCCTTCGTCCTGCTCACCGCCGTGCTGGTGCCGGGCCTGGGGCGCGAGGTCAACGGAGCGACGCGCTGGATCGAGCTGCGCTTCTTCGGCTTCCAGGCGGTGGAAGCGGCCAAGCTGCTGCTGATTCTGTGGCTGGCCAGCTACATGGTGCGCTACCGCGAACAGCTGCAGGACCGCTTTTGGGGCGTGTTCAAACCGCTGGCCGTGGTCGCCATGCTCGGCGCCCTGCTGCTGGCCCAGCCGGATTTCGGCTCAACCGTGCTGCTCTGTGCAATCACCGGCGGCATGCTCTGGCTGGGCGGCGCGCGCGCGCCCTTCCTGCTGGCGCCGGCGCTGCTGGGTGCGGTGGGCCTCGCCGCGCTGGCCGTGTTCGAGCCGTATCGCATGCGTCGCCTCGTGTCCTTCCTCGATCCCTTCCAGGATCCCTACGGCGCGGGCTATCAGCTGAGCCACTCGCTGATCGCGATCGGCCGCGGCGAAGCCACGGGCGTCGGCCTCGGCGCTTCGGTGCAGAAGCTCTTCTACCTGCCCGAGGCGCATACCGACTTCATCTTCGCGGTCTACGCCGAAGAGACCGGCTTCATCGGCGTCAGCCTGCTGATCGGTCTGTTCGTGCTGCTTGCGGCGCGGGCGTTCTGGCTGGGCCTGCGCGCGATCGAGATGGGCCGCGCCTTTGCCGGCTATTGCGCGTTCGGCGTCGCCCTGTGGATGAGCCTGCAATCCCTGGTTTCGATCGGCGTCAACATGGGCGTGCTGCCCACCAAGGGTCTGACTCTGCCGCTGATTTCCTCGGGTGGCTCCAGCGTGATCCTGAGCTGCATGGCGCTGGGCCTGCTGCTGCGCGTCAGCTACGAAGCCGAGCGCGCCCGTCGCCAGGCGGGCAAGCTGCGGAGCGAGGATCTGCAGGATCCGGCCGAACTCCTGCAACGCCCGGCGTCCGCTGCGCCGAACCGCGCTGAGGCGCCAAGCCCGGTGTTCCGGCCCGGTCCGGCGCGCGCGCGCATCGAGCCCGGCATCGGAGCGCTGCCATGAGCGGCCCTGTGCTGATCCTCGCCGGCGGCACCGGTGGCCATATCTTCCCGGGCCTGGCGGTGGCGCGCGCCCTGGCGGCGCAGTCGGTCGCGGTCGAATGGCTGGGCGCTGAGGGCGCGATGGAAACCCGGCTGGTGCCGGCGGCCGGCATTGCCCTGCACATCCTGCCGGTGCGCGGGCTGCGCGGCGGCGGGTGGGTGCGCCGGCTCACCGCCCCCTTCATGCTGCTGCGCGCGGTGTTCGGTGCGATGCGTCTGCTGCGCCGGCTGCAGCCGCGCTGTGTGCTGAGCTTTGGCGGTTTCGCCGCGGGCCCCGGCGGGCTTGCGGCCTGGCTGCTGCGACGCCCGCTGCTGCTGCACGAGTCGAACCGCGCCCCGGGCCTGACCAACCGCCTGCTGGCGCGCTTCGCGCGTCGCCGTCTGGTCGGCATGCCGGGCACCTTTGCCCGCGAGGAAGTGGTCGGCAATCCGGTGCGCGCCGAAATCGCCGGGCTGCCGGCGCCGGCCCAGCGCGAGCGCGCGCCCGGGCCGCTGCGCCTGCTGGTGGTCGGCGGCAGCCAGGGCGCGCGCGCGCTCAATCAGCACCTGCCCGAAGCCCTGCGCCTCAGCGGCGTCTGCTGCGAGATCCGCCACCAGACCGGCGCGACCGCGCTCGACGCGACCGCCCAGCGCTACCGCGAGGCTGGGCTGCGCGCCGATACCGTGGCCTTCATCGAGGACATGCCGACGGCCTACCGCTGGGCCGATCTCGTGGTCTGCCGTGCGGGCGCGTCGACCCTGGCCGAACTCTGTGCGGTCGGGCTGCCGGCGGTGCTTGTGCCGCTGCCGACCGCCGCCGACGACCACCAGAGCCGCAACGCCGATTGGCTGGTCGAGGCCGGCGCCGCGCTCAAGCTCAGCGAAGGCGAGGGCTTCGTCCAGCGTCTTGCCGGTGCGCTGGCCCAGCTCGCCACCGACCCCGCGCGTGCCGCCGCAATGGCCGAGGCCGCGCGCCGTCTTGCCCGCGTCGACGCCGCCGAGCGCGTCGCCGCCATCTGCATCGAGGAGTCCTGCGCATGAGGCGCCTGTCCGACCACGGCGACATCGCCAGCGCCTTCCGCCGCGTCCACTTCGTGGGCGTGGGCGGCGTGGGCATGAGCGGCATTGCCGAGGTGCTGTGCACCCTGGGCTACACCGTGTCCGGCTCCGATCTGGCCGACGGCGCCGCCACCGCGCGCCTGCGCGAGCAGGGCGTGCGCGTCGACATCGGCCACCGCGCCGAAAACGTGCGCGAAGCCGACGTCGTGGTGGTCTCGAGCGCGGTGCGCGCCGACAACCCCGAGCTGGTGGAGGCGCGTGCGCAGCGCATCCCGATTGTGCCGCGCGCCGAGATGCTGGCCGAACTCATGCGCTTCCGCCGCGGCATCGCCATCGCCGGTACCCACGGCAAGACCACCACCACCAGCCTGACCGCCAGCGTGCTGTCGGAGGGCGCGCTCGACCCCACCTTCGTGATCGGCGGCAAGCTGCTCTCCGCCGGCGCCAATGCCGGGCTGGGGCAGGGTGACTGGCTGGTAGCGGAGGCCGACGAAAGCGACGGCAGCTTCTTGCGCCTCACGCCGCTGATCGCGGTGGTGACCAATATCGATGCCGACCATCTGGAGAACTACGGCGGCGACTTCGCGCGGGTGCGCGCGGCGTTTTCCGAGTTTCTGCACCGCCTGCCGTTCTACGGCCTCGGAGTGCTCTGCATCGACGATGCCGAAGTGCGCGCACTCGCCGCCGAGATGCCGCGCCATCTGGTCACCTACGGGCTCGCCGAGGAGGCCGACGTGCGCGCCACCGCGGTCAGCCAGCGCGGCGCGCAGATGCAGTTCACCCTGCACCTGCCGGGCGAGGCGCCGCTGCCGGTGCTGCTCAACCTGCCGGGCCGGCACAACGTGCAGAACGCGCTGGCCGCAGCCGCGGTCGGCTGGCAGCTGGGAGTGGAGGGCGCCGCCATCGCCCGCGCGCTGGCGGCCTTCCAGGGCGTCGGCCGACGCTTCAATCGCCTGGGTGCACTCGACTTGCGTGCGGGCAGCGCCGAACTGGTGGACGACTACGGCCACCACCCGCGCGAGCTGGCGGCGACGATTGCCGCCGCTCGCGGCGGCTGGCCCGACAAACGCCTGGTGCTGGCCTTCCAGCCGCACCGCTACAGCCGCACCCGCGACCTGCTCGATGACTTCGCCGCGGTGCTGAGCGAGGTCGACGTGCTCGTGCTGACCGAGGTCTATCCGGCCGGCGAGGCGCCGATTCCTGGGGCCGACGCGCGCGCCTTGGCCCGCGCGATCCGCGCCCGTGGTCGCATCGACCCGGTACTGGTCGGGCATCCGCGCGACCTCGCCGCGACCCTGCCGGACCTGCTGCTCGATGGCGATCTCTTGATCCTCTCCGGCGCCGGCGACATCGGCCGCAGCAGCCAGGCCCTGGCCGCCGCCGGACTCGACTTTTCTGCCCACACGGACGGGGCCCAATGAGCATGAGCACTCTCGATCCCAAGACCTTCGGCCGCGTGGCGGTGCTGCTCGGCGGCAGCTCCAGCGAGCGCGAGGTCAGCCTCGACTCCGGACGCAACGTGCTCGACGCGCTGCGCGCCGGCGGCGTCGACGCCTTCGCGGTCGACGGCATTCCGGCCCTGCGCGAGCTGCTCGCCCAAGGCGCGGTCGATCGCGTCTTCAACATCCTGCACGGCCATCACGGCGGCGGTGAGGACGGCATCGTCCAGGGTCTGCTTGAAGCCTTCGGCGTTCCCTATACGGGCTCTGACGTGCTGGGCTCGGCCCTGTCCATGGACAAGATCCGCAGCAAGCAGGTCTGGCTCGCGCTCGGCCTGCCGACGCCGCGCTACGTCCGCCTAAGGAAAGGCGACGACGTGCAGGCCGCGGCGCGCTCGTTGGGCCTGCCGGTGATCGTCAAGCCGGCCTGCGAGGGCTCCAGCGTGGGCGTCAGTCGAGTCTTCAGCGAAGCCGACCTCGACGCTGCGATCGAGCTGGCCGCGCGCTATCCCGGTGAGCTGCTGATGGAGCAGCTGATCGAGGGCGGCGAGTTCACCGTCGGCGTGCTCGACGGGCGCGCCCTGCCGAGCATCCAGATCGTGCCGAAAGGCGCCTGGTACGACTACGAGGCCAAGTACGTCTCCGACGAGACCCAGTACCTGTGCCCGGGCCTGCAGGGCGACGCGGAAGCGGAACTCGGTGCGCTGGCGCTGGCGGCCTTCCAGGCGCTGGGCTGCCGCGGCTGGGGCCGCGTCGACGTGATGCGCGACCGCGAGGGCCGCAACTGGCTGCTGGAAGTCAACACCGCCCCCGGCATGACCAGCCACTCGCTGGTGCCCAAGGCCGCGCGCCAGACCGGGCTTGGCTTCGAGGCGCTGTGCCTGCGGATCCTGGCCCAGACCCTGGAGGGCCACGCGCGCGCATGAACGCCCTGGTCCGCCTGCTCGCCTGGCTGTTCGCTCTGGCCGTGATCACACTGCCGGTGGTGGCGGTGCTGAACGGCTGGTTCGCGTCCGACCGCTGGCGGCTGGAACAGCTCCGCGTGTCGGCCGAATTCCAGCGGGTCAGCGCAGAGCAGGTGCGGTCAGCGGTGCGGCCCCATCTGGACCGCGGCTTCTTCGCAGTCGACGTCGAGGCGGTGCGCTCGGCGCTGGCGGCACTGCCCTGGGTCGAGCAGGTGGCTGTGCGCAAGCTGTGGCCGGATACGCTCGAAATCGTGCTAGTCGAGCACCGTCCGCTCGCGCGCTGGGGCGAATCGCGCCTGCTGTCCGATCGTGGGCGCCTGTTCGAGGTGCCTGACCTCGAAACCCTGCAGGGCCTGCCGCGTTTCGAGGCCGAGGACCGCGACGTCGCCCGGATGATGGAGATGCACGCCGCCGTGCAGCCGCTGCTGACCCTGGTGGGCGATCCGCCGCAGCGCATGCAGCTCAGCCCGCGCGGAAGCTGGACCCTGGCCCTGGTCAGCGGCACCGAAGTGGTGCTGGGTCGAACCGAGCCGCTGCCGCGTCTGCGCCGCTTTGTCGCCGCGCTGCCCGAACTGGCGCGCTCGGCGGCGCGACCCCTGCTGCGCGCCGACCTGCGCTATGCCAACGGCTTCGCCCTCCTGTGGGCCGAGCCCCCGGCCGTCGAGGCCGGCACCCCCGCTGTCCCGGAACAAGACACATGAACCGCAAAGGCGACAAATCCCTGATCGTCGGCCTCGATATCGGCACCTCGAAAGTGGTGGCGCTGGTGGGCGAGTACTCGCCCGATGAGCCGCTGGAGGTCATCGGCATCGGCAGCCACAGCTCGACCGGCCTGCGTCGCGGTGTGGTCGTCGACATCGAGTCGACCGTGCATTCGATCCAGCGCGCGATCGAAGAGGCCGAAGTCATGGCCGGCTGCGAGATCCGCTCGGTCTACGCGTCGATCTCGGGCAGCCATACCCAGTGCAAGAACTCGCCAGGCATCGTGCCGATCCGCGAGGGCGAGGTCAGCTACGCCGACATGGAGCGCGTGCTGGAGGCCGCCAAGGCGGTGGCGATTCCGTCCGACCAGAAGATCCTGCACGCCATCCCGCAGGAGTACATCGTCGACAACTCGCAGGAGGGCATCCGCCATCCCGTTGGCATGTCGGGCGTGCGCCTGGAAGTGCGCGCGCACCTGGTGGTGGGCGCGCAGTCGGCGGCGCAGAACATCATGAAGTGCGTGCAGCGCTGCGGGCTGCAGGTCGATGACCTCATCCTCGCGGGCCTCGCCAGCTCGCAGGCGGTGCTGACCTCGGACGAGAAGGAGCTGGGCGTCGCTCTGGTCGACATCGGCGCCGGCACCACCGATATCGCCGTGTTCGCCCAAGGAGCGATCCGCCATACCGCCTCGCTGCCGATCGCCGGCGACCAGGTCACCAGCGACATAGCCCACCTGCTGCGCACGCCGACCCCGCACGCCGAAGAGATCAAGGTCCGCTATGCCTGCGCGCTGGCCCAGCTGGCCACGGCCGAGGAGAGCATCCAGGTGCCGAGCGTCGGCGACCGTCCGCCTCGCCGACTGGCGCGGCAGGCCCTGGCCGAAGCGGTGCAGAACCGCTACGAGGAGATCTTCGAGATGGTGCAGGCCGAACTGCGCCGCTCCGGCTTCGAAGAACTGATCCGGGCCGGGCTGGTGCTGACCGGTGGCGCCTCGCGCATGGAGGGCGTCGCCGAGCTGGCCGAGGAAATGCTGCACATGCCGGTGCGGATCGGCATCCCGCAGTACGTCGGGGGCTTGGGCGAAGTCGTGGGCAACCCGGTGCACGCCACTGGCGTCGGCCTGCTGCTGTGGGGCAGCCAGCAGGAACGTCCGCGTCGCGCGCCGGTGGTGCCGGGCAAGGTCGGCAGCGCCTTCGGGCGTCTGCGCAACTGGTTCAGGGGCGAGTTCTAGAGCTGTCGGCGCCGTGCGCCGGCGGAATCAATCAGGGGTCATCAAGCAGCTGCGTCATACGGAACGGAAGGAGAGCACGATGTTTGAACTGGTGGAGCGGACCGCACCTAACGCGGTCATCAAGGTGGTCGGAGTCGGCGGTGGCGGCGGCAATGCCGTTGCACACATGGTGAACTCGAGCCTGGATGGCGTTGAGTTCATCTGCGCCAACACCGACGCGCAGGCGATCCGGGGCACCGGCGCCAAGCGCATCCTGCAGTTGGGCTCGGGCGTCACCAAGGGGCTGGGCGCAGGCGCCAACCCCGAAGTCGGCCGGCAGGCCGCACTGGAAGACCGCGAGCGCATCGTCGAGGCGATCACGGGCGCCGACATGGTGTTCATCACCGCGGGCATGGGCGGCGGCACCGGCACCGGCGCGGCACCGGTGATCGCCCAGCTGGCCAAGGAGATGGGCATCCTGACCGTGGCCGTGGTCACCAAGCCTTTCCCGTTCGAGGGCCGTCGCCGCATGCAGGTGGCACTGAAGGGCATCGAGGAGCTGTCCAGCCACTGCGACTCGCTGATCACGATTCCCAACGAAAAGCTGATCACCGTGCTCGGCCGCGACGCGACCATGGTGCACGCCTTCCGCGCCGCCAATGACGTGCTGCAGGGCGCAGTCCAAGGCATCGCCGACCTGATCGTCCGCCCCGGCCTGATCAACGTCGACTTCGCCGACGTGCGCACGGTGATGAGCGAAATGGGCATGGCGATGATGGGCTCGGGCTGCGCCCGCGGCGAAGAGCGCGCCATGGAGGCCGCCGAGAAGGCGATCAGCAACCCGCTGCTGGACGACATCAACCTGTCCGGCGCCTGCGGCATCCTGGTCAACATCACGGCGGGCCCCGACTTCACGATGCGCGAGTTCGACGAGGTCGGCCGCACCATCGAAGAGTTCGCCTCCGAGGACGCCACCGTGGTGATCGGCACCGTGCTCGACCACGAGATGCAGGACGAAGTCCGCGTCACCGTCGTCGCCACCGGCCTGAATCGCGGCGTGGCGGCCCGCCCGGCCCCGCGCAATGAACGCATCGAGAAGGTCGAGACCCCGCGCCTGCGCCCGGTCGCCGGCCTGCGCGATGCCACCACGGGCATGGCCATCGACCCGGTCGCCGCGCCGGCGCCGCGCGCGGCTTCCCGCGGTGAGGGGCGCGTCGCCACGGCCGACCTGCCGATGGACTACCTCGACATTCCGGCCTTCCTGCGCCGCCAGGCCGACTGATCGAGCCGCACCGGATTCCGCCCCGTTCGCGGGGCTGAATCGCCGCCGACCGCGTTCCGACCGTTCCCGGAACGCGGTCACGGTTCCGTTTCAGTTTGTTGCTTTTTGGCAACGGATTGTGGGGTATTTACCGACTGTTGCGCTTGCGTGACGTTGGGACGCGTGCCATCCTCCGCGTCGTTTTGTCACGCACTCCCTCGGGAAGCCGACCGCGCATGATCCGTCAACGCACGCTCCGCAATGCCATCCGCGCCACGGGCGTGGGCATCCACTCGGGCGAGAAGGTCTACATGACCCTGCGCCCAGCGGCGGTCAATACCGGCATCGTGTTCCGTCGCACCGACCTCGCCGAGCCCGCCGAGATCAAGGCCTGCGCGCACTGCGTCGGCGAGACCAGCATGGCCAGCACCCTGGTCAACAAGGATGGCGTCAAGGTTTCTACCGTCGAGCATCTGCTGTCCGCGCTGGCGGGCTTGGGCATCGACAACTGCTACATCGACCTGTCGGCGCCGGAAGTGCCGATCATGGACGGCTCGGCCGGCCCCTTCGTGTTCCTGGTGCAGAGCGCCGGCATCGAAGAGCAGAACGCCGCCAAGAAATTCATCCGCATCAAAAAGACCGTCACCGTCAAGGACGGCGACAAGTGGGCGCGCTTCGAACCCTTCGAGGGTTTCAAGGTGGGCTTCACCATCGACTTCAAACACCCGGTGTTCTCGAAGAACACTTCCAGCGCCGAAATCGACTTCTCCACCACGAGTTTCGTCAAGGAAGTCAGCCGCGCGCGCACCTTCGGCTTCATGAAGGACATCGAGATGTTGCGCGAGCGCAACCTGGTGCTCGGCGGTTCGATGGACAACGCGATCGTGCTCGATGACTACCGCGTCCTCAACGAGGACGGTCTTCGTTACGAGGACGAGTTCGTCAAGCACAAGATCCTCGACGCCATCGGTGATCTCTACCTGCTCGGCCACAGCCTGATCGGCGCTTTCTACGGCTACAAGTCCGGCCACGGCATGAACAACCAGCTGCTGCGCGCGATGCTGGCCGATGCCAGCGCCTGGGAAGAAGTCACGTTCGAGGACGAAGCCAAGGCGCCGATTTCCTACGCCCATCCGGCGCAGGCCATCGTCTGAAGCATTGCGATCTTTTTTGGGCTGCCGTGTTGGCGGCCCCGGGGCGTTCGCCCCATCAGGACGCGGAATCGGCCAGGGAGGCCAAAGCCAGCAGCTGCTGTCGGAGTTCGGGGTCAGTGGCCTGGAGGGCCGCTTCCCGCAGCGCCGCTGCTGCCGCCGGTGTGACGGGTGAGTGCGATGCCTGCTCCGGGGGAACGGTCAGCATCGGCGCCACTTTCACGGTGAGTTCGAAGGCGGGCACACCGGCTTCGCTGGCCGCAGCCAACAGGCTGACGGCTTCCAGTCGAAGCCGAGTGCGCCACAGCGGCGAACTCGCCAGAAAGACAAGCCTGCCTTCGCGCACGTTGGCCAGACGACACTGGCTGGCGAGCGGCTCGGGCAGGGACTGACGCAGACGCTTGTCGAGCGCGGCCAAGGCACGGGCGCGATCGATCAGGCTGACGAGAGGCGAGCCTTCCTTCGCCGCCAACAGCGGTTGGAAGGTGCTCTTGGGAAAGGTCTGCATGGGCGAACGAACGACCGGAGTGCCATGAACGTCATCATCGTAGCGAGTTTCCTGAAGGCGCCGCGCAAGCTGAATCTGCTTGACGCGCGCCTGATTGCCGGCAGCCTCGCCGCGCTTGCCCTTCTGGTGGGCAGCGGCTTCGGCCTGGGCTGGGTTCTGCGCTCGAGCGAAGCGCTCGCGCTGAACCAGCTTGAAGCCCTGAATGAAGAGTTGGTCGCGCAGCGCGACTCCATCTCCGCCGCGCGCACCGAGGCCGAGGAAGAGCTGAACGCGATGGCGGCTCGCCTCGGTCAGCTGCAGGCCCAGGCCAACCGCCTCAATGCGCTGGGAGAGCGCCTCACCCAGATCGGCCGCCTCGAAGACGGCGAGTTCGATTTTTCCGAGCCGCCGGCCTTGGGCGGCCCCGAAGACATGGGCGCAGTCTCCAACCGTAGCAAGCAGGAGCTGGTGGATTCGCTCGATCGCCTGGCCCAGCAGCTGGCACAGCAGGGTGACCAGCTGGGCGTGCTGGAGAGCCTCCTGCTCGATCGTGAGCTGGAGCAGGCGATGCTGCCCACGGGCAGCCCGGTGCGCTCGGGCTACGCCTCGTCCACCTACGGCACCCGCATCGATCCATTTACCGGTCGCAGCCACTTCCACTCGGGCGTCGACTTCAACGGCCCGCGCGGCAGCGATATTCTCTCGGTCGCCGATGGCGTGGTGGTGTTCTCTGGCCGCCATCCTGGCTACGGCAATATGGTCGATATCGACCACGGCAACGGCTACGTGACCCGCTATGCCCACAATCAGGAAAACCTGGTGAGCGAGGGCGATCGGGTCCGCGCCGGCGACCTGATCGCCAAGATGGGATCGACGGGGCGCTCGACCGGCTCGCACGTGCACATCGAAGTGATCCACAACGGCCGCACGGTCAATCCGCATCCCTTTCTCCGCCAGGCCCGACAGGCCCCCGCGCGAGGCTGATGGCGCATCCGCGCGCCGGGCTGCGTCGCGCTTGATTCGCGCGAATTCACCCACAGGTTAGAATGCCGGGCGCTGCGGCGCTTGAGCGCCAGACCAGGCCGCTGCAAGGCGGCCTTTTTCGTTGGCGGCTTTGTTCCCCTTCTTCCACCTCCACGGCGGCCGCCGGCCGCGACCCGGAACTCCCCATGTTCAACGCCCTTCTGACCCGCATCTTCGGCAGCCGCAACGAGCGCCTGGTGCGGCAGTTCTCCAAGTCTGTCGCGCGCGTCAACGCACTTGAGCCCGCGATGCAGGCGCTCGATGACGAGGCGCTGAAGGCCAAGACGCCGGAGTTCCGAGAGCGTTTGAGCAAGGGCGAGGGCGTCGATCAGCTGCTGCCCGAGGCCTTCGCGGTGATGCGCGAAGCAGCGCGCCGCGTGCTCGGCATGCGCCACTACGACGTCCAGCTGATTGGCGGCATGGTGCTGAACTCGGGCCGCATCGCCGAGATGCGCACCGGCGAAGGCAAAACCCTGATGGCGACGCTGCCGGTGTACCTCAACGCGCTGGAAGGCAAGGGCGTGCATGTGGTCACCGTCAACGACTACCTGGCCAAGCGTGACGCCGCCTGGATGGGGCGCGTCTACAACTGGCTGGGCCTGTCGGTCGGCGTGGTCTATCCCGGCATGCCGCACGGCGACAAGAAAGCCGCTTACGCCGCCGACATCACCTACGGCACCAACAACGAATACGGCTTCGACTACCTGCGCGACAACATGGCGCTGCGCTTCGAGGACCGCTTCCAGCGCGGGCTGCACTACGCCATCGTTGACGAAGTCGACTCGATCCTGATCGACGAGGCGCGCACGCCGCTGATCATCTCCGGCCCGGCCGACGATTCCCCCGAGCTTTACATCCGCGTCAACAAGCTCGTGTCCAAGCTCTCCCGGCAGAGCGACGAGAAGGGCGAAGGCGACTACTGGGTCGACGAAAAGGGCAAGCAGGTGCACCTTTCGGAAGCCGGCATGGAGCACGCCGAGCAGCTGCTGCGCGAAGCCGGCATCCTCAAGAACGACGAGGATCTCTACGCCGCCCACAACCTCGCCGTGGTGCACCACCTGAACGCCGCGGTGCGTGCGCATGCGCTCTTCCAGCGCGATGTCGACTACATCGTGCGCGATGGCGAGGTCATCATCGTCGACGAGTTTACCGGCCGCACCCTGCCGGGCCGGCGCTGGTCGGACGGCCTGCACCAGGCGGTGGAGGCGAAGGAAGGCGTGCCGATCCAGCGCGAGAACCAGACGCTGGCTTCGATCACCTTCCAGAACTACTTCCGCATGTACAAGAAGCTGTCCGGCATGACCGGCACGGCCGACACGGAAGCCTACGAGTTCCAGAGCATCTACGGCCTCGAAGTCACGGTCATCCCGACCCACCGGCCGATGATCCGCAAGGACATGCCTGACCTCGTGTTCCTCAAGAAGGAAGCGAAGTACAAGGCGATCAGTGAGGACATCAAGGCCTGCCACGAACGTGGCCAGCCGGTGCTGGTCGGCACCACCTCGATCGAGACTTCCGAGCTGCTGGCGAGCCTGCTGAAAAAGCAGAAAATCCCGCACGAGGTGCTGAACGCCAAGCAGCACGAGCGTGAGGCCCAGATCGTGGCGCAGGCAGGCCGTCCGGGGGCGGTGACCATTGCCACCAACATGGCCGGCCGCGGCACGGACATCGTTCTCGGCGGCGCGCTGGACTCGGAGCTGCAGGCGCTGGGCGAACAGGCCTCGGAAGCAGACCGCCAGCGCGTCCGCGCCGAATGGCAGGCGCGCCACGATCAGGTGCTGGAGGCTGGCGGCCTGCACATCATCGGCACCGAGCGCCATGAGAGCCGGCGTATCGACAACCAGCTGCGCGGCCGCTCGGGTCGCCAGGGCGACCCTGGCAGCACGCGCTTCTACTTGAGCCTCGAAGACAACCTGATGCGCATCTTCGCGGCCGACTGGGTGCAGAAGGCCATGGCCTTCCTCGGCATGAAGGAAGACGACGCCATCGAGGACCGCCTGGTCAGCCGCCAGATCGAAAAGGCGCAGCGCAAGGTCGAGGCCCACAACTTCGACATCCGCAAGAACCTGCTCGACTTCGACGACGTCAACAACGACCAGCGCAAGGTCATCTACGAGCAGCGCAACGAGCTGCTGGAAGTGGAGGACGTCAAGGACACGGTCGCCAGCATCCGCGCCGACGTGTTCACCGAGGTCACCCAGCAGCACGTGCCGGCCAACTCGATTGACGCGCAATGGGACATCGAAGGCCTGGAGAAGGTGCTGGCCGCCGATTTCGGCCTGCAGGTCGACATCAGAAAGCTGGTCACCGAGCGCGAGGAGCTGACCGCCGAAGACATCGCCCGCCACGTCGTCGAGGCGGCCGAAGCCCTGTTCGCCGAGAAGGAGTCGCAGGTCGGCGCCGAGCTGATGCGCGCCCTCGAGAAGCACGTGATGCTGACCGTCCTCGACGGCAGCTGGAAGGAGCATCTCGCGCGGATGGACTACCTGCGCCAGGGCATCCATCTGCGCGGCTATGCGCAGAAGCAGCCCAAGCAGGAGTACAAGCGCGAGGCCTTCGAGCTGTTCTCCGAGATGCTGGAGAAGGTCAAGCGCGAAGTCACCACCATGCTGGCCCGCGTGCGCATCCGCAGCGAGGACGAGGTTGAGCGCCTGGAGGCCGAGGAGCGCCGCCGCGCCGAGATCGAAGCCAAGCGCATGCAGTTCCAGCACGAGAGCGCGGGCGGCTACGGCGCCGACGAGGAAGCCGCGCAGCTCCAGCAGGCCCAGGCGCAGACGCCGCTGCGGGGCGACCCGAAGGTGGGACGCAACGATCCCTGCCCCTGCGGCTCGGGCAAGAAGTACAAGCACTGCCACGGCCAACTGGCCTGAATGCACACGACAGGGCCGCGCAAGCGGCCCTGCTGCTGTGCGTGGGCGAGCAAGCCAGCGCAACTACCGACATGACCGCGATCCTGCCTGAGCTGCGCGTTGTCGCGGGCCTGCTGTTCGACGCCGCGGGACGCGTGCTGCTTGCGCAGCGTCCCGTGGGGCGCGAGGACGCTGGCCTCTGGGAATTCCCCGGCGGCAAGCTCGAAGCCGACGAGACGGCGTTCGCGGCCCTGCGGCGTGAGCTGATCGAGGAGCTGGGCGTCGAGATCGCTTCTGGCGCGCCGCTGATTCGCGTGCCGCAGCGCCAGCCGCGACGCCTGCTGTGGCTGGACGCCATCGAGGTGCGCGACTGGCGCGGTGAGCCCCGTGCGCTTGAGGCTCAGGCCCTGCGCTGGCTGGCGCCCGCCGATATCGACCCGAACGCGCTGCCGGCGGCGGACCGTCCGATCCTCGCCTGCCTGCGGCAGCCCGCGCACTACTGGATCAGCCCCGAAGCGGTGGCGAAGCCGGCTCTGATGGAGGCCTGGTTCGCCGCGGCCACGGCCGCAGGTGCCAGGCGACTGCAGCTGCGCGTCCCTTCGCTCGGCAGCGAGGCCCGGGCCGCGCTGGCGCGCCTTGCGGCCGAGCGCGCGCAGGCGCTGGGCATCGAGTTGTTGCTGAATGCGCGTGGCCCCGAGGATCTCGAGCTCGCCCGCGCGCTGGGCTGCGGCGCCCAGCTCAGCCGGACCCTGCTGATGCGGCTTGACCAGCGTCCGGAACTGCCTTGCATCGGCGCTTCGTGCCACGACCCGGTGTCCCTGCGCCGGGCCGAGTCGCTCGGCTGCGACTTCGCCCTGCTGTCGCCGGTGCTGCCGACGCTGAGCCATCCGGAGGCGCAGCCTCTGGGCTGGTCAGGCTTCAGCACCCTCCGCGCGGGCACCTCGCTGCCCGTGTATGCCTTGGGCGGCGTCGGGCCCGCCGATCTCGTCGCCGCCCGCGCAGCCGGCGCACAAGGCGTCGCCGGTATTCGCGGCTTCTTTGCGGACGCCGACGAGTAGCGGCCGGGCGGCATCGCAGCGGCAGCCCGCGGACAAGGCCCGAAGCCCCAGGGCAACACGGATGAAGTCCCCCCCGAACTCGATCCTTCGCCGCGAGTCCGGCGTCGCCGGACTCGCTTGCGCTGGATCAAGCATGGCGTGCTCGATCCGCGAGCGTGACCGCCATGACGCGCAAGGCGCTTGGAACACTGGAGTTTCCTGCGCCATCCGGGCCGGCACTGGGCGCCGGCCCATCTGCGCTCAGGCGCGTCCAGGCAGTCGGAAGTCGACAGGCACCCGAGCAATGGCGGCGATCGCACGGCCATCGCGCTCGGCGGGCTTGAAGCGCAGCCGCTTGAGCGCGTAATCGACGGCGGCGCGGTCAAGCGCACGGTGTCCGCTGGAGCGCTCAACCTCGACGTGTGTGGGCACGCCCTGCGTGTCGACGTGGATGCGAAGCATGACCAGGCCCTCCTGGCGAGCCCGCAGCGCGGGTCCCGGGTAGTTCGGTGCGCCGGGCGGACGCGCGTAAGCCAGGTTGCTCACTTCGTAGGGGCCTTCTTCGACAGCAGGACCGGGCCCCGCGTAGGCGCTGGGCAGCTCGCGTGTCGGTTCAATGGGTGGCGTGTAGACCGCCATCGCGCTCGGCTCGGGGATGTCCACCGGCGGCGGGGGGGCGACGGCCGGCAGCGTCGGCCGCGGCGGCGGCGGCCTCTTTGGAGGCGGCGGTGGGGGCGGAGGCGGTGGGGGGGGTGGGGGCGGAGGCGGCGCATCGATCCAGACAAACGGTTCTGACGTAGCGGGTGCCTCGGCCTCTGCGGTCTCGATCGGTTTGGCGCCGACGAACATCATCAGACCGGCGCCGAGATGCAGGCTCAGGGTGGCCGTCATGCCGAGGCAGCGCATGACCGAGAATCCCTGCAGTGTTTTGGAATGGGCTGACATGGAACACGCTCCCCCTGGCAGCGGAAGGGCCAGGCGGAGGCTCTGTACGCAGCAGTCGAGCGAACGGGGTTACGGGCATGCGGGGCTGATCGGCAGCAGCGCCGATCGGGCTGCGCGGAAGGCTTCGGGAGCCGCTGCCGCGCCAAGCCCGGTCTTCGGGCGGCGACGAGCTGCCGCTATACTTCCGTGATCGCCGCCACGGCTTTCGCCGCGCGGCGTGGCCGTGTCCCTTCGCCTGCACGCCCGTCTGCGGCGTGTCCGCCTCGATTCCCCCACAGCGACCGGCCTTGGCCGAGTCGCCGCCAACGGAGCCGCTATGAGCATCGAACAGCTGGAAGACATCGCCCAGGCCATGGTGGCCCCGGGCAAGGGCATCATCGCCATCGATGAGTCCACCAACACCATCAAGAAGCGCTTCGAGAGCGTTGGCGTCGAGAACACCGAGGAGCACCGCCGCGCCTATCGCGAGATGCTGCTTACCGCGCCGAACCTGAGCCAGCACATCTCCGGCGCCATCCTGTACGACGAAACCCTGCGTCAGGCCACCCGCGCCGGCCTGCCCTTCGCCGAGTACATGACCAAGAACGGCATCCTGCCGGGCATCAAGGTCGACAAGGGCACCGCCCCCCTGGCGGGTTTCCCGGGCGAGCTGGTGACCGAGGGCCTCGACGGCCTGCGCGACCGCTTGAAGGAGTACGCCCGTCTTGGCGCGAAGTTCGCCAAGTGGCGCGCGGTGATCACCATTTCCGATGACACTCCCTCGGGCAGCTGCATCGAAGCCAATACCCACGCGCTGGCGCGCTATGCGGCGCTGTGCCAGGAGCAGGGCATCGTGCCGATGGTGGAGCCGGAAGTTTTGATGGACGGCGCCCATGACATCGAGACCTGCTACGAAGTCACCGAAGCGACGCTGCGCTCGCTGTTCGGTGCCCTGTACGAGCAGAACGTGCTGATCGAAGGCACGATCCTGAAAGCCAGCATGGTGCTGCCGGGCAAGGACTGCCCCGAGCAGGCCTCGGTCGAGGAAGTGGCGCTCGCCACCCTGCGCTGCCTGCGCGCCTCGGTGCCTGCCAACCTGCCGGGCATCGTGTTCCTGTCGGGTGGCCAGAGCGATGAGGCCGCCACCCTGCACCTGAACGCGATGAACCAGCTCGGCCATCGCCCCTGGCCGCTGTCCTTCAGCTACGGCCGCGCCATGCAGCAGGCAGCGCTGAAGATCTGGGCCCAGGACATGGCGGGTAACCTCGCGGCCGCGCAGAACACCGTGTTCGAGCGCGCGCGCGCCAACGGCCTGGCCGCGCTGGGCGAATACCCGGGCTGATCGCCCGCGCAGACCGCGATGCCGGGCGCGGGCCGCGTGCTGGGCAGCGCCGTCCCGCCGGGATCGCGCAGGCGCACCGACAGCCGCAGCAAGGGCCCCGGGCGCAACAGAGCAAGCCCCTGACCGGCCGCTCTGTTGCGCAGCCCCGTCGAATCGCGGCGTGCGGAGGTCTGCCGCACGCCACGGGGGCGAGACCGCCGATCAGGCTCAGGATGGACGTGATCCGTGTTGCCTTAAGTACACTGCCACCGATGTCCGCCGCGCGCGGAGCCCATGGAGCATTCCCTTTGAACGCACGTGCCGCACTGCTTCCCTGTCTACTGGCGCTTCAGCTCAGCGCCTGCTCGAACGCGTCCGAATCGATGGACAGCGTGCCTCCGACCACGGAGGTGACTCCATCCACGGAGGCGACTCCACCTGCTGCCGTTGCGCCTGGGCTGATCAAGGACCCCGAGTTCGCCGTCGCGGGCGTCGAGCAGGCGCTGAAGCACTGGCAGCTGCGGCAGCATGCCGGCGATGCCTCGTACAGCCTGGAGGTCAAGGAGGGCTGGGTCGTACTCAAGCGTATCGGCGTCGAACCCTGGGGCAGCATCGGCCAAACCTTCGAAGTGGCTGAACTGGCGGGCAAGACCTTGGAGTGGTCAGCCGAGCTCACCGGCGAAATCGGAGAGGCCCGCGGCGAAGCCTTCGACGCCACCGGCCTGTCCGTCGAGGTCTCCGGCTTCGCGCCGGGAGATCTGCCGATGATGGGCGCGCGGACCCTGCTGGCGCTGTCGACCGAGCCGCCGATGCAGGCCGGTCCCGTCAAGCAGCAGCGCTACAGCCTGCGTTTCCAGATCCCTCAGGGGACCGATCAGCGCCTGAAAGTGGCGGTGCAGCTCACGCGAGACGGCGAACTTCGCATGCGCGCGCCCAGCTTGCAGGTGATCCAGGAAGCGCCCAGCCAGTAGAGCTGTCCTGATCCGCGCGCGCGCCGTCCCTGGCGCGAGAGAAGCTCCGATAGATCGGAGCTTCCTCAGGATGCCGAACCGAGTGCGGCGATCAGTCCGTCATCGGCGCGAAGAGAGCGCGCACGCGTGTGCGCCTCAGGTGCGGGGCAGTGGAAACCGCGCGCGGCTCCGGCGGCTGTCCCCTTGAGCCGCGCGAGCAGCGAACCGGCCTGCTGTTCCAGTCGCCAGTCGTAGATCAGGCTGAAGGCCATGACGCGGGCAACGTACTCGCGGGTTTCGTGGAAGGGAACCGTCTCAAGCCACAGCAGCGGATCGTCCAGCAGTGGCGCGGTCGGCGGCCGCGCTGCCAGCCAGCGTCCAACCGCCGCCGGGCCGGCGTTGTAGGCCGCCGTGGCCAGCCCCGGCTGGCCCTGGTGGGCGTCGAGCATCTGCCGCAGGTAGGCCGTGCCGAGCGCGATGTTCAATCGCGGTTGATGCAGGGCCTGGGCGCCGCTGAAGGCGAGGCCCAGGCGACGCGCGGTATCGCGCCCTGTGCCCGGCAGCAGCTGCATCAGTCCACGCGCATCCGCCGGCGACCGGGCTGATGACATCCAGCTGCTCTCGGCGCGGATCAGCCCTGCCACCCAAGCGGCCGGCAGGCCATGGCGGCGGGCTTCGCGCTGCAGCGCGGCGGCGTGGGGGAGCGGAAATCGCTGCGCGTAGTAGCGCATGCCCGCGCCGCTGCCCAGGGTCTGCGAGGCGCGGTCGTACCAGCCGCGCTGCAGTGCGGCCTCCACCGCCAGCGCCTGCTGGTCCAAGGGCAGCCGCGCCATCGCCTGCTGCCACTGCAGGTGCGCCCAGCCCGGGCGGCCGAGCGCGTACAGATCCAGCGCCTGGGCCACGCCGGCGCGTTCGAGCGCGCGCTTGGCCCCAGCGCCGCGCGCGGCCGGCAGCGGACAGAGCGGGTAGTCGAGGCCTGCCAGTTCGGCTGCCAGAAAGCCGTGGAAATTGGCTTCGGTCGCGGCCTGCCGCAGCCGCGTCTGCGCCGCTTCGGCATCGCCTCGCGCAGTCAGCAGACGGGCCTCGATCAGCTGCCAGCGAGCGCGCTCGCGCAGCGTCTGCGGCATGGCGGCGAGCGCCGCGAGCGCGGCCTCTGCGTCGCGCCGCGCGATCGCTTCGCGCACCCGCCACTCGTGCAGGCGCGCGTCGAAGGCTGCGTTCGGCACGCGAGCGAAGCGGTCGGCGGCTTCCGGCAGATAGCTGGCCGCACTCCACAGGGCGATCGCGTGCCGCACGCGGCCGATCCGATCGCTCTCAAGCGCCAACGGCGCGCTCATGGCATCCAGCAGAGACTCCGCTGACGCAGGATCGCGTCGGGCCAGCGCCGTGAGCCCTGCCTCGATCGCGGCGCGCGTGCGCGGCTTCGCCGGGGATGCCGCTTGGATGAGGCCGGCCGAAGGCGCCTCGACGAAATCCGCCTCGGCTTCGATGCGCTTGCGCAGACCGGGCTCCAGCGACCTGGCGAGGTGCCGCATCAGGCCGGCATTGCCGAGTGCAGCGGCCGCTTCGATCCGCCGCAGCACGCGTGGCGCATCCAGCTGGCCGATCCGCCGCAAGGCCTCGATGGCGGGGTCGCAGGCGGCGGGCAGAGTGTCGCCGCGATCCCAGAGCTGCAGTGCCTCGGCCACGACCGTCGCGTCGTCGCCGCGCGCGAAGCGCGAGGTCAGCTCATGGCAGCGCAACTCGGGATCATTGACCTTGCCAGGGCCCAGGCCGATGCGCTGGAAGCCCGACCAGTCGCCGCGCTGCGCCAGCTCCCGCAGCAGCGCTGTCCGCAGCACGGCCGCGACGGGTTCGCCCGCGTGGCGGTCGAGAAACTCCACGAGGCGCTGTACGGGCACATGCGCCTTGCGGCTGCGCAGGTGCTGCTGCTCGATCCAGGGCCAGAGCGGATCGCGTCCCAGTCGCTGGGCGAGGGCGCGCAGCGTGGCCTCATCGCTCTGCGGCGCCTCCGTAAGCGCGCGCCGCAGTTCGGACAGCCGATCCGGATCCGTGGCGAACACAGGTTCGGCGTGCGCTGCGCGAGGGCCGCACAGGCTCAACAGACACGTCAGAGCGAGCCGCAGGTGATTCAACATTCCGGGTCATCAATGGGAGAGGGGGGCGGCCTGCGTGGGACAATGCCGGGCGGACTGGCCCATCGCCGCCACGTGTCGCGCGCGAACCTGATCGGCGACGACCTTCGTGGTCGGGCAGCGGGGCCGCGCGCTGATTCTTCCACAGGCCCCTGGGCCGTGCCGCTTCGAGGGGACGCTTGCTGATGAGCCTATGGCTGATGTACTTGGCGCTCGGCGCGTGTGCGGGACTGCTGGCCGGTCTGCTGGGCGTCGGCGGCGGGCTTGTGATCGTCGCCGCGCTGGCCTGGCTGCTGCCGCTGCAGGGCGTGCCCGCCGAACAGGTCATGCATGTCGCGCTGGCCACCTCGCTGGCGAGTATCGTGCTGACGGGACTGTCCTCGGCGCGCGCGCACGCGCGCCGCGGCAGCGTGCTCTGGCCCAGCGTCTGGACCTTGGTGCCTGGCCTGCTCGCAGGCGGAATCGCTGGCGCTGTCTTCGCCAGCGCGTTGGCCAGCGACACCCTGCGCTGGTGCGTCGCGGGCTTCTGTCTGCTGGCGGGCAGTCAACTCGCCTTTGGCACGCCGCGCGCCGCGCAGCAGCGCAGCGATGCGCCGCGCTCGCCGGGTCTGGCGGCGGCGGGCCTCGGCATCGGCGGGCTGTCGGCGGTGGTCGGCATCGGCGGCGGCAGCATGACGGTGCCCCTGCTGGTCTGGCTGGGCGTGCCGCCGGTGCGCGCGGTGGGAACGTCCAGCGCCTGCGGCGTGGCCATTGCTTTGGCCAGCGCCAGCAGCTACGCCTGGCTGTCGCCGCCTGCGCCCGGCCTGGCCGGCTCGATTGGCTACGTCTACCTGCCGGCCGCGCTCGGTATTGCTGCGGCTTCGGTCACGATGGCTCCGCTGGGCACGCGCCTCGCGCATCGTCTGAGCGGCCCGGCCCTGAAGCGCGTGTTCGCGGCCTTCCTGTACCTGGTCGGCTTCAGCCTGTTGATCCGTTGAGCGAAACGGATCTGCGCTGAACAGTGTCGTGTCTGATCAGCGCAGCAGGATCAAGAGTTGTCAGCATGCACGCCGCGCGCTAAAACTCCGCGCGCCGATCGCGTCGGGGGACGTCGATCGGCACCGATCCGCGCCTGCGGGCGCTCTTTGCATGAAAGGGGAGCCATGAACACCATCCGTCACCGTCGTCTATCGGCGGCGATCCACTGTGTCCTGCCTGTTCTGCTGCTGCCGGCGCTCGCCGTGGCGCAGGACGAAGCGCGCGAGCTTGAGCGCGTCGAGGTCACCGGTTCGCGAATCAAGAAATCCGAGATCGAAGGCCAGTCGCCGATCCAGGTCATCACCCGCGAACAGATCCAGCGCACGGGCCTCACCGCCGTGGCCGATCTGCTGCAGCAGATGACCGGCGGCGGCTCTTCGCTCAACACCAAGTTCAACTCCAGCGGCAACTTCGGCTTTCCGCCGGACGGCAGCGGTGTGGGCGCGGGCGCCGCCACCGTCGATCTGCGCCACCTCGGCGCGCAGCGCGTGCTGGTGCTGGTCGACGGCGTGCGCTGGGTGAACGAATCCTCGGCCTCGGGCGTGGGCTCGGCCACCGACCTCAACACCATCCCGCTCGGCATCATCGAGCGCATCGAGATCCTGGAGGACGGTGCATCCGCGATCTATGGAGCGGACGCCATCGCTGGCGTCGTCAACATCATCACCCGGCGCGAAACCGACGGCGCCCAGGTCTCGGTGCAGTTCGGCGGCTACGGCGGTGACCGCGGCCAGACCAGCTCGATCGATGCCAGCCTGGGCGGCAGCGGCGATCGCCACGCCTTCTTCCTCGGCGTCTCGCGCACCGAGCAGAAAGAGATCGCGTCCTCGACTTACGACTTTTCCGGCGTTCCGCGTCCCGGCACCGGGCTCACCTTTGGCAGCTCGGCGACGCCGAACGGCCGCTTCGTTTTCACTGACCCCAATACGCGGCAGGCGCAGAACATCACCACGCCGAACGGCCAGTCCTTTCCGAACGGTCCGCGCTACCCGCAGGATTTCATCCCCTTCACCACGGCGAACCGCTTCAACTTTGCCGAGTACAACCTGATTCTCACCCCGAGCACCCGCAAGTCGGTGTTCTCGCAGGGCCGCATCGAGCTGGGTGAATCCACCACCGCCTACGTCCGCGCACTGTTCAACCGTCGCGAGTCGGCCAATCAGGCGGCGCCCGAGCCGATCTTCCTCGGCCCCGACGCCGGCACCGGCAATCCCTATGCCGACAACATCCGCATTTCCGCGAGCAACCCCTTCAATCCTTTCGGATTCGATCTGATCTCCAGCGGCCCCGGCGCCAACCTGGTGCTGATCGGCCGCCGTCCGATCGAAGGCGGCCCGCGCCGCTTCGAGCAGGTGGTCGATACCTGGTACTTCGGCACCGGCCTTGAGGGCAGCTTCGACCTCGGCGGCCGCGCCCTGCTGTGGGACCTGAACTACGCGCGCAGCAGCAACCAGGCGGAGCAGACCAACTTCGGCAGCTACAACATCCGCCGCATCGCTCAAGGCCTGGGCCCGCTGTCGGTCTGCCAGGCCGATCCACGCTGCGTGCCGATCAACATCTTCGGCGGCCCGGGCACGCTGACCCGCGAGATGCTGAACTACATCCAGCCGGTGGTGCGCGACGCCAGCGAGAACAACATCGAGCTGATCTCAGGCAACCTCACCGGCGACCTGTTCAGCCTGCCTGCCGGCGCGCTGTCGTTCGCGACCGGCTTCGAGCACCGTCGCCTGGACGGGTTCTACCGCCCGGATGCGCTCACCGTCGCCGGCGAGTACAACGGCGTGCCCTCGCGACCGACCTCGGGCGAGTACGACGTCACCGAGTACTTCGTAGAGCTCAATGCGCCGATCTATGAGGCTGGGAGCTCGCGCCTCGACCTCAGCGTGGCGGGGCGCTACTCGGACTACTCCACCTTCGGCGGCGAGAGCACCGGCAAGCTCGGCCTGCGCTGGCAGCTCAACGAGCAGTTCCTGCTGCGCGGCACCTTCGCGGAAGGCTTCCGTGCGCCCTCGATCGGCGAACTGTTCGGCTCGGCCAGCCGCTTCGATGCTCAGCTCGACGACCCCTGCCTGATCAGCCTGACCGGGGCGCCGCCCCGCGCGAACTGCGCGGCCTTTGGTGTGCCGGCGGGCGCCCAGCAGGCCAATTCGCAGATCTCGGTCACTACCGGCGGCAACGTCAGCCTGCAGCCGGAAATGGTCGACAGCACCTCGGCGGGCTTCGTGTGGAGCCCGGGCTTCGCCGAGAACAGCGCCTGGTCGCAGCGTCTAGACATCGAGTTCGCCTGGTATCAGCACGAGCTGGAAGGTGGCATCCAGGCCATCGACGCGCAGACCCAGCTGAACCTGTGCGTGGCGGGCGGCCCGTCTTCGCCCTTCTGCCAGGGCATCACCCGCGCCACCACCGGCGGCATCAACGGTTTCGACAACCGCCTGCAGAATCTCGGCAGCTTCGAGACCAGCGGCTACGACTTCGACATCGGCTGGACCTTGCCCGACACGGGTATTGGCCAGTTCCGCGTCGACTGGCAGAACACCTTCGTCGACGACTACGTGGCGCGCGGCGCCAATGGCGTGCAGCAGCCGCGCCGCGTGGGTATCGAGGTCAACAACAGCGCGATCCCCGAGTGGACCTCCAACCTCGCGGTCGACTGGACCTACGGCGATTTCAGCGCACGCTGGACCACCCGCTTCATCGATCGCCTGACGGAAGACTGCGGCACCGCGCGCACGCTCCCGGTCTGCCGCAACCCGGCGCCGAGCGCCAACCCGCTCGGCTCGACCACCTACCACGATCTGCAGCTGGGCTGGCAGGCACCGATGCTGGAAGGCGCCCAGTTCACGCTGGGCGTCAACAACCTGTTCGAGAAGCGGGCGCCGCTTTGCCTCTCCTGCTCATTGAACGGCTACGACGCGTCCACCTACGACCTGCCGGAGCGCTTCATCTACGGCAAGATCGACCTGCGCTTCTGAGCCTCAGTGTGATCGCATGCTGAAATGCACGAGCCCCGCTGCGCGGGGCTCGTGCTTTCGGGGATTCGGGATTGGCGCTAGCGGTGTGCCGAGTAGCTGCAGGCGGCTTTTCGCTACAGCGCCCCTGGCAGTTCGATCTCGGCCGCCACCGGCAGGTGGTCGGCGGGCGCCCCCTCCAGCAGCCAGCGGCGCTGCACCCGGATGCCTTCGCTGACCAGGATGTGGTCGATCGCGCGCTTGGGCCGCCAGCTCGGAAAGCTCGGCAGCATGCTCTCAGGCGGCAGCAAACGGGTGCGTCGATACAGGGCCTGCATCTCGGACGACTGCGGTTCGCAGTTGAAATCGCCCATCAGCAGTGCCCGGGGCGCGTCCTCGATGAGTTCGGCAATGAAGCTGAGCTGCGCCAGTCGCGACTTCACGCCGAGCGAGAGGTGCGCGACCACCACCACCAGGGCATCGCTGCCTTGGCCGTAGCGCGCCAGCAGCGCGCCGCGTCCGGGGATGCGGCCGGGCAGGGGATGGTCGATCACTTCCTGTGGCTCCAGCCGGCTCAGCAGCGCGTTGGCGCTGGTGGCGATGCCGCCCATGCGGCGGTTGGGCTGATGGCTCCAGAACGGAAAGCGGCCGCGCTCAGCCAGGTAGTGCGTCTGGTTGACGAAGCCGGAGCGCAGCGAACCCGGGTCGGACTCCTGCAGGCCCACCAGATCGAAGCCGCGGGCCATGCCGGCCAGTGCGTCGAGATTGCCGCGCTTGTCGCGGTGGGGCAGCACATGCGTCCACGGCCGCGAGACGTAGTCCATGTAGCGGTCGGTGCGCGCCCCGGCCTGGATGTTCGCACTCAGCACGGACAGCCGCGTGGACGCGGGCACCTGAGACGCAGCGGCCCCGGGCGCATGCGCGACCGGGGCCGATGGGAGACGCTTGGGCATTGCGAGCTGGAGCGGCGAATCAGCCGCCCGTGGCGGCGGCATGCTCCTGCGCGACCAGGGCGTCGACGATCTCAAGCAGGCGCGGGAACCCCCCCTGCGCCGGCGACATGACGCGGTACTTGCCGTTGACGATCATCGAGGGCGTGCCCTCAACGCCGTAGCGCTGCACGGTCTGCTGGGCGCGGGCGATCTTCGCGTTGACGGCGAAGCTCTGCATGCTGGCCAGGAAATCCTCGCGGGTCACGCCATAGGGGGTGTACAGATCGGCCACGTCCTCGATGCTCTGGACGGGCTTACGGTCGGTGTGCAGGGCCTTGAAGATCGCGTCGTGCGACTTGTCGAGGATGCCCATGGTCTCGGCGGCGTAGTACGCACGCGCATAGATCTCCCAGGCGCCGCCGAACACCGCGGGCATGTAGCTGAACTGGACGTGCTCGGGCAGCGTCTTCTTCCAATCGTTGACCACCGGCTGGAAGGTCGCGCAGTGCACGCAGCTGTAGCCGAACACTTCGACGACCTCGATCTTGCCCGGGGCGGCGCTGGTCGGCACCGGCGGGTTGATCAGGACGTAGTCGGTGCCGGCGACGGGCGCCGTAGCGGAGGCCGGCGTCTGGGCCGAGCAGGCGGTGGCGGCGAACAGGGCGGCAGCGGCGAACAGGCGCATCAGCATGGAGGGTCTCCGGATAGGTAGAGGCCCGCCGAGCGTAGGCGGGCCTGTCTGAACATCAGGTCACGGCCCGCGGGCACCGCGAGCCAGGCCTGCGACCGCGTGCGGCGCGAGGGGTTCCGCGCCTATTCCGCTTCGTGCAGACCTTCAATATAAGTGGCCAGGGCCTGGATCTCTTCGTCGGTCAGATAGCGCGCCACGCCGGACATCACCGCGTTGGCGTTCGCGTCGCGGCCGTGCACCAGACCGTCGCGGAACAGCTTGAGCTGGGCTGCCGTGTAGGTCGCGTGCTGTCCGCCAAGGCTTGGGTAGGCCGGACCCGGGTTGCCCTTGCCAGCCGGGCCGTGGCACGCCGCACACGCCGGGACGCCGCGTTCGAGGTCGCCGCCGCGGTAGAGCTTCTCGCCTACCTGGTAGAACTTCTTGCCCTCGTTCGGGCCGCTCTCGATCACGCTCTCGTCAGCCAGACCGGCGCGCACCTTCTGGGTGGCGAAGTAGGCCCCGATGTCGCGCATGTCTTGCGGCGACAAACCGGCCGCGAAGCCGAGCATGATCGCGTTGTTGCGCTCTCCGCTCTTGTAGAGCGCCAGATGACGGGCGATGTAGCGCTCATGCTGACCCGCCAGCTTGGGGTACTGCGGATCGGCGGAGTTGCCGTCCATGCCGTGGCAGGCCGCACACACGGCGGCCTTGCTCTGGCCGGCTGCGGCATCGCCAGGCACCGGCTTGGCGTTGTCGTCCGCCAGTGCAGCCACTTGGGCAGGCGCCTGCTCCGGCGCTGCGGTCACCTCCGCGGCGTTCTGGGCGAGGACGGAGGAGGCGGCCAGAAGGCCCGCCAGCCCAAGGAAGCGGCGAAAACTCATACACTTGCTCCGAACTGGAATGCTGTCTCGACCGCTGGCACCACCGTAGGCTACGGCGGGCGCGGGAATCGCGGGATTATTCCAGCCCGCCCATGACGGGTCAACGAAGCCGCATCGCGCGCCGCCCCCGTCCGCCTTGGATTCTTCATGTCAGAGCCGAACCCGTTCCGCGCCGCCAGCTATCTGCTGAGCGTGCACACCCCGCGTCAGCTGCCTGCCGATGACGCCGTCGAAGTGGCGATCGCAGGCCGCTCGAATGCCGGCAAGTCCAGCGCCATCAACCGCGTGTGCGACCAGGGTGCATTGGCCCGCACCAGCAAAACGCCCGGACGGACCCAGCAGCTGGTGTACTTCCAGCTCGCGCCGGCGCGTTTCCTTGTCGATCTGCCCGGCTACGGCTTCGCCAAGGTGCCGCCAGAGCTGCGCGATCACTGGCGGGGGCTGATCGAAGGCTACTTTCAGAACCGCCGCTCGCTCGCCGGCCTGGTGGTGGTGATGGACATCCGCCATCCGTTGCGCGATTTCGACCGTCAGATGCTTGGCTTTGGCGAAGCGCGCGGCCTGCCCTGCCATGTGCTGTTGACCAAGGCGGACAAGCTCGGCCGCGGCGCCCAGGCGCAGACCCTGCGCGAAGTGCGCGCGGAGCTGGGCGAGGGCCAGAGCGCGCAGCTGTTCTCGGCGCAGACCGGCCTCGGCGTGGACGAGGCGCGGGCGCGGCTTGCCGCCTGGCTGCAGTTGGGGCCCGTTGGCGGATGACGGCGGTGACTCCGGCCCTCGTCGCACGCCTGCAGGAGTTGATGAGCGCAGGTCGGATGGCGCAGGCGCTGGCGCTGCTGGAGGCCTGCCCGCTTCAAGACCAGGCCGCGGATGTCGCCTACCTGCATGCGGTGGCGGCGGCCCAGTGCGGGCAGCGTGCCCGCGCCCAGGCGGCGCTGGCCCAGTGCCTGGCCCATGCGCCCGCGCATCCGGGCGCGCACTTCCAGAGCGCAGCGATCGCGCTGCAGGACGGCGACGTCGACGCTGCGCATCGGGGGTTCGACGCGGCTGCGCGCGCTGCCCCGGCCTGGGCCGAGGCGCACTACAACCTCGCCGTGGTGCAGGCGATGCAGGGCGACTTCGCCGCTGCCGAGCACAGTTATCGTGCGGCCTTGCAGGCCAAGCCGCAGCTTGTGCAAGCGGCCAACAATCTGGCCAACCTGCTGAGTGAGCGCGGCGCGCTGGCCGATGCTCAGCTGCTGATGCAGTCCGCGCTCGCCGCCGCGCCGGACTTCGCGATCGGCTGGTGCACGCTGGGGCGGATTTTCTTCCAGTTGCGCCGGTTCACGCCGGCGATCGAGGCGCTGCGTCAGTCGCTGGCGCTGGATGCCGGCCAGTCAGCGGCCTGGGAGAATCTCGGCGAGGCCCTGCAGCTCGCAGGCGACACCGCCGCCGCTGCCGAGGCCTTCGCCGAGGCGCTGGCCTTGAACCCCACCTCGCCCAGTCTGGCCTTCAAGCTCGACACGCTGCGCGGCGGGCAGCCGTCGCGCCCGCCCGATGCCTTCGTCCGTCGTCTGTTCGATGACATGGCCGGCGACTTCGACCAGTGGCTGGTCGAGCGGCTGGGCTATCGCTTGCCCGAACAGCTCGGGCAGTACCTGCCAGCGGCCGCGGATCTTGATGTTCTCGATCTCGGCTGCGGCACCGGGCTGGCCGCCCCCGCCCTGCGTCCGCTGGCGCGACGTCTGGAGGGCGCGGATCTGTCGCCGAAAATGCTGGCGAAGGCCTCGGCGCGCGGGCTCTACGACGCCTTGCACGCGGCCTCGCTGCAGGTGCAACTGGCACAGACACCGCAGGCCTGGGATCTGCTGCTGGCCGCGGACGTCTTCATCTACGTCGGCGCTCTGGAGGAAGTCTTCGCGCTGTCGGCTTCCGCGCTGCGTTCCGGCGGCTGGCTGCTGCTCTCGATGGAAGTCCTGGAAGGTGAGCACGCTCCTGGCTTCCGCCTGCAGCCCAGCGGTCGCTACGCGCATGCAACGACCTATCTGCGCAGGCTCGCCTTGGAGCATGGCTTCGACGTAGAGCTCGATGTGCCGATCGAGCTGCGCCGCGAGCGCGAGACCATGCTGCCGGGCCGCGTGCTGCGCCTGCGCCGCCGCTGAGCCCCGCCCGGCGCGCCGCGGCGGCCCTCAGAACAGCTCGATGTCGTCGCCCTTGTTCTTCATCTTCTCCATGAACTCGGCCAAGGCCTGCTGCACGGACTTTCCGTGCAGCAGCACCGCCTCGAACATCTCCACTTCTTCCGGCATCGAGTAGCGGGCCCGGATCTTCTCCTGCAGCGACAGCCACTCCTCCGGCGTTGTCGCGCGCTGTTCATCGCTGACGACCTCAGCCAGCCACTCCAGGCCGTGGCTGACGTGGCTCAGTCGCTGCACCAGCCGGTCGTAGAACTGGAAGGCGATGATCGACTGGTGAACCATGCCGGTCACCTGCGCGGCGGCGCCGGACATCCGACGCTTGACCTCGCCCAGCTCGCCCTCGTCGGGCAGGCTGGCGGCGTCGGACGCGATCGTCGCCATGTGCCGCGCCATCACCGTGAAGGTGTCGGTCAGGACCTGCACCGAGCTGTCGCTGTCGCGCATTGCGCCTTCGATCTGGCCGACAGCGAGCTCCATCATGAGCACCGTCTCGCGCATCTTGTCCCAATTCGGATCGGGGATCCGCACGCGGGTGCCTCGGGGCTCGGCGGTGTCGCTCATGTCTGGACTCCTGTGAATGGGCGCCGTTGCTGCGGGTGCCCTGCGCTCGGTTGTCCCGACCGGGCAAGCAAGTCCCATACCGCGTGAGTGTCACCGCCGCGTCGCCAGCGGCGACAGCCCACGGCGGCATATCGTTTGCAGGCGTTCGGGCGCAGCGTGCGCTGCCCGACGTGGATTCTTCCTCCTTGTCTGCTGACGCTGCCCCCTACGCGTCTCGATCGCCGCGCTACCAGCGCGCGCGTGCGCTTGCCGGCGCGCTCTTCTTCGGCGTGGTGGCGCTGCTTGCGGCGGTGGCCCTGGTGCCGCCGCCGACGCCCCCGTTGGCCGTGGCCATGGGGCCGTGGTTGGGCTACGACCCGCTGGTCCTGCAGCGTGAGCAGGGGCAGCTGTCGTCGCGCGTGCGCCTGGTCGAGCTGCCTTCAGCGACCGACACCCTCAACGCCCTGCGCGATGGTCGACTCGACGCCGCTGCGGTGACGCTCGATGAAGCGCTTCGGCTGTGGCGCCGTATGCCGGATCTGCGGGTGATCGCCGTACTGTCGGAGTCGCGGGGCGCCGACGGCGTCGTGCTGCGTGCCGGCTTGGATCCGGCCAGAGGCCTTTCGGGACGCACCGTGCTGGTCGAGGACAGCGCCGTGGGCGGGCTGATGCTTGCCGCCAGCCTGCGGGCATCTGGGCTTGGGCCCGACGCCGTCTCTGTGGCGCAGGTGCGTGCGGTCCATCTTGAACGGCGCTGGCAGGATGGCGATGCCGACGCGGTTGTCTGCTACGAGCCTGTGCTGAGTCGTCTGCTGGCACAAGGCCACACGCTGCTGCACAGCACGCGCGAAATCCGCGGTCTGGTGTTCGACGTTCTGGTCGCCCGTGAGCCTGTGATCGAAGGGCGCGCAGACGCGCTGGCCGAGCTGCTGACGGCCTGGCAGCGCGGCGTCGCCGAATTCAGTGCACCTGCGGCCCTGCCGATGGGGCTGCTGCTGCCGGGCACGGGGCTCAGCGAACAGGAGTACCGGGCCGCACTGGCGGGCATCGAGTTCTTTGATGCCCGCCGCAGCCATGTCCTGCTGACGGCACCCGATTCTGCGCTGGCGCGCGTGCTGCCCGAGCTGTCCTCGCTGCTCACTGCTCGCAGAGAGCTGGTCGCTTCGCCAAGCCTGGCTTTGCTTGATCCGCGGCCGCAGGCCGCGCAGCTTGCGAGGGAAGACCGTGCGGATTGAGCAGGGCTTGCGCGCTGTGCTGATCCGCTGGCCGGCTCGGCTGACACTGCCGGTCTTCATCATGTGTCTGTCTGCCCTGGTGCTGCTCGTGCAGTTCCAGCTGCGCAGCATGCAGGCCCTGGAGCAGGTTCGCACAAGCGCCATGCTGAGCCTGGGCGAGCTGGTCGGGCAGACCGCCAGGCGCATCGAAAGCGATGCCGAGATGGGCGATATCGCGGGGCGTCGGGCCTTGGTCACGCGGCTGGCGCTGTACCCGGCGGTGCGCGAGGCCTGGCTGCTGGACGATCGTGGCGAGGTGCTCGCAAGCCTGCGTCGCGCCGACATCGGAGGCGCCCTGCCCGCGATCAAGGCGCGCCTGAACGCCGATGAGCTGAGCCTGCTGCAGCGCCTTGCGGGGTATCCGCCAGAGGACGCCGCACTGATCGAAGCCCCGCCGCGCGCGCTGCGAGTGGAGCCGGTTCTGACCCGCAGCGCGCCGCCCGCCTACGGCCGTCTCATGGTGTTGATGGACATGACGCAGGAAGAGGCCCAGGCACGCTGGGACATGCGCCGACTGTTCCGGGGCGAAGCCTTGATCCTGGTGATTGCAGCGGTCCTGATCTGGTGGTTGCTGCGTCTGCTTCTGCTCGAGCGCAGTGCCCGTCTGCAGGTCGCTGCGCACTCGCTGTACGCCGGCGCCAGCCCGGAGGTTTCCGGCGTCGATGGCGACGATGAGCTGGGCATGATCGGTCGCGCCCTCGATGCCGGGCTTGAACGACTCAATCGCCATGAAGGCGTCCAGCGTCTGACTCTGCACGGGGGGCGCCTGCTGGCCGAGGACCGACCGCTCGACGAGCGCCTGCAGGCCCTGTGCACGCTGCTGGTGGACAGCGGAGGCTTCGCGGCCGCGCGCGTGCTGTCGACCGGCCCCGAGCCGAAGACGCTGGGCGCGGCCGGAGAGATCCCAGCGCCGCTGCAGATCACCTCCGGTGCCCCGAACTGCTGCTTCGATCTGCGCGTGCAGGCGGCGGACGATCCGCACATGCCCGGCCTGCTGGAGGTCTGGCGCACGCCGGGCGAAGGCGAGCGCGAATGGCTTTCTGCCCTGGAGCTGTTGGCGCGCGATCTGCACCTGTTAATCGGCCGCCAGCAGGCCGAGCAGGCACGCCGCAGCGCCGAGCGGCGCGAGCGTCTGGCCATGGAAGCGGCCGAGTTGGGCGCTTGGCAGCTGCACCTGGGCCCCGCGCAGCTGCGCCTGTCAGCGCGCGCCGCGCGCATGCTGGGCACCGAGCTCTGCGCCGGAGCGCAGGCCGAGCTTGACGCTGCCAGCGAATCCAGCGTCAGCGATGCCCTGCAGCCTGTCGAACGGCTGCTGGCGCTGCTGCATCCTGACGATGCGCGCCGACTGCAGGAGCGTCTGCGTCCCGGTGAGCCCTGTCCGATGCTGCTGGACGAGGAGTTCCGGGTGCGTCGCGGCGAGGGCTGGGCGTGGCTGCTCGGCCGCGGCACCGTGGTCGAGCGCGATGCCGCTGGCGAGCCGCGCGCCCTGGCCGGGGTGCTGATCGATATCGACGCGCGCAAGCGCACCGAATCGGCGCTGCGGCTGGTCAGTGAAGTCTTTGCCAGCAGCCAGCTCGGCATTCTGATCTGCGATGCCGAAGCCCGCATCATCGACGTCAACCGGACCTTCGAGACGATCACCGGCTACACGCGCAGCGAGGTGCTGGGACAGCGTCCCAATCTGCTGGCCTCGGGCCACCACACGCCGGAGTTCTACGCCGCGATGTGGCGCGATCTGTCCGAGAAGGGGCGCTGGGAGGGCGAGCTGTGGAACCGCCGGCGTGACGGCAGCGTCTATCCGCAGTGGTTGACCATCACCCGCGTGGATGACGCGCACGGACAGCCGATGCACTACATCGGCCAGTTCGTCGAGACCTCAGACCGCAAGGCCTTCGAGTCGCGCATCGAGTACCTGGGCGCGCACGACCTGCTGACCGGCCTGCCGCGGCGCGAGCGTCTGCTCAAGGCGCTGGAGGCGGAGCTGCAGGCAGGCAAGTCAGCCGTTGCCCTGCTGCATGTCGACATCGATCGCTTTCGTCAGATCAACGAGTCCCTGGGCTATGCCACCGGTGATCTGCTGCTGCGCGCCATGCCCGGACGCATGTCGCGCGAGCTGCCTCCCGAAGCCTGGATATCGCGGATCAGCGCCGATGAGTTCCTGGTGGCGGTGCCCACGGCCAGCGCCGAACAGGCCCAGGCGCTGGCTGTCCGCGTGCAGCGTGCGCTCAGTGAGCCTTTCGAGGTCGACGCCGGCGAGCTGAGCCTCGGCGTCAGCATCGGGCTCGCGATGGGGCCGGAGGACGGTGCCAGCGCCGAGGCTCTGGCCAAGTCGGCCGAGCTCGCGCTTGGCGCGGCTCAGCGGGCCGGTCGCAACACGGTGCAGGCCTATCGCGCCGATCTGGCCAGTCGTGGCCTTGCGGCGCTGACGCTCGAATCGCAGCTCCGGCATGGGCTCATCCGTCAGGAGTTCTTCCTGGTGTTTCAGCCACAGATCGATTTGCGCAGTGGCGCGCTGGTGGGCTACGAAGCCCTGGTGCGCTGGCGCCACCCCGAACGTGGTCAAGTCTCGCCGGCCGAATTCATCCCCCTGGCGGAGCGCACGGGCTTGATCGTGCCGCTCGGCGAGTTCGTTCTGCGCGAGGCTTGTGCGGCCGCCATGCGCCTGCGCCAGCGCGGGCTGCCGGCGGTGCCGGTATCGGTCAACGTTTCGACCCTGCAGTTCAAGCGCGAAGACTTCGAAGCCAGCGTCGAGGCGGCGCTGACCGACAGCGGCCTGCACGCCGAGGCGCTGGAGCTGGAGCTCACCGAGTCGGTGCTGATGGAGCACGCGGATTCCGTGCTGCTGCGCCTGGATCGCCTGCGCGCACGCGGGCTGAAACTCGCCATCGATGATTTCGGAACGGGCTTCTCCTCCCTGGCCTATCTGGGGCGGCTGCGTCCGGATCGGCTCAAGATCGACCAGAGCTTCGTGCGCGGCATGGGCCGCTCGGTCACCAGCCAGGGCGTGGTCAAGGCGATTCTTGCACTGGCTGAAGAGTTCAGCCTCGCCACGGTCGCCGAGGGCGTCGAAACCCACGAGGAGGCCGCAGTGCTGCGCGCGCTCGGCTGCGACACCGGCCAGGGCTATCTGTTCGCGCGCCCGCAGGAAGAAGCCCTGCTGCGCTGGCCGCTCGAACCGCCCGCTCAAGCCTAGGGCCGGCTCGGCCCTCCATCGCCCCGCATCAACGCGGCGCCATAGGGTGGGCCCTGGCCCACCGCGGCGTTGAAGGGTGTACACGTGCGCTGGCCCAGCCACACGAGGTCTGCGGTGTGGGCGGGCCTGCGGTGCGCCAGGGCCCACCCTATGCGTCGCGCTGCTCGATGCGCGCGCGCAGGCCGTCGATCACCGCGTTCACCAGCACGATGCCGACGCCGACCGTCGCCACCACGCCCAGCACCAGGGTGTAGTCGCGGTTGAGCGCGCCCTGCACGAAGTAGCGCCCCAGGCCCGGCAGGCCGAAGATCTGCTCGACCACCGCCGAGCCGCTCAGCAGGTTGATCGCCGCCGGCGCAATCCAGGCCAGCAGCGGCAGCAGGGCCACCGGCGCGGCATGCCGCAGCAGCAGGCTTGATGCGGACAGCCCGCGGGCCTGCGCGGCGCGATACCAGTCCGACTCCCAGGCCTCCAGCAGGCCCGCACGCACCAGCCGCGCCGCATAGGCGAGGTTGGGCAGGCTGAGCGCCAGCACCGGCAGCACCAGTTGGACCGCGCGTCCCCAGCCGCCGGCCGGCAGCAGCTTCAAGAGCACGGCGAACACCAGCACCAGCAGCGGTGCGACCACGTACTTGGGCAGGGCCAGCCCGAGACCCGACACGCCCATCAGCAGGCGATCGGGCCAGCGTCCGCGCGCCCGCGCCGCCAGCCAGCCCAGCGGCAGAGCCAGCACCAGCGCCAGCAGCAGGGCGAGGCCGCCGGTGATCAGCGTCACCGGCAGGGCCTGCAGGATCAGGTCGCTGACCTGCTGGTCGGGATAGGTGAAGCTCGGGCCCAGATCGCCGCGCAGCAGGCCGCCGAACCATTCGAAGTACTGCTGCCACAGCGGGGCATCGAGGCGATAGGCCTGGGCCAGTGCGGCTTCGATTTCGGGCGGTGCGGCGCGCTCGCCGTCGAAGGGCCCGCCCGGCGCCAGCCGCAGCAGCACGAAGCACAGGCTGAGCAGAAGCCACAGCGTCAGTGCGGCTTCCAGGAGGCGTGAGGCGAGGCGCGGCAGCTTCATTCGGCGAAGCGCAGGAAGCGGCTGGGGTGGCGGTCCAGCGGGTTCGGCTCGAAGCCGCGCAGTCGTGGGCTGACCAGATGCTTCGAGGTGTAGAAGTACAGTGGCACGATCGGGAAGGTTTCGAGCAGTCGGGCTTCGGCCTGCGCGCGCAGGCTCGCGCGCACGTCTGGATCGCTGGCGGCGCCGGCTGCGCCCAGCAGGCGCGCATAGTCGGCGTCGGCATAGCCGCTCCAGTTCAGCGGGCTGCCGCTGGCGAACAGGTCGAGGAAGCTGCCGGCATCGTCGTAGTCGGCAATCCAGCCGCCGCGGAAGACTTCGGTCACCCGGCGCTGCCGACGATTCGCCACGAACACCTTCCACTCCTCGTTGCGCAGCTCGGTGATGACGCCAAGCTGCTCGCGCCACATCGCCGCCACCGCCAGCGCCACCCGCCGATGCACGGTCGAGGTGTTGTAGCGCAGGACGAGGCGCGCCGGGTTCTCCGCCGAGTAGCCGGCCTCGGCATAGGCCGAACGGGCGCGCTCCAGCCGCTGTTCCGGCGTCCACTGCGCCCACACCGGTGGGATCGACGCGTGCCCGCGCACGCCCGGCGGCACGAGGGTATAGGCCGGCGCTTCGCCCATGCCCGTTACAGCGCGCACCAGCAGCTCGCGGTCGAGGCTCAGGTTCAGCGCCTCGCGCAGTGGCCTGGAATCCAGCGGCGCGCGTTCGTTGTTCAGGCCCAGAAAGAACACGCCGAGATAGGGGCTGATGCGCAGCTCGTCGCCGAAACGCGCGCGTAGCCGATCCAGCCGGCCCGGCGGCACCGTCTCGGTGATGTGCAGATCGCCCGCGGCATAGCGTTTGAGCTCGCTGGCGGCGTCTTCGGTGACGTGGAAGCGCACGCGCTCGATGGCCGCAGGCGTGTGGAAATGCGGATTGCGCGCCAGCGTAATCATCGACTGCGGCCGCCAGGCGTCGAGACGATACGCGCCGTTGCCGATCAGCCGGCCCGGCTGGGTGTGGCCGGCACCGTGGGTCTCGATGGCGTCGACCCGCAGCGGAAACGCGATCGGCAGGGTGAGACGCGGCAGCAGGTCGATCGGTTCGTGCAGGCGGATGCGCAGAGTGCGCGCGTCCAGGGCTTCGACGCCGAGCGCGCTGGGCGGCGCGCGGCCCGCCTGCACCTCGGCGGCCTGGTCGATCGCATACAGCAAAGGCGCCAAGGGTGCCGCTGTGGTGGGGGCGAAGGCGCGGCGGAAGCTGGCCGCCAGCTGCGCTGCATCGATGGGCTGGCCGTCGCTCCAGCGCGCGCCCTCGCGCAGGGTGAAGGTCCATTCGAGCCCGTCCTCGCTGCGCGCCGAGGCTTGGGCCAGACCGGGGATCAAGGCGCCGTGCGCGTCTTCCGCGACCAGGCCCTCGTAGAGATCGCGCAGCACGTTGGCGCAGGCGATCTCCTGGCAGCGGTGGGCGTCCAGGGTGGAAGGCTCGGGCCCATTGCCGCGTTCCAGCGTCTCCGCCGCCTTGGCCTGCGAGGTGAGACAGGGCAGGGCGCAGGACAGCAGCAGGACGAGAACGAGGGGGCGGGCGATAGACAGGCGCATCGGCAAGGTCGAGAGGCTTCCATGAGGGGCTGCTAAGCTCGCGGCCCCGCGCGGTACGCCGCGCGCCGCGCATGATGGCATTCCCTTGAGTCCGACTTCTTCTCCCGCTGACACAAAGGCTTCCGCCAGCCTCGCCGAACAGCTGCAGCGCCTGATCGATGGCCTGCCCGCGGACGGCCTCGCGCTGGGCGCCCTGCTGGATGCCGTGGGTGAGGAGGGCCTGCTGCTGCTCAGTCTGCTGCTGGTGCTGGTGTTCCTGATCCCGGTGTCGATCCCTGGCGTCAGCACGGTGTTCGGCGCGGCCATCCTGCTGGTCGGCCTGAGCCGCCTGTCGGGCCGGCCGCTGTGGATTCCGGCGCGGCTGAAGCAGCGCCAGCTGCCCTCCGAGCGCGTGCGCGCGGGGCTGAGTTCGGGGCTGGTCTGGGTGCACCGGCTGGAGCGCATCAGCCGCCCGCACCGCCTGCCCTCGCTGGCCGATGGCCGCGGCATCGGCGTCGTCAACAACCTCGCCTTCATCAGCGCGGCCCTGCTGCTGATGGCACCGTTCGGCTTCGTGCCCTTCAGCAACACCCTGCCGGCGCTGGCCCTGCTGTTCTATGCGGTCGGCCTGATCCAGCGCGATGGCCTGGCCATCCTGATCGGCCATGTCGCGCAGATCGCCACCGTGATCTACTTCGGCGTGCTGATCGGTGCGGGCGGACTCGCGCTGGGTCAGCTCTGGCAGAAGCTTGGCGGCTGACGCGGAACGGTCTCGCCGCTGCTTCACGCGGCTGCGGGCAGTGTGCGCGCCGCTTGCGTGGTGCTCGCGCAGGCCCCACTTCCCAGCCTCCGGCCGACGCTGCGCGTTCGCCATTGCTCAGGCCGTGCGCCCGAGCCCCTCGCTACCCAAGGAGTTCCCGCGTGTCCAGCCCCAGCAGCGCGCCCGGTTCACGGATCGAATCCAAGCAGCAGCTCATCGAGGACCTCGCTGCCGGCAACAAGCCGCCCGAAGACTGGCGTATCGGCACCGAGCACGAAAAGTTCGGCTTCCGCCTCTCCGACCTGCGCCCGCCGACCTATGAAGGCCCGCAGGGCATCCGCGCTGTGCTCGAAGGCCTGGCCCAGTTCGGCTGGACCCCGGTGCTCGAAGGCGGGCACCTGATCGCACTGAAAAAGGACGGCGCCTCGGTGACGCTGGAGCCCGCCGGCCAGCTCGAGCTCTCGGGCGCGCCGCTGGAGAACCTGCACCAGACCTGCCGTGAGACCGCCGGACATCTCGGCGAACTCAAGATCGTCTCGGATCGTCTGGGCATCGGCTTCTTCGGGATGGGTTTCCAGCCCAAGTGGACCCGCGAAGACATGCCCTGGATGCCCAAGGGCCGCTACAAGATCATGCGCGAGTACATGCCGAAGGTCGGCGGTCTCGGCCTCGACATGATGACCCGCACCTGCACCGTGCAGGTCAACCTCGACTTCGCCTCCGAAGCCGACATGGTCAAGAAGTTCCGGGTCTCGCTGGCGCTGCAGCCGATCGCCACCGCGCTGTTCGCCGACTCGCCCTTCCGCGAGGGCCAGCCGAACGGCTTCCTGAGCTACCGCTCGCACATCTGGACCGACACCGACCCCGACCGCACCGGCATGCTCGACTTCGTGTTCGAGGACGGCTTCGGCTTCGAGCGCTACGTCGACTATCTGCTCGATGTGCCGATGTACTTCGTCTACCGCGAGGGCCGCTACATCGACGCCGCGGGTCTGAGCTTCCGCGACTTTCTGCGCGGCGAACTCAGCGTGCTGCCGGGCGAGAAGCCAACCCTGAGCGACTGGGGCGACCACCTCACCACGGCCTTTCCGGAAGTGCGGCTCAAGCGCTACCTCGAAATGCGCGGCGCCGACGGCGGCCCCTGGAGTCGCCTGTGCGCGCTGCCGGCGCTGTGGACCGGCCTGCTCTACGACGACACCGCGCTGGATGCCGCCTGGGACCTGGTCCGCGACTTCAGCATGGAAGAGCGCAACGCCCTGCGCGACGGCGTGCCGCGGCAGGCGCTGAAGCTGCCCTTCCGCAACTCCAAGGTGCTGGAGCTGGCCCGCGAGACGCTGAAGATCGCCGCCCACGGCCTGCAGCGCCGCGCGCGCCTCAACTGCAACGGCGTCGACGAGCGCATCTACCTCGAATCGCTGATCGAGATCGTCGACAGCGGCCAGACCGCCGCCGAGCGCAAGCTCGAACGCTTCCATCGCGAGTGGGGCGGCTCGGTGGATCCGCTGTTCCGGGAGTATGCGTATTGAGCCGGGATTCGGGATTGGGGATTCGGGATTCGCGAGAGCAGAGGATTCATTCCGCGTCGATGTTTCATCCGCTCGCGCGATCTTGACCGAGGGGGTGCTGGCTGCAATGCCTTCCGTGGATTGAAGTACAGAGCTGTGCGTATCGATGCGCTCAGCATTGCGCAGACTTCGCCTGCTCACAGCGTTGAGTCGACCGGCTCCTAACGAATCCCCAATCCCTACCCGGCCCTCGCGCACAGCGCTCGGGCGTTCGCCGGCGTGCGCGGCAGCGCCGCGCAAACACGCCGGCTCACCCCCAATCCCGCGCCGCAGGCGCCTCGCGACGCCTGCGGCGTTACCATGTCGGCCCCAGCACACCAAAGGCCGACTCCATGCCCTCGATCACGCCGCCCAATGCGCCGTTCTCCGACGCCGATTTCCAGCGCCTGGACGATCTGCTCTGGGATGGCGCGGTGCCGCGCGACGGCATGAATCTGGAGGCGGTCGACGGTTTCTTCAGCGCGATGTTCGTCGCGCCCGAGCCGGCCGATGTTGAGGCCCTGCTGCCTGCGGTCTGGGGCGGTGGCGACGCGCCCTTCGAGGATGCCGAGCGCAACGAGGAGCTGCACCGTCTGCTGCTGGCGTTCTGGCGCTCGGTGGGCCGCCGTATCGCCCAGACCGACACCGAGGATCTCACCGCGCACATGCCGGCGATCCAGCTGAGCCAGGAGGTGTTCGAGGCGGTCACCGCCAACAGCCTCGATGCGCTCGAAGACGACACGCCCTACGGCGCTGACTGGGCCGCCGGCTTCGAATACGGCATGTACCTGCAGCAGGAGGCCTGGGATGAGCGTCTCGATGCTGACCCCGAGCTGGAAGAGGCTGTCAGCGTGATCTTCGCGCTGAGCGATCCTGACGAGGAGGAGCAGGGCGATCTCGACGACGACCTGGAGGACGACGACTTCGAGCGCGTCGACGAAGCGCCGCTGACGCCCGAGGGCGTCGCTGCCGCCATGGCCGATCCCGAACTGGCGCGCACCGCGCGACTGATCGAGCAGGCCGGCGTGCCCGATACCCAGGTGCGCGCGGCGCTCGACGAGATCATGAACGTGGTGCGCGGCGGTGAGCCGGTGGCCGGCAGCCCGATCACCCGCGGCGCACTGGACGACGCCCTGCGCGAGGTCCGCGAGGAGGCCGACGAACTCGACGAACTCGATGAGGGCTTCGACGAGTCCGAGTTCGAGGGGGATGAGGACATGGAGCCGCTCAGCGCCGCCGAGCGCGTGCAGCTGATCATGGAGCTGCCGGCGGTGCTGCAGGCCCTGCACTTTGCGCGGCTTGAAGAGCAGAAGCCGCAGCCGGCGCGTCGCGAGTCGGAGATCGGCCGCAACGATCCCTGCCCCTGCGGCAGCGGCAAGAAGTACAAGAAGTGCCACGGCGCGCCCGACGCGCTGCACTGAGCCGCCCTCAAGGACGCCGCCCATGTCGCGCACCATCGCCATCGTCGAGGATGAGCCGGCCATCCGCGCCAACTACATCGACGCGCTGAGCCGCTACGGCTACCAGGTGCATGGCTTCGGCAGCCGGCCGGAAGCGCGTGCCGCCTTCGCGCTCAAGCTGCCCGACCTGGTGCTGATTGACGTCGGTCTGGGCGACGAGCCCGAGGGCGGCTTCGAGCTGTGTCGCGAGCTGCGCACGCGCGCACCGACCCTGCCGATCCTGTTCCTGACCGCGCGCGATGCCGACATCGACGTGATCTCGGGCCTGCGCCTGGGCGCTGACGACTACCTCAGCAAGGACATCTCGCTGCCGCAGCTGACCGCCCGCGTTGCCGCGCTGTTCCGCCGCATCGACGCGATGCGCTCGCCGGCCGCGCGCGACACCGTGTTCACCCTGCGCGGCCTGCGCCTGGAGCTGGAGCGCATGCAGGTCAGCTGGAACGGCGAGTCGGTGCCGCTGACCGTCACCGAGTTCTGGATCGTGCACGCCCTGGCCCGCCACCCCGGCCACGTGCGTTCGCGCGAGCAGCTGATGCGTGAGGCCGAAGTCGTCGTCGACGAGGCCACGATCACCTCGCACATCAAGCGCATCCGCAAGAAGTTCGAGGCGATCGACGCGAAGTTCGACGAGGTCGATACCGTGCACGGCGCCGGCTACCGCTGGCGGCCGTGATCCTCCACACGTTCAGCGCCTGAACGCATGCGCCTGCGCCAGCAGCTGGTGCTGCTTGCCGCCGCCGCGCTGGCCCTGCCGGCGGCCGGCTGGGTGCTGGTGCGCGAACTCGAAGCCCAGCTGCGCCGCGGCCAGGAAGCCCAGCAGACCGCCACCCTCGAAGTGATGAGCCGCGCCGTCGAGCGTGCCCTGCTGCGCGATCCCGGCCTGCTGCCGCTGGCGCCTGGTGGCGTCACCGTGCCTGCGGCCACCGGCCCGATCGAGCTTGACGGTTACGACAGCGACTGGCCGCAGACGGCCGAGTCCGCGCGCGCGCTCGACAGCTCTGGCCGTTTGCGTCTGCGCGCGGCGCGCAGCGAGCAGGCCCTGCACCTGCTGATCGACGTCGCCGACACCACGCGCCTGCGCGCCGAAGCCGCGCAGCCGGAGGCGCAGTACGCCGATCGCGTCGAGCTGGATCTGGAGACCCTCGACGGCCGCGCCCGCCTGCGTCTCGCCAACGCGGCGCCCGGTGCCGTCGCCGTGCAGGCGCTGGGTGGGCCTGCGCCGCGCATCAGCGGCTACTGGCAGGAGGACGCCGCCGGCTACCGCATCGAGCTGCGCCTGCCGCCGGGCCTGCGTCCGCTCGCCCTGGGCGTGCAGGCCATCGACCATGCGCGCCCGGGCGAGCCCGGCCTGCGGCTCGGCGATGGCCTGCTGCGGCCGCTGCGCGAGCCGGAGCCGGCGCTGGCGGAGCTGCTGGCGGCGCTGTGCCCGCAGGCGCATGTCTGTGAGCTCCAGGATGGCGACGGTCATCCGCTGCTGCAGGTCGGTGAACTCGCGGCCGATGCCGGCCAGGTGTCGGGCTGGCGGCGCCTGTTCACCGCCGTGCTCGGCGGCATCGAGCCGGCGAACCCGGAGCGGACCGGCGCGAGCGTCGTCGATGGCGTGGAAGCGCCGCGCTGGCGTGCGATCGAGGAGGGCAATCGCCTGCAGCTGTCCGCCCAGGCGGCGATCGAAATCCAGGGCGAAGACCGCGGGCTCCTGGTGCTGCGTCAGGCCAGCGCGGCCCTGCTGCTGGCCGACCGCGCCCTGCTGCGCGTGCTGGGCGTGAGCCTCGCGGTTGTCCTGCTGCTGGCGGGGCTGCTCTACCTGTTCGCCGGACAGCTGTCGACGCGCATCCGGCGACTGTCGCAGCAGGCCGAGGCGGCGCTGGCACGCGGCGGCGCCGACGCTGCGCGCGGCTTCGAGCGCAGCGCGGCGGTGGACGAGCTCGGCGAGCTTTCGCGCAGCTTCGGCACCCTGCTCGACGAGGTCGCTGGCTACACCGCCTACCTGCGCAGCCTCGCCGGCACGCTCTCGCACGAACTGCACACCCCGCTGGCGGTGGTGCGCGGCTCGCTCGACAACCTCGAAGCGCAGGACCTGCCTGAGGCCAGTCGCGTCTACCTCGATCGCGCTCGCGCCGGCAGCGAGCGGCTGGCCGCGATCGTGCGCGCCATGGGCGAGAGTTCGCGCATCGAGCGTGCGATCGCCAGCGCCGAGCCCGAAGACTTCGACCTCACCGGGCTGGTGCGCGCCTGCGGCGAGGGCTATCGCGAGCTGCTGGCGCCGCGCCGGCTCGATGTGCGGGTGCCGGGCCAGTCTCTGCCGTTTCACGGCGCGCCTGACCTTATAGTTCAAGCCCTGGACAAACTGGTCGACAACGCGCGCAGCTTTTGTCCGCCCGAAGGCGAGATCCGTATCGAGCTTGGCGCAGGCGCTCAGGGCCCGCGGATCGCCATTGCCAACACCGGCCCGACGCTGGCGCCAGGCCGCCACGAGAAGCTGTTCGATGCGCTGGTGAGCCAGCGCCCGCGCAGCGCATCCGCCGGCAGCGCGCCGCATCTTGGCCTCGGTCTGCACATCGTCCGGCTTGTCGCCGAGCGCCATGCCGGCAGTGCACGCGCGGCCAATCTCGCCGATGGCAGCGGCGTTGAGTTCACGCTCGAACTTCGCGGCATGGCGCGCCTGCGCTGAGCCCTGCAGCGCGGCAAGGCAGCGGCTTCAGGCGACCGCGGCATCGGCGACGCGAGCGGGTGGAGGTTTGCTGCGAGAGTCGAGCTTCGGTGGGTCAAGACCCACCCTATGGAGCGCCTCAGGTCCGCGAGCGGTCGCGGGTTTGAGGATGCGACCGAGGGGATGTTCGCGGCGAGGATCAAGCATCGGTGGGTCGAGACCCACCCTATGGGGCGCTTCAGGTCCGCGAGCGATCGTGGCCTTGGGGATGCGGCCAAGGGGACGTTCGCGGCGAGGATCAAGCATCGGTGGGTCAAGACCCACCCTATGGGGTCCGTGGGGCGTGTCTTTGGCAAAGCGCGCGACATGCGGATGGGCTATCCCGCGCCTTCAGCGAAGGGGCGAGGCGCGACGGGGTCAGTCGCTGCGAGCGCATGGCCTACCGCCCAGCGCAGCAGCGTCGGTGCGACGTGGCGCTCGTGCACGCGCCGGATCGCGAACAGGTAGAAGGCGCCGAACGCGTTGCGGGTGCTGACGCGTGTGGCCAGTCGGATCTGGCAGCGGCCAGCGGGTTCGAGGCTCACGCTCACGCTGCTGCGGAAGCGCAGGTGTCGATCGTTCGCGCCGAGGATGACTTCCGCCCAGCGGTCGTCCGCCGAGACCTGGCTGGCCAGCACCGGGTAACGGCCGACGAAGCGGTCGGGGGCATCCGTGGTCTGCAAGGAGGACACCGGGCAGCCCAGCGTGGCGGTGCGCAGGCCCAGTGGTTTGACCAGCAGGTTGCGCAGGCGCATCAGCCATCCGACGCTGGCCGGCGGATTTTCCACGAAGCCCTCAAGCACCCGCGCCAGCAGGCGGGTCGCCGAAGGCTGTGGGCCGAACTCGGCCGGCAGTTCGAGCAGCGTGCAGTCGTCGTGGCCTTCCGCCAGCAGGTCGGGCAGCAGGCTGCGCGCGGGCAGCTGCCGCTCACGAATCATCGTTGGCCCAAGAGGCGGCGTGGCGGCCCGGCGTTCCGCGGTTTGCCAGCGCGCGAGTGTCGACTGCAGTCGCCCGTTGGCGCGGCGCAGCAGGTCGCCGAGGCCTTGGGCGTAGCTGTCGGGCTTCGTGGCAAGGCTCAGCCGGTGTTCGACCGCGGGCGCCGGATTTGCGGCCAACAGTGCGCGCACCGGTTCCGGCACGGTCTCGGTAAGGCAGGGAATGTCGGCGCGGTCATCGAGGATCTGCGCGCGCAGGGCCTCGTCGAGCGCGCCGCCCAGCTCGTTGCTGTGGCAGGACAGCGCGAACAGGGCGGCGTGCCCGCGCCCGGGCCGCTGCGGCAGGAACTGGTGCCAGGTGCCGCCGCCGAAGCGCACGCTGAACAGGCTGTCCGGCGGCACGCGAACCTGCTGCAAGGCCCGCACGAAGGCGCTGGGGTCAACAGCCAGCTCGGCATCGCTCGCGCCGGAGAAGCGCAGCAGCGCGCCCGAGCTTCCGGAGATCGCAGTGAACATGCGCGGCCCGGCGTGGCGGTGGAACGGATGGCCCTGCGGGCCCACGACGAAGCTGTACAGCGACGACGGATCGCCGTGGGCGAGGTGCATGCCGGCCAGCCGTACCGAGGGCTCATCCAGGGCGTCGCGATAGGCCGGGTGCGCCCGCTGGCGTGCCGCGGTCTCTTCGATCAGCCGATCGCCGCTGCCTGGGGCGAGCTGGGCGATGAGGTGTATCTCGATCGGCTGCGCGTCGGCGCCGGCATCGAGCCGAAACGCAGGGAAGGCGCCGATGGGTTGGGATGGGTCAGCCATGGTGAAACCTCCGCAAAGGGCGTGCCGAGCGTGTCTGGTGCAGTCGCCGCGCTGCGTGCCGCGCGCCTTCGCCAGATCAGGGGTGCAGCCTCAGCGAGCCCGCGCAGGCCGCGCCTCCAGATCGATCAAGCCGGAGCGTTTCGAGCGGAATGGTTTCAGCATCAATGGCTTCAAGAACTCCGGAAAGATCATTCGCGAGCTGCGGAGGCCACTCGGGGCCTTCAATGCCGGGCGGTTGCCATCGGCGCGGTGAGCGTTACGAGCTGAGATCGCTCACGGGAGAGCGTGCGGGCGGATCGCGCCGCGGAGCCCGGAGGAGCGCGCGCCGCCCAGGCGCCGAGTCCGAGCGGTCAGGTGCGTCCCGGCCCGCCAACGCGGGTGAGGACGCTGTCGCCCAACCCTGCCCGGGCGCGCGCCGTCGGCCAGCGGCTGCCCGCGATCGAGGATGTTTGGGGGCTATGGCGCGCGCGGTCGGCCCGATCGCAGGTGGGTGCGCTTCGACTTCGACTACCGGAACCGAGGCCAGCGTGGCGGCCACGGTGGGTCGAGATCCACCCTATGGGCCGAGCAGTGCGATCTCGGCGGCTTCGGCCCAGGCTGCGTAGAGCGCTGCGCTCGGGTGCAGGCCATCCTCGGCCACCCACTCGGCGCCGTGCTCCCGCGACACCGCGCTGGTGTCGACGAAGCGCACGCTGCTGCCCCGCGCGATCTCGGCGGCGGCGGAGTTGAAGGCATCGAGCTCGCGGGCGATCTGTGCGGTGTCGCGCCCGCTCTTGGCGCCGAAAGGCGTCACACCCCAGTCGGGAATGGCCAGCAACAGCACCCGCTGCGGGTCGTCGCCGGCCAGCGCCAGCGCGCGTTCCAGCAGGGCGGCGAACTGCTCGCGGTACTCATCGAGCGCGCGGCCGCGGTACTGGTTGTTGACCCCGATCAGCAGGCTGACCAGGTCGAAGTCGGCGCGAGTGCCGACCGGATACTTCGCATCCATCGCCGCGGCCAGCTCGTCGGTGGTCCAGCCGGTGGTGGCGATGATCTCGGGTGGGTCGAAGTGGAATTCACGACGGTTGAGCCGGGCCACCAGCTGCACCGGCCAGCGCAGGTCCTCAGCGACGGCTTCGCCGATCGTGTACGAGTCGCCCAGCGCGAGGTACGAGCGGCCCATCATGCAACCGCGCGCTTGATCGCCTGCGCCTGCCGGTCCAGCGCGCCGTCGATGCGCCGGAAGACCTCGGCGATGTCGGCGGGCTCGGGCAGCAGGGTGACGCGGAAGTGGTTGCGATAGGCGACGTTGAAGCTGGAGCCCGGCACGATCAGCACGCCGTCCTGCTCCAGCAGCTCCAGCGCGAAGCGGTAGTCGTCGAAGCCGGGCAGGTCGCGGGTGTCGATGCCCGGAAACGCGAACATCGAGCCGCCCGGCGCCACCACCGACAGCCGCGGGCTCTTCTTGCAGGCGTCGATCACCGCCTGCCGCGCTGCGTGCAGCCGACCACCGGGTGCGGTCAGCGCGCTGGCGGTGTCGGGGCCGTTGAGCGCCGCCGGAATCGCCCACTGCGCGGGCACGTTGGCGCACAGGCGCAGCGCACCCAGCAGGTCGAAGGCGTGGTGGTACTCGGCCAGCCGCCCGCGGTGCCCGGACAGCACCACCCAGCCGGCGCGGAAGCCGCAGCCGCGATAGACCTTGGACAGGCCGCCAAACGACAGGCAGGGGACGTCGCCGCAGAGCGGTGCAAGCGGCACGAACTCCGCACCGTCGTAGGTCAGGCCGTCATAGATCTCATCGACCATCAGCACCAGCCGATGGCGCTCGGCGATCTCGACGATCTGCTTGAGCAGAGCGCGCGGGTAGACCGCGCCGGTCGGGTTGTTCGGGTTGATCAGCACCAGCGCGCGGGTGCGCGCGGTGATCAGCGCCTCGATCTGCTCGGGATCGGGCAGGAAGCCGTGCTCGGGCCGGCAGTGGTAGTAGCGCGGGTTGCCGCCGTTCAACAGCGTGGCTGCGCTCCACAGCGGATAGTCCGGGCTCGGCAGCAGCACTTCCTCGCCGGGGTTCAGCAGGGCGCGCAGCGCGATGTCGATCAGCTCGCTGACGCCGTTGCCGAGGAACACGTCGTTCGGAGTGACGCCACTGCTGCCGCGCGCCACGTGCAGCGCGGCCACGGCTTCGCGCGCCTGCGGCAGGCCCTGCTGGTGGCAGTAGGGATCGCTGTCGGCGATGTGCTCGGCAATCGCCTGCTGGATGTGCGCAGGGGCATGCAGGCCGAACGCGCCGGGGTTGCCGATGTTGAGCTTGTACAGCTTGCGCCCGGCCTGCTCCAGCTCCCGGGCTCGCCGCGCCAGCTCACCGCGGATTTCGTAGCGGACCTGTTCAAGGCGTTGGCTGGTCGGGACGGGGCGGTGCGACATGGGCGTGGGGCGGACGTTCAAGGGGCGTCAAGACTAGCGTTAAACGCCTTGCGGCGTTAGGAGTTTGAAGCCGGGATTGGGGATTGGGGATTCACAGCGGGTGATGTGCCGGGTGCGTCGGGGTGGCCTGGCCGCCGAGTCGACGGCTGTGAAAAACGAAAACCCCCGCGCAGGGCGGGGGGTCTCCAATCTCGCGGCACGGGTCTTCTTCCAATCCCGAATACCTTCCCGGCCCTCGCGCACAGCGCTCGGGCGTTCGTCGGCGCGCGCGGCAGTGCCGCGCAAGCGCGCCGGCTCACCCCAATCCCAGCTCTCACACCAACTTCTTGAACCGCACCCGCTTCGGCTTGGCGCCTTCCTCGCCGAGGCGACGCTTCTTGTCTTCCTCGTACTCGCGGTAGTTGCCCTGGAAGAACTCGACGTGGCTGTCGCCTTCGAAGGACAGGATGTGGGTGGCGATGCGGTCGAGGAACCAGCGGTCGTGGCTGATCACGAAGACGTTGCCCGGGAACTCCAGGATCGCGTCTTCGAGCGCGCGCAGGGTTTCGATGTCGAGGTCGTTCGAGGGTTCGTCGAGCAGCAGCACGTTGCCACCCTGCAGCAGGGTCTTGGCCAGGTGCAGGCGACCGCGCTCACCGCCGGACAGGGTGCCCACGAGCTTTTGCTGATCCTGGCCCTTGAAGTTGAAGCGGCCGATGTAGGCGCGCGACTGGATCTCCACGCCGTTGATGTTGAGGATGTCCGAGCCGCCGGAGACTTCCTGGAACACGTTGTGGTCGCCTTCGAGCTTCTCGCGGCTCTGGTCGACATAGGCCAGCTTGACGGTCGGGCCCATGTTGACCGAGCCCGAATCCGGCTTTTCCTGGCCGGTGATCATCTTGAACAGGGTCGATTTGCCGGCGCCGTTCGGGCCGATGATGCCGACGATCGCGCCGGGCGGCACGATGAAGCTCAGGTTCTCGATCAGCACGCGGTCGCCGAAGCTCTTGGTGACGTTCTTGAACTCCATCACTGAGTTGCCCAGGCGCTCGCCCGGCGGGATGAAGATCTCGTTCGTCTCCTGACGCTTCTGGTAGTCGACCGACTGCAGCTCGTCGAGCTTGGCCAGACGCGCCTTGCCCTTGCTGCGGCCGCCCTTGGCGTTCTGTCGCGCCCACTCCAGCTCACGCGCAATCGCCTTCTGGCGCGCCTTCTCCTGGTTCTCTTCCTGCTTGAGGCGCTCTTCCTTCTGGACCAGCCAGTCGCTGTAGTTGCCCTTCCAGGGAATACCGCGGCCGCGGTCGAGTTCGAGGATCCACTCGGCGGCGTTGTCGAGGAAGTAGCGGTCATGCGTCACCGCCACCACCGTGCCGGTGTAGCGGGAGAGGAACTGTTCCAGCCACTCGACCGACTCGGCGTCGAGATGGTTGGTCGGCTCGTCGAGCAGCAGCATGTCGGGCTTCTGCAGCAGCAGGCGGCACAGCGCCACGCGGCGCTTCTCGCCGCCCGAGAGCGGGCCGATCTTCGCGTCCCAGGGCGGCAGGCGCAGCGCGTCGGCGGCCACTTCGAGCTGTTGTTCCAGAGTGTGCGCATCACCCGATTCGAGGATGGCTTCCAGCCGCGCCTGCTCGGCGGCGAGCTTGTCGAAGTCCGCGCCTTCTTCCGCGTAGGCGGCATAGACCTTGTCCAGCTCGGCCTGCGCCGTGAAGATTTCGCCCAGGCCTTCCTGCACGGCTTCGCGCACGGTGTGCTCGGGGTTGAGCTTGGGCTCCTGCTCCAGATAGCCGATCTTGATGCCCGGCTGTGGACGGGCCTCGCCCTGGAAGTCCTTGTCGACGCCGGCCATGATCCGCAGCACCGTCGATTTGCCGGCGCCGTTCAGGCCGAGCAGGCCGATCTTGGCGCCGGGGTAGAAAGACAGCGAGATGTCTTTGATGATCTGGCGCTTCGGCGGCACGATCTTGCTGACGCCGATCATCGTGTAGATGTACTGCATGGCGGGGTCCTGATCCTGGGGCGTGGGTCGCGCAGGCTCACAGCCCGATGCCGGGAAGGCAGCAGGCGGTCGCACTGGCGCGGAAGACCGCGAAGTCTAGCAGGGCGGGCGCCGAAGCGCCCCGGACCGATCCCCGCAATCCGAGCGATAGGGCGGGTCTTGACCCACCATGAGCTCGACACTCGCCCCAACCCCCATCGAAGCGGCATCGCCCCATCCCCTCCGCGGCCGTGAAGTCCCGACGCATGCGGATGATCGGCACCGTGGCGAACATTCATGCCACGGTGGGTCAAGACCCACCCCATGGGCGTGGCGCGAGCTTTGTCCGGGGCGGGCGTCAACGCCAAGGTGGGTCAAGACCCACCCTATGGACATGTTGTGGTGCAACATCGGCCGAAAGTACGGCAGCGGATGCCCGAGAGCGGCAGGTAGAATCCGCGGCCTTGCCCCACATCCTTGCGAGGCCACGCCCATGAGCGACACCGCACCCGCCGCCCGCGGCGGCAAGAACAAGGTTTACCCGAGCGCGGAGGCCGCGCTGCGCGATCTGGTGGCTGATGGCCAGACGCTGGCGGTGGGCGGTTTCGGCCTCTGCGGCATTCCCGAAGCCCTGATCGCCGCGCTGCGCGATTCGGGTGCCAAGAACCTCACCGCGATCAGCAACAACGCCGGCGTCGACGGCTTCGGTTTGGGCCAGCTGCTTTCCACGCGTCAGATCCGCAAGATGATTTCCAGCTACGTCGGCGAGAACAAGGAGTTCGAGCGCCAGTACCTGGGGGGCGAGCTCGAACTCGAATTCAATCCGCAGGGCACCCTGGCCGAGCGCCTGCGCGCCGGTGGCGCCGGCATCCCGGCCTTCTTCACCCGCACCGGCTACGGCACCGTCGTCGCCGAAGGCAAGGAGACCCGCCAGTTCCCCGACGGCCACTGGTACGTGCTGGAAACCGCGCTCAAGGCCGATGTCTCACTTGTGAAGGCCTGGAAGGCGGACAAGGCCGGCAACCTGGTGTTCCGCAAGACCGCGCGCAACTTCAACCCGGCCTGCGCCATGGCCGGCAAGGTCTGCGTGGCCGAGGTCGAGCAGCTTGTCGAGATCGGCGAGATCGACCCCGACCATGTGCACCTGCCGGGCATCTACGTCGACCGCATCGTGGTCAACCCCACGCCCGAAAAGCGCATCGAGCAGCGCACCACGCGCGCCGCCTGATTCGCGGCGCGCCTGCGGTGGGCCGTGCCGAACGTCCCTAGCCGCCCACCGCGACTGCATAGGGTGGGTCTTGACCCACCGGAGCTCGACACCGCCCCGGTCCAACCCGAACACGACCGCAGCCCGACACCGCCCCGGTCCAATCCCATCACGACACCGCGGGCCCACCGCCCGCCCCATTCGAAGGAAACTCCGACATGCCCTGGACCCGCGACGAGATGGCGCAGCGCGCCGCCCGCGAACTCACCGACGGCGCCTATGTCAACCTCGGCATCGGCCTGCCGACCCTGGTGGCCAACCACATCCCCGACGGCATGGACGTCTGGCTGCAGAGCGAGAACGGTCTGCTTGGCATCGGCCCCTTCCCGACCGAAGCCGAAGTCGATGCCGACCTGATCAACGCCGGCAAGCAGACGGTCACCGCCCGCGCTGGCGCCAGCTACTTCGGCAGCCACGACAGCTTCGCGATGATCCGCGGCGGCCACATCGACCTCGCCATCCTCGGCGCCATGCAGGTCACCGACAAAGGCGACCTCGCCAACTGGATGGTGCCCGGCAAGATGGTCAAGGGCATGGGCGGCGCGATGGATCTGGTCGCCGGCGTGAAGCGCGTGGTGGTGCTGATGGAGCACACCGCCAAGGGCGGCGAACACAAGATCCTGCCCGCCTGCTCGCTGCCCTTGACCGGCGTCGGCGTGGTCAACCGCATCATCACCGAGCTGGCCGTGCTGGACGTGACCCCTGCGGGGCTCAAGCTGGTCGAGCTGGCGCCTGGGGTGAGCTTCGAAGAGCTAAGCGAAAAGACGGGCGTGTCGGTCGCGGCCTGACGCTTCCAGACGTTTCACAGCGAAGCAGTTGGGCCGCGCTGCGCTTGGCCCAACCTACCTGGCTGAGTCAGCGATTCGCGGGTGTGCGGCCTTGAGCCGGGCCTTCGACTTGGCCCAGCCTACGGGCTGCGAGGGCTTGGGTAGGTTGGGCCAAGCGCAGCGCGGCCCAACGTCAGTCTCTGGTGGCTTGCGCATGTGTTGATCTTCGCGCTTCCGGGGCCTGCCTTCAGCCCATCACAGCAGCGCGAGGATCACAGCATCAGCGAGGGCGCGATGCGGCCGTTCTCGACCGGCAGGGTGTCGCCAGGCTTCTCGCGCAGGCGGCTCTCGCCCTCCAGCTCGCCGTAGCGCCAGCGCACGTCGTAGCCGACCACGCGCTCGCGCTCGCCGATCTGGATCTGCGCGCCCGGCTGGGTGCTCACACGCTGGGTCCCGGTGCCGGTTTCGCTGCGGTACTCGACGTCCCAGGCCACGACCACGCGCTCGCTGTCCTGGACCTCGCGGCATTCGCGGACGCTCTCGCTGTAGGGCCGTCCGCCGGTGTGGCGGCGATCGACTTCGCGGCCGATCGCGCCACCCGCGAGCACGCCGGCAGCGGTGGCGGCGGCGCGACCGCTGCCGTCACCGACCTGGTTGCCGAGCAGGCCGCCGATCACCGCGCCCGCCACCATGCCGTCGCGATCGCCGTAGCGCTCCGGCGCGCGCCGCTGCACTGAGCGCTCGCTGCATTCCTGGCGGCTGACCGGCCGGTTCTCCTCGACCGGGCTTGACCGCAGCACCTCGGCCAGTACCGGTTCGGTGACGAGGATCGGCTCGGCCGACAGCACCTGTGCCTGGTTGGCGCGCGAGAAGCCGCCGTACGAGGCGACGGCAACGCCGCCGAGGGCCAGGACGGAAAGCGCAGCGATGATCGGGGTCTTCATGGGATCCACCTGTGTTCGAGTCTGTCAGAGTGCAGCCCCCTGCCAGGTCGGCAGCCTAGGGATTGCAACTGAATGTTTCCCGAAGTGCGGTGGCGCGCGTGGGGGCGTCGTTCAGGGGCCTCGTGTCCCGGCACGCGCGCAAGCGGATAGGGTGGGTCTTGACCCACCGAAGCTCGACATTGGCTTCAATTTGGTCGCGTTCACGCGCCTGCGGGCCGCAGCTTCGCTGCGGAGCGATGATCTGGGCGAATCTGCAGACCACGGTGGGTCAAGACCCACCCTATGGCAGTCTGCGGTGGGTCAAGACCCACCCTATGGCAGTCTGCGGTGGGTCAAGACCCTCCCTAGGCGCGCGCGGGAGTCGAGGCACTCCATCCAAAGCGGCCCGCAAGGGGCGGACGTCGACCCACCGAAGCGCGACGGTGGCTCCAGTTCTGGTCGAAGGACCCGGCGCAGCCGCCAAGCGCTCAAGCCCTGAAGCGCTGCGCCACCTCGTGCAAGCGCGGAATGGCGAGCGCGGCACCGCGCCGCTCGGTGGACAGCGCCGCCACGCGACCGGCCGTACGCACGGCCTCGGCGAAGGGTGCCTCGGGTGCAGACGCCAGCGCCGCCGCCAGCGCGCCGCTGAAGGCATCGCCGGCGCCGGTGGTGTCGATCGCCTCCACCTGTTCCGGCGCGGCCCGGTAGTGCTTGGCGCCATCGCCGCGAGGCTGCGCATCGGCGTGCGAGACAAACGCGCCCTGCGCGCCCAGGGTCAAGACCACCGTTCCTGCGTGCAGGGCCCGACAGAGTGCGTGCAGCGTTTCCGCAGACAGCCCCGCGAGGGTGTCCGCAGCCGGTGCATCGAGCCCGCGCAGCTTCAGCAGCTGCACGAACTCGGTTTCGTTGGGCGTGATCAGGTCGGCGCCGTCGACCAGTTCAAGGTCGCGCGCATCGACCGGCGGCGCCGGATTGTGCAGGCAGAGCACGCCGGCGGCGCGGGCAATCTTCTGCGCGGCCAGCGAGGCCGCGTGGTTCACTTCGTGCTGGGTCACCAGCACGCGCGCGGCGCGAATGACCGCCGCCTGCGCGCTGACGTGGGCCACGCTGAGTGCCGCGTTCGCGCCCGGCCCGACCACGATGAGGTTCTGCCCGCTGTCCTCGACCAGAATCGCCGCGGTGCCGGTGGCCAACTGGGCATGCGTCTCGCAGTGCAGGGCCAGGCCCTCGCTCAGCGCAAGCTCGCGCATGCCGCGGGCGATGGCGTCATCGCCGAGCGCGCCGATGAAGTGGGTCGCCACGCCCTGGCGGGCGCAGGCGATGGCCTGGTTGAAGCCCTTGCCGCCGGGGCCGGTGTCGAAGGTGCCAAGACGCGTTTCGCCCGGCACCGGAAAGCGCGCGGTGCGCCAGACCATGTCCTGGTTGTAGCTGCCGACAACGACGACGCGCGCGGGCACGGCGTCAGCCTGCGAGCTGGGTCAGCACGCCGGCGATGGTGGCGGTCATCAGGGTCGCCAGCGAGCCGCCCAGCACCGCTTTCAGGCCAAAGCGCGCGAGATCGGCGCGGCGCTCGGGCGCCAGCGAGCCGATGCCGCCGATCTGGATGGCGATCGAGCTGAAGTTGGCGAAGCCACACAGGGCGTAGGTGGCGATGATGATCGAGTTCTCGTTCAAGCTCGCCTTGATCGCGGAGAGCTGGTTGTAGGCGAAGAACTCGTTCAGCACGACCTTGGTGCCGATCAGGCCGCCGACGGCGTTGGCGTCTTCCCAGGGCACGCCGACGACCCAGGCGATCGGCGCCAGCACATAGCCCAGCAGCACCGACAGGTCGACCGGCTTGCCGATCGCTGCGGACAGTCCCGTGATTTCGCTGAGCCAGCCGATCGGGGCATTGATGAGGGCGATCAGGGCGGTAAAGGCAAGCAGCATGGCGCCGACGTTGAGCGCCAGCTTGAGGCCCTCGGAGGCGCCCGCAGCCGCCGCATCGATGACGTTGGCGGTGGTCTTCTCGACTTCGACTTCGACCTTGCCCAAGGTCACGGGCTTGCCGGCTTCGGGGCAGAGGATTTTCGCAATCACCAGGGTCGCCGGCGCGGCCATGATGCTGGCGGTGAGCAGGTGCTTGGCGAACTCGGCCTGCGCCGCCGGGTCGCTGCCGCCCAGCATCAGCACGTAGGCGCCGAGCACGCCGCCGGCAATCGTCGCCATGCCGCCGACCATGAGCGTCAGCAGCTCCGAGCGGGTCATGCTGGCCACATAGGGCTTGATGACCAGCGGCGCCTCGGTCTGGCCGATGAAGGCGTTGGCGCAGACCGACAGGGTCTCGGCGCCCGACACGCGCATGGCCTTGGTGATCACCCAGGCCATGCCCTTGACCACCGCCTGCATCACGCCAAGGTGGTAGAGCACGCCCATGAAAGCGGCGAAGAAGATGATCGTCGGCAGCACCTGGAAGGCGAAGATGAAGCCGTAACGTTTGTAGGCTTCTGGGTCAGTTTCGCCTGCACCCACGGCGATCGCGTCACCTGTGAGTTTTTGATCTGCCAGTGAGCCGAAGATCAGGCTGGCGCCCTTGCCAGTGAAGCCAAGCAGCTGAACAAAGCCCTCGCTGAGCGCGCCGAAGATGGTGGCGCCCCAGGGCGTCATGAGCACGAAGATCGCGAAGACGATCTGCAGGGCGACGCCGGTGCCGACCAGCTTCCAGTCCACGCTGCGCTTGGCCTCCGAGAACAGCCAGGCGATCGCTATCAGGCAGGCCAGGCCGAACAGGCCGAACAGGATCTGCAGCATCGGGTCTTCCCCCGCGGCGCGCGGCCGCTCGAAAACGCAAAGGCGGCCACCGCGGCCGCCGGAACAGGTCGTTACCACGGCGGGCCGGCGGCCCCTGCGGTCAGGCCGGGCAGGGTAGGGCAGTGCAGGCAGGGTGACAAGAATTGGGCCTTGAGCGCGGGGATTGGGGGTGAGGCGGCCCGCTTGCGCGGCACTGCCGCGCGGGTCGCCGAACGCCCGAGCGCTGCGCGCGAGGGCCGGGCCAGAGGCAGGCGGCCCGCTTGCGCGGCACTGCCGCGCGGGTCGCCGAACGCCCGAGCGCTGCGCGCGAGGGCCGGGCCAGAGGCAGGCGGCCCGCTTGCGCGGCACTGCCGCGCGGGTCGCCGAACGCCCGAGCGCTGCGCGCGAGGGCCGCCGAACGCCCGAGCGCTGTGCGCGAGGGCCGGGCCGGAGGCAGGCGGCCCGCTTGCGCGGCACTGCCGCGCGGGTCGCCGAACGCCGGAGCGCTGTGCGCGAGGGCCGGGCCAGAGGCAGGCGGCCCGCTTGCGCGGCACTGCCGCGCGGGTCGCCGAACGCCGGAGCGCTGTGCGCGAGGGCCGGGCCGGAGGCAGGCGGCCCGCTTGCGCGGCACTGCCGCGCGGGTCGCCGAACGCCGGAGCGCTGTGCGCGAGGGCCGGGTAGGGATTCGGGATTCGTCGAAGCCGAGCCGCATCGCGTGCGCCGGCCGCATAGGGTGGGTCTTGACCCACCATGAGCCCGACGCCCGCCGTGCGTCGAGGCCATGCTGTGCCCCGGCTCAGCCCAAGCGCAGAGTCGCGCGTTCGCGCCCCGCGCGCTTGCGGGCCGTGGGCTGCGTCGAGTCCACGGTGCGCCAGCACCTCCCCCATGGCGTACTCCCATCAGCGCATCGGCGTACACTGCGCGCCCCCAACGGGGAGTAGTCGCGCGCTGGAGTCCCTCTCGAAACCGGCGCGACCGCCCGTCAACACACTGAGCCGGCCGGCCCTGGCGCGCGGAGCCGGTGGTCGGAGCGATTCCGGCATCGGGCCTGACGAGACCGCTGGCGATGCGTCGACCCGGGCCGGGTGCGACGGCCTCGTCCGCGCGTCCATCCTGTCACCCGGCCACGCACGAGAAGCCACCGACATGGAAGCCCTGCTGTTCTCCACGCTCGCCGTCGCCATCGCTGAAATCGGCGACAAGACTCAATTGCTCTCGCTGATACTCGCCGCCCGCTACCGCCGCTTCTGGCCAATCGCCTGGGGCATCCTGGTAGCCACGCTGTTGAACCATGCGCTGGCCGGCTGGCTGGGGGCGGTGGCCGCGCACTACATTCCCGAGGGCGCGCTGCGCTGGATCCTGTTCGCCTCGCTGCTGGGCATGGCGATCTGGGTGCTGATTCCCGACAGGCTCGATGACGAGGACGCGCCCAAGCCCCGCTTCGGGCCCTTCATCGCCACCACCATCGCCTTCTTCATCGCCGAGATGGGCGACAAGACCCAGATCGCCACCGTGCTGCTGGCAGCGAAGTACGAGCAGCTGGCGATGGTGGTGCTCGGCACCACGCTCGGCATGCTGCTGGCCAATGTGCCGGTGGTGGCGCTGGGCGCCAGGTTCGCCCATCGGCTGCCGCTGAAGGCGGCGCGCTATGCGGCGGCCGTGGTGTTCGCGGTACTGGCGGTGCTGGTGCTGGTACAGGCAGGCACCGGCTGAGAGCGTGTGAAAAAACCACCCGCCTACTGCGGCCGCCTCTGGCCGTCCGTGGCGGCAGCGCGCTCCGCGAATTCCGCGGTCACTAGCTCGCCAAACTCCCTTGAATTCACGTCGTGCGCTTTGCCACGAACACCCAGAGACGCCCTCGCTACGGCGTCTGGGCTTTTTCACACGCTCTGAGCGCAGGCCGACGGCGGCGGCCACATACGCACCGGCATGGCCCGTTGCGGTGCGCGCGGGGCGCTACCATGGGCGGCCCCGCTGTCTCTTGAGCCCCGCGCCCGCCATGTCCGACAACGACGCCTTCAAGCAAGCCGCCCTCGACTACCACCGCCAGCATCCGCCGGGAAAGATCAAGGTCACGCCGACCAAGGCGCTGGTCAACCAGCGTGACCTGGCGCTGGCGTACTCGCCGGGCGTGGCGGCGGCCTGCGAGGCCATTGTCGAGGACCCGAACCAGGCTTCCACCGTCACCGCCCGCGCCAACCTGGTCGCGGTCATCACCAATGGCACTGCTGTGCTCGGCCTCGGCAACATCGGCCCGCTGGCGGCCAAGCCGGTGATGGAAGGCAAGGGCGTGCTGTTCCAGAAGTTTGCCGGCATCGACGTGTTCGACATCGAGGTCAGCGAGAACGACCCCGACAAGCTGGTCGACATCATCGCCGCGCTGGAGCCCACCTTCGGCGGCGTCAACCTGGAAGACATCAAGGCGCCCGAGTGCTTCATCGTCGAGCGCAAGCTGCGCGAGCGGATGAAGATCCCGGTCTTCCACGACGACCAGCACGGCACCGCGATCATCGTCGGCGCCGCGGTGCTGAACGCGCTGCACGTGGTCGACAAGAAGATCGAGGACGTCAAGCTCGCGACCTCCGGCGCGGGTGCCGCCGGCATCGCCTGTCTCGACATGCTGGTGGCGCTGGGCCTGAAGCCCGAGAACATCCTTGCCATCGATCGTGACGGCGTGCTGCACACCGGCCGCACCGATCTCGACCCCGACAAGCGCCGCTACGCGCGCGACACCGCGGCGCGCAGCCTCGCTGAAATCCTGGTTGGCGCCGATGTGTTCCTGGGCCTGTCGGCCGGCAACATCCTGAAGCCGGACATGCTGAGCAGCATGGCCGACCGCCCGGTGGTGCTGGCCCTGGCCAACCCCACGCCCGAGATCGACCCGGCGCTGGCGCGCGCCACCCGCCCCGACAGCATCGTCGCGACCGGCCGCTCGGACTATCCGAACCAGGTCAACAACGCGCTGTGCTTTCCCTACATTTTCCGCGGCGCGCTGGATGTCGGCGCCACCACCATCAACGAGGCCATGAAGCTGGCCTGCGTCAACGCGATCGCCGAACTCGCGCGCAAGGAGGCCTCAGACCTCGGCGCGGCCTACGCCGGCGAGACGCCGAGCTTCGGGCCCGACTACCTGATCCCGCGGCCCTTCGATCCGCGTCTGCTGGCTTCGCTGGCGCCGGCGGTGGCGAAGGCGGCCATGGAATCGGGCGTGGCCACGCGCACGATCGATCTCGATGCCTATCGCGAGCGACTCAACACCTTCGTGTTCCGCACCGGCCTGCTGATGAAGCCGGTGATCGATCGCGCCCGCGCCCAGCTGCAGCGCGTCGCTTACGCCGAGGGCGAAGAAGAAGTCGCCCTGCGCGCGGTGCAGACCGTGGTCGACGAGCGCATCGCGCGGCCGATCCTGATCGGTCGTCCGGCCGTCATTGAAGCGCGCATCCAGCGCTTGGGTCTGCGCATCCGCCCGGGTGTCGATGTCGATATCACCAACATCGATGACGACCCGCGCTTCAACGAGTACTGGCAGCTCTACCACCAGATCATGCAGCGTCGCGGTGTAACGCCTGCGGCCGCCAAGGCGATCGTGCGCTCGCGCGCCACGGTCATCGCCGCGCTCATGGTCCGCCGCGGCGAAGCCGACGCCCTGCTCTGCGGCCTGGTTGGCCGCTACCAGAAGAAGGCCAAGCACGTGCTCGACGTGCTCGGCACCGATCAGGGCGAGGACAAGGTCGCTGCGCTCTCAGCGGTGCTGAACGACAAGGGCGTGTTCTTCTTCACCGATACCCACATGCAGGTGGACCCCACCGCCGACCAGATCGCCGAGAGCGCGCTGCAGGCGGCCTACCGCATCAAGATGTTCGGCATCGAGCCGAAGATCGCGCTGATCAGCCACAGCAATTTCGGCACCCACGACAGCCCCAGCGCGGTCAAGCTGCGCGAGGCGCTGAAGAAGATCCGCGTGCGTGCGCCGAAGCTCGAAGTGGAAGGCGAGATGCACGTCGATGCCGCGCTGAACGAGGACATCCGCGAGCGTCTGTTCCCCGACTCGCGGCTCAAGGGCCGCGCCAACCTGTTCGTGTTTCCGAATCTCGACGCCGCCAACACCGCCTACAACCTGGTCCGCAGCATGACCGACGGGGTGGGCCTGGGTCCGATCCTGATGGGCGTCTCGCACAGCGCCCACGTGCTCACCGCGTCCGCCACCGTGCGCCGCGTCGTCAACATGAGCGCGATCGCCGCGGTGGAAGCGCAGGTGCGGAACGCGATGAGGGGGTGAGAGGCGGGGATTTGGGATTGGGGATTGGCCGACGGTCGGGACGGCGGTCAGGCCTGTAGGCCTTTGACGATCATCGCCCTGATGACACGCCCTCGGCCTCCACACCGCGGGCTGCGAATCCCTGCCCGGCCCTCGCGCACAGCGCTCCGGCGTTCGGCGACCCGCGCGGCAGTGCCGCGCAAGCGGGCCGCCTGCCTCTGGCCCGGCCCTCGCGCACAGCGCTCCGGCGTTCGGCGACCCGCGCGGCAGTGCCGCGCAAGCGGGCCGCCTGCCTCCGGCCCGGCCCTCGCGCACAGCGCTCGGGCGTTCGGCGACCCGCGCGGCAGTGCCGCGCAAGCGCGCCGCCTCACCCCCAATCCCAGCTCTTGAACGCTTCTCATCTGATCGCCTCCACGAAGCCTTGGGTATCCTGCCTATCGGTTTTCGTGGAGGCGGCACCATGCAAGGGCATCCGGAAGTTGTCGAGTATCTGAGGTTCCTGCTGCGCGGCGAGCTGGCTGCGCGCGATCAGTACCTGATCCATTCGCGCCGCTACGACGACCTCGGCCTTGCGGCGCTGTACGAACGCATCAATCACGAGGCCGAGGAAGAGGGGCAGCATGCCGATGCGCTGCTGCGCCGTATCCTGTTCCTCGGCGGTGATCCCGACATGCGGCCTGACGCTTTCGAGCCCGGCCGCACGGTCGAAGAAATGCTGGGCCGCGATCTGCAGCTGGAGTACACGGTGCGCGGGCATCTCGCGCGCGGCGTGGCGCTGTGCGAACAGCATGGCGACTACGTCACCCGCGACATCCTGCTCGCGCAGATGAAGGACACCGAGGAAGACCATACCCGGTGGCTGGAGCAGCAGCTGCGCCTGATCCGCATGCTGGGCCTGGAGCGCTACCAGCAGAGCCAGCTCCGCGGCGCCGGCTGAGCGAACCCATAGGGTGGGGTCTTGACCCACCGGCTTGAGAGCTTTGTCGCGGCCGGGATTCCATAGGGTGGGCTTTGACCTACCGACTTCATCGCCTGGTCGCGGTGCACGCGGCACCTGGGCTTCATGCGGCGGGCGGAAGGCTGGCGGCCGTTGCGAGCGTGGGCTTGGGCGTGTTCGAGGCTTCCGCGCGGTGGGTCAAGACCCACCCTATGCTCGCGCCGATTCCCGATTCCCGATTCCCGATTCCCGATTCCCGATTCCCGATTCCCGATTCCCGATTCCCAATCCCCAATCCCCAATCCCCAATCCCCGCCCTCAGGCGAAGTCGTCGACCAGGCCTTCCCGCTGCCGCGCGGCAGTCGCGCTTGAAGTCTCGGCGCTGTCGGGTCGCGTGGGCTCGGCGCTTTCCTCGCGTCTTGCGAACTGTTCGCGCTGCTGCGGCGCGTCCTGGTAGGCCGCGCGCTCCTGTCCGACCTGGGCGTCGGCCAGGCTGAAGCCCTGCTCGGCCAGCAGTTCACGCAGCCGCGGGACCTGCGTTTCGAGCAGGCTGCGCACCTCAGCGCTGCGGCTGCTGAACTCGGCGCGGATCTCATCGCCGTTCAACTCCAGGCGGATTTCCAAGGGGCCCAGCTCTTCCGGATCGAGCCGCAGTTCGGCGCGGCCGATCTGCTGCGTGGCCATCCACTGCATCTGCTGGCCCAGGGCCGAGCTGAACTGAGGCGAGGCCGCGTCAAGGCGCGCAGTCACGAACAGTGGCGGCAGGGTCATCAGGCTCTCGCGCGGGCTGGCCGTGAGCTCGGCGCGTTCCAGGCCGAAGGGCGTGATGGGCAGCAGGAAGCCGGTTTCGCCCGCAGGTCGTCGTGTGCTGGCGGTGGACTCGAGGTCCGTGCCCGCCAGCGATAGCGCGATGGCATCCCGCGCAGCGATCGGTTCGAGCGCGGAGCTCGCCGGCACAGACGCACCCGGCAGGCCTTGCCCCGGCAGGGACCCCAGGCTGAAGTCGGCCGCCGGGCGCGGGCTCGCGGGCTGGACGAGGGCTGTGAGGCGGATCGACGCGGTATCGACGTTCAGCGCGGAGAGCTGCGCCTTGTCGAGCGCAGTGGCGTCGATACGCGGTTTCGCCGACGGCAGCTCAGCGGCAGCACCTGTGCGCGCCGTGAGGCTGGACGCGAGCGCGGGCGCTGGCGCTGTGGGCGCGAGCGTGGCGGTCGCGGTCGCCGCGGCTGTCGCTGCCAGAGCCTGAACTGCGACGGGTGCAGCCTGGGCGTCCGCGGCGGCTGCAGCCCTGGCGGTGGGCGCGGATGTGGACTGCGCCAGTGCGATCGCGGCCAAGGCCGCAGTCGGCACGCCACCCGCGCCTTGCGGCAGGCTTGCCTCCACCGCAGGCGCAGTCGCCAAAGCGACTGGCGCCGGAAGCGAGGCCGGCGGCGTGAGGGACCGCGCGCTGGCGGCGCCCGCCAGCGATGCGGACGGGGCTGCGGGCAACTGCGCACCCAGCAGACCGCCAAAGCCGGCGGCGCTCGCCGCGCTCCAACCGCCGCCCGCCGCGGGCTCGGGCGGCAAGGGCGCAAGCCCGAGCGCGGCCAAGAGGCTGGCGTCGGGGCTCAGCGGTTCGCTGTCGTCGGTGTTCGCCGGCATGGCGTCGGGGGCGGCAGTCAGCACCTGCGAGGGCAGCGCCGATGGCGTGGGTGGCTCGGATCCGGCCAGCAGTGCAGGGAAAGCGCCCGCCTCGCCCGCGACCTCAGCTCGGGCACCTGCGGCGCGGGCGGGGCTGGCGGCTGTCGCGATCGCGCTGAGTCCGCTCGCGCTCATGGTGTGTCTCCGCGGCCCCGCAGATGCTGGCGGGCGGCGTGGTCATCCAGCTCGCGCTGCGCGCGCTGGTTATCGATGTGCGCTTCGCGCTTCTGGTAGGCCGCGGACAACTTCTCCAGCACCGCCTTCTCGCGGCTGGCGAGCAGCAGTCGGGTGCGCTCGATCTGGCAGTTCTCCTCGGCGCGGCGCACCGCCTGCTGCTGCTGTTTCAGGGCGTCGTCGAGGCGGTCCAGAAAGGCGCGACGGTTTAGCAGCTGGGCCGCGCTGGTCAGCTGGGCGGCAGGCTGGGCGTACTCGTGCGCGTACTTCGACAGTTCATCAAGACGCTGCTGGTGCGTGGCCAGGTGCTTGCTGCGCTCGGCCAGGGCGCGGGCGCGCTCGGTTTCGCGGTCGGTCGCGATCTGCTGGATCGGTCGGAGACGCTTGCTGTCCATTCTCAGGCTCCGGTGCTGCCTTCGTGGATCAGGTGGGAGAGTGCGGCCCGACTGCTGGCGATGTCTGCGGCGTCGGCCACATCCTGGTTGAGGAACCGCATCAGCGCCGGCCAGCGCCGCAGCGCGTCATCGACGCGCGGGTCCGAGCCGCGCTGGTAGGCGCCGATCGAGATCAGGTCCTTGTGGCTCGAATAGGCCGACATCAGCTGCCGCACCTGGCTGATCTGCGCGCGCCAGTCGCTGTCGGCGATCTCGCTGACCACGCGACTGACCGAGGCCTCGACATCGATGGCCGGATAGCGGCCGCCTTCGGCCACTGCGCGCGAGAGCACGATGTGGCCGTCGAGAATCGCGCGGGCGGCGTCCGAGATCGGTTCATGCACGTCGTCGCCTTCGGTGAGCACGGTGTAGAACGCGGTGATGGAGCCGCGTCCCGCAGAGCCATTGCCGGCGCGTTCGACCAGCTGCGGCAGACGCGCGAACACGCTGGGCGGATAGCCGCGGGTGGTGGGGGGCTCGCCCACCGACAGGCCGATCTCGCGCTGCGCCTGGGCGAAGCGGGTCAGCGAATCCATCAGCAGCAGCACATTGCGGCCCTGGTCGCGGAAGTACTCGGCGATGGCGGTGGCGCGCCAGGCGCCGTGCAGGCGCGCCAGCGGCGGTCGGTCGGCCGGCGTGGCGACCACCACCGCGCGGTTCAGGCCCATCTGGCCCAGCGTGTTCTCGACGAAGTCGCGCACTTCGCGGCCGCGCTCGCCGATCAGGCCGACCACCACCACATCCGCCGAGGTGTAGCGGGTCATCATGCCGAGCAGGGTCGACTTGCCGACGCCGGAGCCGGCGAACAGGCCGACGCGCTGGCCGCGGCCGATCGGGATCAGCGCATTGATCGCGCGCACGCCGACGTCCAGCGATTGATGGATGGGCTCGCGCTGCAGCGGATTGATGACCGGCCCGGTCAGGCTGACCGTGGCCTCGCAGCGCGGCTCGCCGCGGCCGTCGAGCGGCACGCCCTCGCCGTCGATCACGCGCCCGAGCAGGGCTTCGCCAACGCGCACGCCGGCAGCGCCGCCGGGCACCGGGACTACGCGCGCATTCGGCAGCAGGCCCTGCACCTCGGTGCTGGGCATCAGGAAGGTGCGCTCGCCGGAGAAGCCGACCACTTCAGCGTCGACCCAGCTGCCGTTGGCCGTCTGCAGGCGGCAGTTCGCGCCGAGCGGCACCTCGCAGCCGACCGCTTCCAGCGTGAGCCCGACCACGCGCTTCAGCACGCCCTCGCGCAGGAACTCGCGGCTGCCGGGCGGCGCTGCATGGGTGCGCAGGCGTGCGGCGAGTCGCGCATGGCGCGCGCTGAGTTCGGCCTGTGCGCTCATGCGGGCTCACCTTCATCGGCCGCGGGCGAGTCCGCCAGCAGGCGCGGCAGGATCTGCTCCAGCCGGGTCGCGAGGCGGGCATCGAGGCGCACGTCCTCGGCGTGCACGCGCAGGTCACCGCGTGCCAGGGCGGGATCGCCGTGGATGCGCACGCCGGCGCTGTCGGGCAGCAAGGGGGCGATTGCTTCGAGGTCTTCGGGGTGCAGCCTCACTTCGACCTGGCGTGGCTTCTCGCCGAGGCTGTCGATGGCCTCGTGAGTCAAGCGCGCCAGCAGTTCGGGTTGCACGACGTAGGCATGGCGCACCAGGGTGCCGGCAATGCGCGCGGCCAGCTCGGACAGCGCCCGCTCGACTTCGCCCTCAAGCTCGGACAGCGGCTTCGAGAACGCATCGAGAATGCCTTCGAGCCGGGCCTGCAGCAGACGCATCTCGGCCTGCGCCTGGGCCAGCCCTTCGGCGTGGCCGGCGGCAAAGCCTTCTTCATGGGCGGCGCGCTGGATGGCTTCGATCTCCTCCAGCGAGGGCGGCAGCGGCAGCGGCTCGTCGGCCTCCGGCTCCAGCGCGGGCGGCGGTGGGGCGTCCAGCACAGGCACTTCCCAGCGGCGCAGCTCCGGGCTGTCGGCGAGCATGCGCACCGGCGCCTGCGGGCTGCTGCTCACAGCAGCTCCTCAGTCTTGGAGCCGAGCTGGATTTCGCCGGCGTCGGCCATGCGACGGACGATGGCGAGAATCTCTTTCTGCGCGGTTTCGACGTCGGACAGGCGCGCGGGGCCGCGAGAGTCCATGTCTTCGACCAGCATCGCGGCGGCGCGCTGCGACATGTTCTTCAGGATCTTGTCCTTGACCTTCGAGTCGGCGCCACGCAGCGCCAGGCCGAGCTTGTCGCCCTGCACCTCGCGCAGCACCGACTGGATGGCGCGGTCGTCGAGGTCGGCGACGTTGTCGAAGACGAACATCAGCTCCTGGATCTGGTTGCACAGCTCAGGATCGATCTCGCGGATGCCGGTGCTGATCTGCTGCTCGGTGTTGGTGTCCAGGAAGTTGATGATGTCGGCCGCGACCTTGACGCCGCCGACCTGGCTCTGGTTCATGCCCTGGTTGCCGGCGAAGCGCTTCTCCATGATGTCGTTGAGCTCCGACAGCGCATTCGGCGGTATGCCCTCCAGCGTGGCGATGCGCATCAGGGCATCGACGCGGGTGCGCGCGGGCAGCAGCTTGATCACGTCGGCGGCCTGGTCGCTTTCGAGAAAGCTGAGCACGATGGCGATGATCTGCGGATGCTCGTTGCGGATTAAGTCGGCGATCGAGCGCGGGTCCATCCACTTGAGCGTTTCCAGGCCCTTGCTGTTGCGGCCGAGCAGGATGCGCTCGATCAGGTTGCCGGCCTTGTCCTCGCCCAGCGCCTGCACCAGCACCTTGCGCACGTAGTCGTCGGCGCCCAGGCCGAAGGCGGTCTGGCTCTGCAGGTCTTCGACGAATTCGTCGACCACCTCGATCACCTGGTCCTTGGTGACGTTGCTGATGGTGGCCATGGCCACGCCCAGCTTCTGCACCTCCTTGGCGTTGAGCTGGCGCAGCACTTCGGCCGCTTCGGCCTCGCCGAGCGACATCAGCAGAACGGCGGCGCGCTGGGTGCCGGTGAGCTTGTCGTTGTTGTCAGGCATCGGCGGCCACCCAGTTCTTCACGACCTGCGCCACGATCTTCGGGTCCTGCGCCACGGTGCTGCGGGCGAGCTGCAGCTTCTCGTCCAAGGTCTTGGCCGCGGCCACCATGGCCTCGCGCTGCTCCTGGGTGTTGTTGACCTGGCCGGGCAGCATGCGCACGCCCTCTTCGTCGTTCTCACCGCCTTCCGTGCGGCCGCTGAGCAGCGGCAGTTCTTCCTCGTCTTCGTTGGCCTCGTCGCGCCGGCGCGGCGCTGGCGCCAGCAGGCTGCGGATCACCGGACGCACCACGAACAGGATCAGCATCATCACCAGCAGCAGGCCGCCGCCGTACTGCAGCAGCGGCCAGAACCACGGCTGCTCCATCAGCGGCACGGCTTCGTCGATCGGCAGCGGCGCCTCGCGCAGGAAGGGCGCATTCATCACGCTCACCGCATCGCCGCGGGCCTCGCTAAAGCCGATCGCCTGCTTGACCAGCTCTTCGACCTGGGCGAGCTGTTCTGGCGTCAGTGGCTGCAGGGCGGGGAGGGCGGGTGCTGCGGCCGCGGCCGCAGCCGCGGGATCTGCAGCGGGGTCTGCGGCCGGGTCCGCCGCGGGGTCTGCGGCCGGATCGGCGGCGGGATCGGCCGCAGCGGGCGCCGCGGCCGGGTCCGGCACCGACAGTACGTGGTCGATCAGCACTGCTGCGGTGATCCGCTGCACGCGGCCGGTGTCGTTGCGGCTGTGGCTGACGGTGCGGTCCATCTCGAAGTTGCGGGTGGCGCTGCGCGAGGCGCTCTGCGGGCCGGCGGTGGCCGCATCAGCGGCCGCACCCGGCGGCGTGTTGGCGGTGGCGCCGGGCACGCCTTCGTTCGGCGGGGTGCTGTTGCTGCTCTCGGCGACCTGCTCCGAACGCAGCTTGGCGGGATCGGGTTCGAAGCGCTCGCGGGCTTCTTCGATCACCGAGAAATCCATGTCCACGCTGACCTGCGCGCTGACCCGTCCGGGCCCGGCGAAGGGTTCCAGCAGCTGCTGGATGCGCGCGACTAGGGTTTCCTCCAGGCGTCGACGCTGCTCGAACTGCAGCGCCGCCAGCACGTTGGGGTCATTGGGGTCGTTGTTGGTGAGCAGGCGCCCGGCCTGGTCGATCACCGTGACGCGCTCGGTGGCGAGGTCGGGGATGCTGCTGGCCACCAGGTGCACGATGGCTGCGACCTGGTCGCGTTCGAGCTGGCGTCCCGGGAACAGCTGCAGCATCACCGAGGCCGAAGCGGGCTGGCGCGCGCGGGTGAAGGCGCTGGGTTTCGGCAGGGCCAGATGCACACGGGCTTCGCGCACGGGGCGCAGTTCGCTGATGGTGCGGGCGATCTCCATCTCCAGCGCGTGCTGGTAGCGCGCACCCTCGACAAACTGGCTGGTGCCAAAGCCCGGGCTTTCATTGATCGATTCGATGCCGGGGCGCGTGGTCTGCGGCAGCCCTTGGGTGGCGAGCTGCATGCGCGCTTCGCGGGCGCGCGCCTCGGGCACGCGGATGGCGCCGGTGACGGCATCCACTTCGTGCGGAATCTGTGCTCCCTGAAGGGCGGTCACCACCTCAGCCGCATCGCGATCGGGCAGGCCGGTGAACAGGTTGACGTAGGTCGGCGACAGCGACCAGAAGAAGCCGGCGATGCCGAGCGCGATTGCACCCGCAAGGGCGAGCAGCAGGCCCGCCTGGCGCACCGCGGGAATGTCCTTGACCTGGGAGAGCGTGAGTTGGTTGTCCATGACCAGCGTCCTGCGCTTACAGCGGCATGTTCATGACGTCCTGGTAGGCCTGGACCAGCCGATTGCGCACCTCGACGGTGGCGCGGAAGCTGACCGAGGACTGCTGCGAGGCGAGCATCACCCGCACCAGGTCGACGTTGGGGTCGCCCATCTCGAAGGCCCGGGACAAGGCGGAGGACTCGTTCTGTTGGTTGTTGACCTGGGTGACCGCGCGCTTCAGCGTGTTGCCGAAGCCGGTATCGGCCGCCGCAGGCGCAGGCGTTTCGACCGGGCTCGGCCGGTTCGTCTGCAGCTGTCCCTGCAGACTGCGGATCTGCGAAAGGATGGCGTTGATGCTGGCGTCGCTCATGGAGGGCCTGGACCGTCCTGACGGGTTCAGGCGGTTCTAGGCAAGAGCTGTGCCGCAGGGCTGTCAGGAATCTGGCGTCAAATTCAAGTCGCCGTCGCGACCCAGGCCGTACTTGCGCAGTTTCTCTACCAGCGTGGTGCGGCGCAGGCCGAGCAGCTGGGCCGCGTGTGCGACCACGCCGTCGGCGCGGTCCAGCGCGGCGCGGATCAAGCTCATCTCGATGCGGGCGATATGGTCTTTCAGGTCGATGCCCTCGGGCGGGAGCGTGTCGACCGCGCCGTGCGACTCGTTGGCGATCACTGCATCGAGCTCGTTCTCTTCCGGCAGCTCGACGCCGTCGCGGTAGCGCGCCGGCAGATCGCGGGCACGCACCAGGCCGCCCGGGTGCAGCACGGCCAGACGCTCGATCAGGTTGGACAGTTCGCGCACGTTGCCCGGCCACGGGTAGGCCTGCAGCACCTGCAGCGCCTCCGGCGACAGCCGCACGCTGCCGCGGCCGGATTTCTCCAGCTGCTTGGTCAGCGCGTTGACCAGGTCCGGGAGGTCTTCGCGGCGGTCGCGCAGCGATGGCATCTCGATGGGGAAGACGTTGAGCCGATAGAACAGATCCTCGCGGAAGCTGCCCTTGACGATGGCTTCTTCGAGATTGCGATGGGTGGCGGCGACGACCCGCACGTTGCAGCGGATGGTGTCGCTGCCGCCAACGCGCTCGAAGCTGCGCTCCTGCAGCACGCGCAGCAGCTTCACCTGCATCGGCATGCTCATGTCGCCGATCTCATCCAGAAACAGCGTGCCGCCCTCGGCCAGCTCGAAGCGACCCTTGCGCGAGGTGATGGCGCCGGTGAACGAGCCTTTCTCGTGCCCGAACAGCTCGCTTTCCAGAAGTTCGGCGGGAATGGCGCCGCAGTTCACCGCCACGAAGGGGCCGTTGCGGCGCGCCGAGCGCTCGTAGATGGCGCGCGCGCAGACTTCTTTGCCGGTGCCGGATTCGCCGAGGATCAGCACGGTGGTGTCAAAACTTGCGACCTGCTCGATCATCCGCCGCAGCTTCTGCACCGCCGCACTGCCGCCTGTCGGGCCGCCGCGCGGCGCGCCGGCGTCGGCGATGTCCTCCATCTTCTTGATGCTGGCGCGGCGCAGGTGTTCCACCAGCTGCGGCTGCTTGATCGGGTAGTCGAGCGGCCAGAAATTGGCGTCGTTCAGGCCGAAGGCCTCGGGCCCGTCGAGATGGTGCTCGGGCAGCGCCAGGATCGGCGGATGCAAGGGGTCGCGCTTCATCCAGTCGAGGAAGGCTTTCCAGCTCTTCACGTCGGTGATCTCGCCCAACACGACGGCGAGCCAGTCCTGCGGGTCGTGGCGCGACAGATGCAGCTCGTCCGCGTCGGTGACCACGCGCGGGGTCAGGTCCATGAAGTCGAGAATGGTGCCGATGCGCTCGCCGCGGCCGCGGTCGGCATCGATCACCAGCACACGTGATTCAGACATGGCCCCGCTCTCCCGCCAACCGCGCCAGGATCGGCATGACCTCCTGGACATAGTTGAGCTTGCTGATGAAGGCATCGGCGCCGGCGCGCGCCGCATGCTCGCGGTGTTCGGCGTCGTCGAAGTGGCTGGCGATCACGATGTACGGCGGCGCGGTCTGCGCTTTGATCAGGCGGGTGGCCTGCAGGCCGCCCATCTCGGGCATGGCCAGATCCATCAGCACCACAGCCGGCTTCAGCTGCTCGGTTTGGGCGATCGCTTCCAGTCCGTTCATCGCGCGGCCGACCACCTCCAGCCAACCGACGTTGCGGAAATGCCGCATCGCCGCGTTGAGGAAGCCATCGTGATCATCGACCAGCAGGACGGTAAGGCGATTCATGGGGCAGTTCTCGTAAAGTGGGGAACGCGGGGAGCTCGATGATCGCCCATCGCCTGCAGACGGCGCTCCTTGGCCGAGCCAATGCCCAGCATTTCGCGATACTTGGCGACGGTGCGGCGGGCGATGCTGACGCCCTGGCGGGCCAACAGGCTGACGATGGTGTCATCCGCCAAGGGGGCGGAAGGATTCTCGGAATCGATGAGGCGTTTGACCATGGCGCGCACGGCGACGCCGGCCACCGACGCGCCCTCCAGGCGCACCGCGAAGAAGTACTTCAGCTCGAACGTGCCGCGCGGGGTCTGCACGTACTTGCCGGTGGTGATGCGCGAGATCGAGGACTCGTGCATGCCGATGGCATCGGCCACTTCGCGCAGGGTCAGCGGGCCCATGCCCTCCTCGCCGCGCTCGAAGAAGCCGAGCTGACGCTCGACGATGGCCTGGGTCGTCTTGAGCAGGGTGTCATAGCGCATTGACAGTCCACGGGTCAGCCAGCGCGCGTCCTGCAGCAGCTCGCGCATCTTCTTGGCGCCGGCATCGTCCTGCGCGGCGTTCTCGAGCAGGGCCTCGCACACGGGGCTGATGCGCACCTTCGGCGCGGTCAGCGGGTTCAGGCTGACCACCCAATTGCCGTTGCGGCCCTTTCGCACGATCACGTCGGGCACCACGTACTGCTGTGGCTCCGGAGTGGAGTACGCGCCCGGCTTGGGATCGAGCGCCATGATCAGGCGCTCGGCACAGATCACCTCGTCGGCGCTGACATCGAGCACGTCGGCAATGGCGTTGTGGTCGTGCTCGGCCATCAGCTGAAGGTGCTCGGACACCATCCGCAGGGCCAAGCCATGGCCGGGTTCATCGTGATCGCGCTGCTCCAGCTGCACCAGCAGACATTCGCGCAGGTCGATGGCACCGAAGCCGGCGGGCTCCAGACGCATCAGCTTCTGACGGATGCCCGCGAGCCGCAGCGGATCGATGCCGCGGGCGCGCGCGGCTGCGGCGAGCTCCGGCAGAGACATTTCCAGATAGCCGGCGTCATCCACCTGGTCGATCAGCCACGCCGCCGCTTCGATCTCGTCGCGTGAGTGCAGCTCCAGGCTCAGCTGCTCCAGCAGACGCTGGCGGATACCGCCGGTTTCGCGAGCGACGCAGCGCGCGAGCGGATCGTCGTCGTCGTTCGGTGCGCTGTTGACCCGGCTCAAGCCGGCTTCGATGAACTCGCTGGGCAGGTCCTCGCGGGGACCGTCCAGGGCGTCCTCCAGCTCCACCTGAGCGGCTTCGGCGGCCTCGTCGGCGGCTTCGTCGTCGACGTCGGCCTCCAGCAGCGGGTTGTCCTCGAGCGCGCGGTTGACCTCCGCCTCAAGCTCGATCGCGTTCAGGTGCAGCAGTCGGATCGACTGCAGCAGCTGCGGCGTCAGGCTGAGCGTTTGGCTGAGCTGCTGTCGCATGCCCTGTTTCATGGAGACCCCTTGCGAACTTCGTCAACGCCCGCACAAGGGGCATGTACTGAACATTCTCGGCATCGAACGTCGGAAAATTAATCAGGGTGGACCCTACATGCGTCGGGGAATCCCCCACAAAAACGGAAACCCGGCGCGGATTGAGCCGGGTTGCAGGCGGTTTTGACGGTCGATCCGGGTAGGAACCGGACGAAGCGCGCGAGGCGCGACCGGCGGCGCCGGTGGTTCGACGTCAGGCGTCGAGCGCGCGCTGCACGGCGAAACGCAGCAGCTCACTGGAGCGTCGGATTCCCAGCGTCTCCATCATCCGCGCGCGATGGGTCTCGACGGTCTTGACGCTGATGCCCAACAGGGCCGCGATCTCCTTGGTGACCTTGCCCTGCGCCAGCAGGCGCAGGATCTCGCGCTGCCGTGGTGGCAGCGCTTCGAGGTCCTGTGCGCCGGGCACGCGCTGATGCGCGTTGCCCAGCATGCGCGACGAGATCTTCGGGCTCAGAAAGGTGTCGCCGCGCAGGGCTGCGCGCAGGGCGATCTCCAGCTCGGCCGGCGCGGCCTCTTTGACCACGAAGCCCAGCGCGCCGCGCTCCAGCGCGGTGCGCACATAGGCAGGATCGGCATGCATGGACATCATCACGATGGCGGTTTCGGGAAACAGCCGGCGCATGTCGATCAGGACGTCGAGCCCATTGCGGCCCGGCATGGCGAGATCGACGAGGGCGATATCCGGACGGTGGATGGCGGTGAGGTCCAGCGCCTCCTGGCCGTCCTGGGCCTCGGCGACGACCTCGATATCGGGCTGTGATTCCAGCAGGCGGCGGATGCCGGCGCGTACCAAGGTGTGGTCGTCGGCGATCAGTACGCGCATGCGCGGCTCTCGGGGAAGCGGTCTTGGAATGGAAACTTAACGCAGCGAACGGATTCGCGAAAGCATGATGGACTTCACGGCATGCGAATCAGCTGCTGCCCCGGCGATGCGCGGCGATCTGCCGGCGGTGCTGGCGGAACAGAAAACGCTCCAGCGCGGCTTCCAGTCCGGCCGGGGCAGGGGTGAAGGACAGCCAGAGCGCCCAGTGCCCGCTGTCCCGCGCTTCGCTGGCGAGCACTTCGACCGGCAGCCGCAGCGGCAGATTGAGCCCGGTCGGCAGCTGCAGGCTGAGCAGATGTCGGCTACCCGCCGTACGTTCAGACGAGGCCACCACCTGCGCGCCCAGGCGCGACCAGCGCACCGGACGCGGCGCCGATTGCGGCTGTTCGGCCGACAGCATCCGCCCCAGCAGCTCAATCGCGAGATCGATCTTGGCTTCCATGCGCAGCAGGGCGGTGTCCTGCGGGCTGTGCTCGGGATCGTCAGGACCGCTGGCCTCAGCGCTCGCAGCGCTGCGCAGCAGCCGTTCGGCCATGGCCTGATGGCGGAGGATCTCATCCGCGCGATCGGGACCCGGGGTCAGGGTCCAGGACAGCTCATCGCTGCACACCAGCGCCTCGCCGAAGAGTCGACGCTCGGCCTCGGTAGGGCTCATTCGCCGCTGTCCGTGAGGTAATGGTTCACGGCCGTGTGGCCTCGGCGTTCATTGCCCAGCCGTTCGCCCAGCTGGTCGCGCAGCGCGAGCATCAGCGAATGCACACGATGCTGGCGCGCCAGCAGGCTGCGGGCCACGGTTTCATCAATGGGGTGCGGGCTGGCGAAAGCCGCGCGCACCGCGCAGTCGTGTTCGGCCAAGGCTTCCGCGGCGCCGTCCAGCTCACCGCGTTCCAGGCGCGAGGCGAGCGCTTCGAATCGTTCGAGGATCTCGCGCATGCCTGGGCTCCGGTGAACAGCGTGGTCAGCCGGCCTTTTGCTGCAGCTCCGGCGGTATCGCAGCCCAGGCGGACTGCACCTCGGCGAGCAGCCCATCGACCTCAGTGAAAGCGGCCGGATCATTGCCGGCATTGCCTTCCACCAAACGGCGGGTGGCGTAATCGTAGAGCGCTTCAAGGCTTCCGGCCACATCACCGCCGGCGCTGTGGTCCAGCGAGCCGCGCAGACTGTCGATGATTACGCAGGCGCGGCTGATGGCCTCGCCCTTGGCGGCCACGCGGCCTTCGGCCATCGCGGTCATGGCGAGGGCGATGCGCTCGCGGGCGCCGCTCAGCAGCAGACTGATCAGTTTGTGCGGGCTGGCATCGATCACCGAGCCTTCAAGGCCGGTGCTGCGGTACTGCTTCAAGTAGGCCTGTGCGCCGTGCATGGGAGCGTCCTCGTGGTTTAGCGGGCGGCAGACGGCAGCTGGGCGAGCTGACTGGCCAGGAAGCTGCTCGTGCCCTGCAGCTGGGCGACGATCTTCTCCATGGCGGTAAACTGCGCTAGATAGGTCTTCTGCACGCCCTCCATTCGCAGATCCAAGGCTTCGCGCTGACGCGTGACGTCGTCTAGACGTTCATTGATGGCCTTGTTGCGGCTGGTGATGACGCCATTGGCGCCGGTGAAGCCGTCCACCAGGTCGACAACGCGCTTGCCGCTGCTGCCGTCGCCACTGAACAGTTTGGCCACGGCCTGCGGGTTCGCGTTCATCGCGGCGTCGAAACGCGCTGCGTCGAGCTTGAGGCTGCCGTCGGCCTGGAAGGCGATGCCGACCGAGTTGAGCGAGGCGAAGCCCGGCGGCTGTCCGGGCACGCTGGCGCCGATCGCGTTGCGCAGCTGGCTGACCAGCGAGCGCGGCAGCGCGTCACCCGTGAGCGGCGAAGTCACCTCGGTTTGCGGGTTGGCCAAAGTCGCCACCTTGACCGCGCTTAGCACGCTGTTCACCGAAGTCACGAAGGCTTCGGCCTGCTTGCGTGCAGCGCCATCGTCGCGGCCAATGCTCAGCGTGGTGCGGGTGGTGGCGGGGTCGGTTTCCGCCTTGGTCGCGGTGAAACTGACGCCGGGAATCACTGAAGCAAAAGTGTTGCTGCTGGACGAGGCCAGGTTGCCGTCGACCCGGACCTGGGCGTTGGCTGCCGTCGAGTTGACGGTAAAGGCCGTGGCAAACGCGGCAAGGTCGCCGCCGCCGCTGATCGACAGCGCTTTGGCCGCGCCTGTCTCGCGGCCGGTCAGCACCAGGCGAACGCCGTCATCTGTGGTGACCAGGCTGGCGGCAACGCCCGCGTTATCGCTGGCGCTGTTGATGGCGTCGCGCAGGCCCTCCAGGGTGATCGGGGCGCCGCCGGCATTCACCGTAAAGCTCGACGCGCCGACGTTCAGCGTCAGGCTGCCGCTGCCCAGCGAAGTGGCGGGGGTGGCGCGCACAGCCGAGCTCATCTTTCCTGCGCGCGCGAGATTGACGACTTCGATCTCGTAGCTGCCCTGCTGGGCCTGGGGGCCGGCGGTGGCGCTCAGGTAATTGGCGTTGCTCAAACCGACGGTGCGCGCGCCGAAGCCACTCGCTCCGCTGAACGCGCCGGCTGCTGACTTGAGCTGGGCCAACACGCTGCTGAGGTTGCCCAGCGAACTCAGCTGGGCGCGCGCGCCGGACTCGATGCGCGACAGGCGCTGCGCCTGCGGGGCGCGCTCGGCGGCCACCAGCTGGCTGACCAGACCCTGGATGTCGAGACCCGAACCGACGCTTCCCACGCTGGACATGGCTGCGGCGCTCCCTGAGGCGCTAGGCGCTTTCGTTGATCATGCCCGAGCCCAGCTCGGCCATGCGCTTGGCGATGCGCAGCGAGACCTCGGAGGGGATCTGCTGGATCACGTCGCCGGACGTCTGGTCGACGATGCTCACCACGACCCGGTTCGAGTCGTCGTCGACGCGGAAGCGCAGCGAAGTCTGGACGCCCTTCATGACCTCGTCGAGCTGGCGCTGCAGGTCTTCCTTGTCCGGTCGGCCTGCCGCGGGCTCGCGCTCCTGGGCACCCACCTTGGGCGCGTTCGGCCCGTTGGCCTGCAAAGCCTGCGCCGGCAGTGCGTTGGCGCCTGCTGGCGTCGCGCTTGACGTCGCCGGCTGCACCGCCCCGGAAACCGCAGAAGCCCCGCTGCTGCGCGAGGCAGCGGCCGGGCTGTAGGCACTCAAGAGTGGATTGATCGTATTCATGGCGGCTCACCTTGTAGCCGAGGGGAGTGCAGCCTGCGCTGCACTCCCCGGCCTGAAGCCTGAAGTCGTTTCTTAGCGGAGCAGGCTCAGGACGTTCTGCGGCAGCTGATTGGCCTGGGCCAGCATCGCCGTGCCGGCCTGCTGCAGGATCTGGCCGCGCGTCAGCTCGGCAGTTTCCTTGGCGTAGTCGGCGTCACGGATGCGGGAGCGCGAGGCCGACAGGTTCTCGGAGCTCGTCTGCAGGTTGGTGACCACCGAGCTGAAGCGGTTCTGGATCGCACCGAGTTCAGCGCGCGAGGAGTTGACGGCGGTCAGAGCGTTGTCGATCTGGCCGATCGCGAGCTGGGCGTCGGTGAAGCTGGACACGTTGACCGAGGTGATTCCGGTGCTGGTGGCCGACGTGCCGGTGAAGGCGTTGGCAATACCTGCGACGGTCGCCGAGTTGGTGGTACCCGTGGTGACCACCGCGGCGTTGCTGACCAGGGTCACATCGCCGGTGGTGGCGTCGTAGGAGGCACCCACGCCGGACTGGGCGGACACGCGGTTGATGGCTTCCACCAGCTGGCCCGCGCGCTCCTGAGCGTTGGCAGCCGCACCGATCGCACCGACATCCGTTCCGTTGAGCACCAGGCCACCGGCCGCGATCGCGGTCGCGAAGCCCGTCAGCGCCGTCGCATTGAAGCTGCCGGTGGTGCGGGTGAAGGTGCCGCCGATCGCTGCCGTTTGAGTGTTGGCGATGCTGGAGATGCTGATGGTCTCACCGGCATTGGCGCCGACCTGGAAGGCGACCGCGGTGAACGAGCCGTCCAGCAGCTTGGTGCCGTTGAAGCTGGTCTGCTCGGACACGCGCTGGATTTCGGCCTTCAGCTGGGTGACTTCGGCGTTCAACGCGTCGCGGTCGGTCTGGTTGTTGGTGCCGTTCGAGGCCTGCACGGCCAGCTCGCGAATACGCTGGAGGTTGTTGCCGACTTCGGCCAGCGCGCCTTCAGCGGTCTGCGCCAGCGAAATGCCGTCGTTGGCATTGCGGGCCGCCTGGTTGACGCCGCGGATCTGGCTGGTGAAGCGCTCGGAGATGGCGAGGCCGGCGGCGTCGTCCTTGGCGCTGTTGATACGCAAGCCGGAGCTCAGGCGCTGCAGCGAGGTGGCCAGCGATGAGCCGGAAGTCGACAGGTTGCGCTGGGCGTTCAGCGAGGCGGTGTTGGTGTTGATCACTTGCATGATGACTCTCCTCGGGGTTCGGGTTCCGTCGGCCTAGGGGCCTGGATTCCGCAGGGGGGTTGGCCTGTTGCCGAGGCCCCGGCGCCTGCTGAGACAGTTAACGTCCTCGCCAAGGATTTCTTTAGGGCGCCGCTGGCGGCGAATCGAGTAGGGGTGTACCTGACACTGGCGGGGCGGCGCGGTTTCGACGCCCATCCTCCGGGCGGCACCCACACCGGACCGCGGCTTCCGACAGTGGGCCTCGTGTCGCGACGATCTGCCGAGGCAAAAGCGGACCTGCCTTTGAGGAAGGTGAGAACACGTCCGTCCGGGCGTTGTTCAGACGTCGCGAGTCCGGCGCGGGTCCGGACGCGTTCGGCCGCAGCGCGGCGACGCCTTCGCTGCGCTCGGTCACCCCAGATCAAGCACTGACGTGCTCGATCCGCGTGCTCGCCCTCCGTGGCGCGCCGGAAGCTCCCATAGACCAGAGCTTCCTTCGCGCGCAACGCGTGCGAGAAACCGTGAGCGCGGGCTCTGCGGGCGCCCGCGGGCGCAGCGCTTGCCGGCGGCAACCTCCGTCTGCCGAGAACCAAACGGGCCCTCGCGGGCCCGTGTCGTTGCAAACGCGTCCGAAGCCAGACCTCAGCGCAACAGGGCCAAGGCCGTTTGCGGATTCAGATTCGCCTGCGCGCCCACCACCTGCGCGCCGGCAGTCTGCGCCTGCTCGCGCAGGCGGCCCAAGCTCTCGTTGATGCGCTGGGCGGTCTCAGCGCGGGTCTGCTCCAACAGCTCGGACGCCGACGGCGCCCCGCCTTGGGCCGTGCGCGCCAACTCGGCGCTACCGGTCAATGGGCGAGGCCGCGACAGGAACTCGGCGCCCAGGGCGAAGGTGTCCTGCCCCGGCTGGATGCGCTGATCGATCTGCAGGCCCACGTTTGAGGCCTGCTGGGTTTCGGCTGCGCCGGTCGGGTTCAGCGCCTGACCGCTGCCGAGACGCTGCCCGGCGCGTGACTGCGTGTCGAGGTCAAGCGCGCGCGTGGACTGGGCGGCCAGAGTGGGTTTGGTGTTGATCTGCATGGCGGCCTCCCGGTCGGGACCAGCTCGTACGACGAAACGCAGTCTAGGCCTGAGCTCGCGCGCGTGTCGTCAAGTCGGACACGGTCGGCTGTCAGGGGGAATCTGACATGCGCTCAAGGTCGAACTCAGAAGCATCAGCGCTTTGGCAGTCGTACCGTCAGGGTGCCGGACGCGAGTTCATGCCAGCTGCGGCGCTCGCGGTCGATCAGCACCCAGGCGAAACCCAGACCGGCGGCCGCGAGTGACACGACGCCCACGGCGAAGCGCAGTGTGATCGCTGTCCAGCCGGGCGGATTGCCGTTCGCATCCACCGCACGCAGACGCCAGGCGCGCATGCCCAGCGTCTGCCCGCCGAGGCGCCAGGACAGCCCGGCGTATAGAAAGGTCACGCCAACCAGGGCCAGAAACTCCAGCCAAGCGCCGAGGCTGCCCGGCCTGACCGGCTCGCCGCCGTTCCCGGCATAGCTCAGCACCGCCACCGCGAACCACAGGCCCAGCAGCGGAAAAACGTCATAGACCAGCGCAAGCAGGCGCGGCATCAGGGGGGCGGTTTCGACTTCGAGGCGGGGGCTGGTTGCGGTGCTCATGGGCCGCAAGGATACCGGCGAGGCCCGCTAAGCTTGTACGCATGCCGAATCCGCGCACGCCGAAACCGCCCACGCCGAAACCCGCGTCCGCCGCCGAGCGACGGGAACAGACACTCTCTCTGCCTCCGGTGCGCGCCGCCGACCAGCACTTGATCGATGCGTTCATCGAGCGCGCCTGGGCCGAGGACGGGCTGTCGCGGAACACCCAGGACAGCTACCGCCGTGACCTGGAAGGCTTCGCCCGCTGGCTGGTCGGTCAGGGCCCCGGCCTGTTCGAGCTCGGTCGCAGCGAGGTCTACGCGTATCTGGCCTGGCGCAGCGCCCGCGGCTACAGCCCGCGCAGCGGCGCGCGCCTGCTGTCCAGTCTGCGTCGCTTCTATGCCCAGGCCCTGCGCCTGAATCGCATCGGCACCGATCCCCTTGCTCTGATCGAAAGTCCCAAACTGGGTCGGCCGCTACCCAAGGCGCTGACCGAGGCTGAGGTCGAGGCGCTGCTGGCGGCGCCCGAGCTCGCTACACCGCTGGGTCTGCGCGACCGCGCCATGCTGGAACTGATGTATGGCACCGGCCTGCGCGTGTCCGAGCTGGTCGAGCTGCCGGCCGGGGCAGTCAACCTTCGCCAAGGTGTGCTGAGGGTCATGGGCAAGGGCAGCAAGGAGCGCCTGCTGCCGATGGGCGAGGAGGCTCAGCACTGGCTGCAGCGCTATCTGGACGAGGCCCGACCGTGGCTTGCGCGCGGCCAGCAGCCGGTGGCGCTGTTTCTGTCGCGGCTGGGCGAGGGCATGAGCCGGCAGATGTTCTGGCACGGGGTGAAGCAGCTGGCCCTGCGCGCCGGCATTCCCGCCGAACGGGTCAGCCCGCACACCCTGCGACACGCCTTTGCCACCCATCTGCTGAATCACGGCGCTGATCTGCGCGCGCTGCAGATGCTGCTGGGCCACAGCAGCCTGTCGACCACGCAGATCTACACCTTCGTGGCCCGTGAAGGCTTGAAGCGCCTGCACAGCCAGCACCATCCGCGCGGCTGAGGCCGGCCGAAGCCGTGCATCCCGCTCGGTTACACTCGCCGCCGCCCGTCTTTGGCGCGGCACTGAACTTCCGGCCCGGGGCACGGTCGCAGCGCGACAGGCCCGCAGCCCGCCGGCCCTTTCCAGCTTCGAGGAACTGCATGTCCCGCATCCTTGCCGGCGCCGTGATCGCCGCCCTGAGTATCGTGGCCACCGCCACGCCCGCCTTTGCGCAGTCTGGTGAATCCGCGGTCCGCGGCGCCATCGAAAGCCTGGTGCCCAACGCCAAGATCGACGGCATCGCCGAGTCGGTGGTGCCCAATCTGTACGAAGTCACCATCGAAGGCCGCGTCGTCTACGTCACCGCCGACGGTCGCTACCTGGTCCAGGGCTCGCTGTTCGACATCCCCAACCGGGTCGACATCACCGAGGCCAGCCGTGCCAAGGTGCGGCGCGAGGCGCTGGCGCAGGTCACCACCGGCCGCATCGCGTTCGCGCCGCCCGATCCGAAGTACACGCTCACGGTGTTTACGGACATCGACTGCGGCTACTGCCGCAAGCTGCACGAGCACATCACCGAGTACAACAGCGCTGGGATCGCCATCGAGTACCTGTTCTTCCCGCGCGCTGGCATTGGCTCGGAGAGCTACCAGAAGGCGGTGTCAGTCTACTGCTCGACCAACCAGCAGAAGGCGATGACCGACGCCAAGGCCGGCCAGCCGCTCGACATCAAGGAGTGCGAGAACCCGATCGCTGACCAGTACACGCTGTCGCAGCAGATCGGCGTGACCGGCACCCCGGCGATCTTCACCGAGGACGGCACCCAGCTCGGCGGCTACCTGCCGCCTGACCAGCTGATCCAGCGCCTGGAGGCGATGGCGGCGGCACCCAAGCAGTAAGCGCCACCTCAAGCGCCATCGCCCAGAGACGGCGACTCTCCTCGGAGTCGCCGTCTGTCGTTTGGCGCTTCCGCTTGTGCGGCGTCGCTGGCGAGCGCGTTGTACCGTAGCCCTGCAAACAGGCCGCCGCCGCCCGGATCGCCCCGGTCCGCTTTGAGCAAGCTGGTAGAATCCGCGGCCCGCATTCCTCGCGCCTCGTGCGCGTGACAAGGTCAGCATGATCGTGTTCGAGGGCCAGGCGGCCCTGTCGTCCTTCCGTCTGGCGGCCCTGGCCGCCCGCGTTGGCAGCCTGGCATCGGGCCTGGGCCCGGTCTCCACCCGCTGGCTGTACTTCATCGAGCTGGAGCCGGGTGTCGCGCTGGTCGAGGCGGACAGCGAGCGCCTGGGGCGCATCCTCGAAGCCCGGCCTTCGAGCGCAGCGCCCGCGCCGACCTCGCCCTGGGTGCTGCCGCGTCTCGGCACGCGCTCGCCTTGGTCGACCAAGGCCACCGAGATTCTGCGCGGCGCCGGCCTGCCGGTGGTGCGGGTCGAGCGTGGCTTGGGCTACGCCTTGAACGCCGAGCTGCCGGCCACGCCGGGTCTGGCGGTACTGCTGCACGATCCGATGACCCAGAGCCTGGTGGTCGAGGGCTCGCGTCTCGCCGGCCTGTTCGCTGCGCAAGCGCCGCAGCGCGCTGAGCGCATCGCCCCGGCTGAGCTGCCGGCGGCCAATCAGCGCCTGGGCCTGGCCCTGTCCGAGGACGAGATCGAGTACCTGCAGGCGCGCTTCGCCGAGCTGGGCCGCGCACCGTCGGATGCTGAGCTGATGATGTTCGCGCAGGCCAACTCCGAGCATTGCCGGCACAAGATCTTCAACGCCAGCTGGCGGATCGACGGCGAAGACAAGGCGATTAGCCTGTTCGGCATGATCCGCAACACGCAGAAGGTCTCACCGCAGCTGACCCTGTCCGCCTACAAGGACAACGCCGCCGTGGTCGAGGGCTTCAGCGCCCGCCGTTTCGCCGCCGGCCCCGACCGCGTTTACGTGGAGCGGCCGGCCGCCCCCTCGGCCTTCGCGATCAAGGTCGAGACCCACAATCACCCGACCGCGATCTCGCCCTTTCCGGGGGCGGCCACCGGCTCGGGCGGCGAGATCCGCGACGAGGGCGCTACCGGCCGCGGCGGCAAGCCCAAGGCCGGGCTCACCGGCTTCACCGTCAGCCATCTGCGCATTCCCGGCCTGCCGCGACCCTGGGAGCGCGAGCGCCCGCTCAACCCGCGCATGGCGACGGCCTTCGAGATCATGCGCGATGGACCGCTCGGCGCGGCCGCCTTCAACAACGAGTTCGGCCGGCCGGCCTTGACGGGCTACTTCCGCAGCTTCGAACTGCCCACCGAGCAGCCCGGTGTGTACCGCGGCTATGACAAGCCGATCATGCTGGCCGGCGGCGTCGGCAGCATCGAGCGCGACCAGGTCGAGAAGCGCCGCCTGCGCCCTGGCGATGCAGTCGTCGTGCTGGGTGGACCCGGCATGCTGATCGGGCTGGGCGGCGGGGCTGCGTCCTCGGTGGCCTCCGGCCAGAGCAGCGAGGATCTGGACTTTGCCTCGGTGCAGCGCGACAACCCCGAGATGCAGCGTCGCTGCCAGGAAGTGATCGACCGCTGCTGGCTGCTGGGCGAGGCCAATCCCATTCTGTCGGCGCACGACGTCGGCGCAGGCGGTCTGTCGAACGCGCTGCCCGAGCTGCTCAACGATTCCGAAGTCGGCGGCGAGATCGATCTGGCCCAGGTGCCCTCCGACGATCCCGGCCTGTCGCCGATGCAGCTGTGGTGCAACGAAGCACAGGAGCGCTACGCGCTGGGCATCGCCGCCGAGCGCCTGGCCGAGTTCGAGGCCCTGTGCCGGCGCGAACGCTGCATCTACGCCGTGGTCGGCCGGGTCACCGCTGAACGCCATCTGCGCATCACCGATTCGCGCCCGCAGGCGCTTGCGGTCACGGGATCGCCCGAGGCGGTGATCGACCTGCCGATGGACGTGCTGTTCGGCAAGGCGCCGAAGATGCATCGCGACACCCGACCGCCGCGCGCCATGGCTTGGCCCCGTCTCGACCCGGCGAGCGTCGACCTGCGTGAGGCCGCGCTGCGCGTGCTGGCGCATCCCAGCGTGGGCGCCAAGCAGTTCCTCGTCACCATCGGCGACCGCACGGTCGGCGGGCTCTCGGCCCGCGACCAGATGGTCGGGCCCTGGCAGCTGCCGCTCGCCGATGTGGCCGTCACCCTGGCTGACTTCGAGGGCTACACCGGCGAAGCCATGGCCCTGGGCGAGCGCAGCCCGCTGGCCCTGATCGATGCCGCCGCCTCCGCCCGCATGGCGGTCGGCGAAGCCCTGACCAATCTGGCCGCGGCACCTGTGGCCTCGCTGAAAGAGGTGAAGCTGTCGGCCAACTGGATGGCCGCCGCGGGCTTCGAGGGCGAGGACGCCCTGCTGTTCGAAGCGGTGCAGGCGGTTGGCATGGAACTCTGCCCCGCGCTCGGCATCGGCATTCCGGTCGGCAAGGATTCGCTGTCGATGCAGGCGCGCTGGCCGCATGCCGGCGAAACCCAGACCGTCGCCTCACCGGTGTCGCTGGTGATCAGTGCGTTCGCCCGCGTCGAGGACGCGCGCGCCACCCTCACTCCGGTGCTCGCTACCGACCGGGGCGAGACCGAGCTGTGGCTGATCGGTCTCGGTGCCGGCAAGCAGCGCATGGGCGGCTCGATTCTGGCGCAGTGCTTTGATCGCTTCGGCGGCGCCAGCCCCGACGTCGACGATCCCGAGATGCTGCGTGAGTTCTTCGAACTGATCCAGGCCGCGCGCGCGGAAGGATTGATCCTCGCCTATCACGATCGTTCCGACGGTGGCGCTTTCGCCGCCGCCTGCGAAATGGCCTTCGCCGCCCACTGCGGCCTGCGCCTGCAGCTGCAGGGCTGGTCCGAACAGTCGATCCCGGCCCTGTTCAACGAGGAGCTGGGCGCGGTCGTGCAGATCCGCACCGAAGATCGCGCCGCCTTCGCCGACCTGGTTGAGCGCCACGGTTTGATCCACTGCGCGCAGCGCATCGGCCGCCCCAGCCGCCGGCCCAGCGTGCGCGTGCTCGATGGCGACGACACCGTCGCCGAGTGGAGCTGGCAGGAGTTGTTCGAGGCCTGGTGGTCGACCAGCCACGCCATCCAGCAGCGCCGCGACGAGCCCGGCTGCGCCGACGCCGAGTTGCGCCAAGCCAGCGATTTCGAGGCCGCAGCGCTGGAGGCCATGTCGAGCTTCGACCCCGAGGACGACATCGCCGCGCCCTTCATCAATACCGGCGCGCGGCCACGCGTGGCAATCCTGCGCGAGCAGGGCGTCAACGGCCAGATCGAGATGGCGGCCGCCTTCCACCGCGCCGGCTTCGAGGCGGTCGACGTGCACATGAGCGACCTGCTCGAGAACGGCGGCTCGCTGGAGGGTTTCCGCGGCCTCGCCGCCTGTGGTGGCTTCAGCTATGGCGACGTGCTGGGCGCGGGCCGCGGCTGGGCGACTTCGATTCTGGAGCACGCCAGACTCCGAGCCGAGTTCGAGCGCTTCTTCCATCGGGCCGATGCCTTCGCCCTCGGCGTCTGCAACGGCTGCCAGATGCTGAGCCAGCTGAAGGATCTGATCCCCGGCGCTGAGGACTGGCCGCAGTTCCACCGCAATGCCTCCGAGCAGTACGAGGCGCGGCTGGTGCAGGTCGAGGTGCTGGAGTCGCCGTCCATCCTGCTGCGCGGCATGGCCGGCTCGCGCCTGCCGATCGTGGTCAGCCACGGCGAGGGGCGCGCGGTGTTTGCCTCGGCCGAGCAGCAGGGCAGGGCGACGGTGGCGATGCGCTTCGCCCGACATGGAGGCGGCCCGGCAACGGCCTATCCGCTGAACCCGAACGGCTCGCCCGAGGGCATCACCGGCCTGAGCAACCGTGATGGTCGGGTCAGCCTGATGATGCCGCACCCCGAGCGCGTCTTCCGCACGGTCCAGATGAGCTGGCATCCGGCCGGCTGGGGTGAAGCTTCGCCCTGGCTGCGACTGTTCCGCAACGCTCGCGCCTGGGTGCAGTGATGCAGCTCTCGCCGCTGCGCCAGTTCATTCTTGCCGCCGCGCTCTGGCTGCCGGCCTGCTTCTTTCTGTGGGCGGTGCTGATCTCGCCGATCCTGCTGCCGGTGGCCAAGATCGCGCAGCTGGTGCTGCTGCAGCTGTTGCCGCAGACGGTGGAACTGATCGAGCAGGACGGCCAGAACTTCGAGGTGGTCACGCGGCTCATGACCGAGGCCGATGCCAGCGGCCGGGTCGGCCAGCTGGTGCTGACCTCCACACCGATGATCTACGCCTGGTGCCTGCCCCTGTTTGCCGGCCTGGTGATGGCCGCGCCCATTGAGGTGCGGCAGCGTCTGAAGCAGTTCGCCATTGGCGTTCCGGTGCTGTGGCTCGTGGTCAGCTGGGGCGCGGTTTTTGACGCGCTCTACCTGCTGCAGTTCCAGGCAGGCCCCTTGGGCGAAGCGGCGCTGCAGCAGGCCGGACTCGCCCCCAACTTCGTTGCCATGGGCTACCAGTTCGGCTATCTCATCCTGCCGCCGGTGGTGCCGATCGTGCTGTGGATAGGATTGAACAGCGCCTTCCTGCAGGAACTCGTCGAGTTCACCCGGGAACCACCGGAGCCGCCCGCAGTCTGAGACCCGCTTCCGCGTCGCGGCAGCCCCCGTGCCGGCCTTGGGGTTATTCTTGCCGGCCCGATCTTTCTGGCTGCCCGAGGCAATCCGCTTGAACGCTGCGCTGGCTGACCCCCCGCCCGCCGAACGCTTGGCTGACGCTGACGGCGTCGACGCAAGCTTGATCGCGCTCGAAAACCGCATCAGCGAGGCCCTGCTGGCCCGCGGTCGACTGAAAGACGCCGATCTGCAGCGCGCACGCCGTCTGCTGGAGGAGAACCCCGGCAGCCTGATCGGCCTGATCACGCGGATCGGCCTGGCCTCCGAGCGCGATGTCGCCGAGGCCAGCGCGGAAGTGCTGGGCCTGCCGCTGGTCTCGACCAAGGACGTGCCCGAGCAGCCGCCGCAGAACGTGCAGCTGTCGCTGCGCTTCCTGAAGCAGCAGCATGTCTGCCCGATCGGTGAGAGCGAGGCCCACGTCGATCTGCTCACCGCCGATCCGCAGGATCACTACCTCGTCGACGCGGTACAGCTCGCCACCGGCAAGCAGGTCAAGCTGCACGTGGGCCTGCGCTCGGAGATCGACGACCTGATCGAGCGCTACTACGGTGCCGGTCGCTCGGCCATGGGCACGATTGTCGAGAACCTCGCCGAAGGCGACGTGCGCAGCGAGGACGACGTCGAACACCTGCGCGACCTGGCCTCCGAAGCGCCGGTCATCCGCCTGGTGAACCTGGTGATCCAACGCGCAGTGGAGCAGCGCGCCTCGGACATCCATATCGAACCCTTCGAGAGCCGCCTCAAGGTGCGCTACCGCATCGACGGCGTGCTGCACGAGGTCGAGTCGCCGCCTTCATCGAGCACGGCCGCGGTGATCTCGCGCATCAAGATCATGGCCAAGCTCAACATCGCCGAGCGCCGCCTGCCGCAGGACGGCCGCATCATGCTGCGCGTGCAGGGCAAGGAGCTCGACCTGCGCGTTTCGACCGTGCCGACGGCGCACGGCGAGTCGGTGGTCATGCGTATCCTTGACCGCGAGTCGATCGTCTTCGACTTCCACAAGCTCGGCTTCACCGACAACTTCCTCGACAAGTTCGTCAAGGTGCTGGAGCTGCCGCACGGCATTCTGCTGGTCACCGGCCCCACCGGCTCGGGCAAGACCACCACGCTCTACACGGCGCTTTCGAGGCTCAACACGCCGGATCTCAAGATCATCACGGTTGAAGATCCGGTCGAGTACCAGATCGAGGGCATCAACCAGATCCAGGCCAAGCCGCAGATCGGCCTCGATTTCTCGCATGCCCTGCGTTCGATCGTCCGCCAGGACCCTGACGTCATCATGATCGGCGAGATGCGCGACCTGGAGACGGCGAAGATCGCGATCCAGTCGGCGCTGACCGGTCATCTGGTGCTGTCGACCCTGCACACCAACAACGCCGCCGGTGGCATCACCCGTCTGCTCGACATGGGCGTCGAGGATTACCTCCTGACCTCGACCGTCAACGGCATCCTCGCCCAGCGTCTAGTGCGCCGACTGGTGCCGGAGTATCGGGAGGCCTATGTGGCGATGCCCGAGGTGATCGAGGAGTTCGGCCTGCGTCGCTTCACCGATGCCGACCCGGTGACGCTCTATCGCCCGGTGGCCAGCGCCGGCTCCAGCACCGGCTACCACGGGCGGACCACGATTATGGAATTCCTGGTCATGAACGACCCGCTGCGCCGGCTGGTGATGAAGCACGCCGGCATGAATGAACTCGAGCAGGCCGCCCGCGAGAACGGCATGCGCACCATGTACGAAGACGGCCTGGTCAAATCCCTGGAAGGCGTGACCACGATCGAGGAGGTCCTGCGGGTGACGCAGGAGGGCTGAGTGCGGGGATTGGGGATTGGGGATTGGGGATTCGGGATTGAACCTGATCCGCATTGCGGTGTCCCGAGTCCCTGTGCTTCGTTACCGCGCGCGCATTGCAGCCGGCCCAGTTTGTGGTTTTGCAATCCCCAATCCCCAATCCCCAATCCCGGCTCCTGAATGCCCCAATTCCGCTACAAAGCCCTGAGCCCCGCCGGCGAGGCGCTGGATGGCCTGATGGAAGCCGCGAGCGCCGATGAGGTGATCGCCAAGCTGCAGGACGCCGGCAATATTCCGCTGAAAGCGCTGCCCGCGGATCAGGCGCAGGGTTCGGGCCTGTCCGCGCTGTTCCAGCGGGCCCCCATGGGCGCGAACCAGGTGCTGCAGTTCACTCAGCAGCTGGCGACTTTGCTGGGCGCCGGTCAGCCGCTGGATCGCGCCCTGCAGATCCTGCTCGATCTGCCGGAGTCCGAGCAGGCGCGACGGGTGATCGACCGGATCCGCGAGGCGGTGCGCGGCGGCACGCCGCTGTCGCAGGCGATGGAGGCGCAGAGCGGCGTGTTCTCGCGGCTGTACGTCAACATGGTGCGTGCCGGCGAAGTCGGTGGTGCGCTCGACGACACCCTGAAGCGTCTGGCCGACTACCTGGAGCGCAGCAAGGCGCTCAAGGAAAGCGTGATCAACGCGATGATCTACCCGAGCATCCTGATCGTGCTGGTGCTCGGTGCCATCGGTCTGCTGGTGGGCTATGTGGTGCCGCAGTTCCTGCCCCTGTTCGAGGACATGGGCGCAGAGATCCCCTGGCTGACCGCCGCGATCATGAGTCTGGGCCTGTTCGTGCAGGGCTGGTGGTGGCTGCTGCTGTTAGCTGTCATCGGCCTGGTGTGGTTCGCTTCCCATGCCCTTGCGGATCCCGCAAGACGACTGCAATTCGACACCTGGATCCTGGGTCGCGGCCTGTTCGGTCAGCTGCTCGCCAAGCTCGACACCGCCCGGCTCGCGCGCACGCTTGCCACGCTGGTACACAACGGCGTGCCGCTGCTCACCTCGCTCGCCATCGCCCGCAACGTGCTCACCAACAGCGCCCTGTCCGAGGCCGTCGGTCAGGCGGCGGAAGAGGTCAAGACCGGCGGCGGACTGGCCATCGCGCTGGGGCGCAGCAAGCTGTTCCCTCGGCTCGCCCTGCAGATGATCAGCGTCGGTGAGGAGTCCGGTGAGATGGACACCATGCTCGGTAAGGTCGCCGACACATTCGACGCCGATGTGAGGAACACTGTCGACCGCCTGCTGTCTGCCTTGGTCCCGGTCATTACCATCGTCATGGCCGTTGCCGTGGCTGTCATCATGATGGCCATCCTGATTCCGATCTTCGAACTCACCAACACCGTGGGATGAATGCCATGAACACTTCCAGCTCCGCGCGCCTGCGCAGCCTCCGCCAGGGCGGCTTCAGCCTGATCGAAATCCTCATCGTGGTTGCGCTGATCGCGGTGATCGTCGGTTTCGCCACCAACCAGATCTTCGGCGGCCAGGACAAGGCCAAGGCCAATCTGGCGAAAGCGCAGATCCAGACCCTGGTCGGCAAGATCGAGCAGTTCCAGCTCGACAACGGCGGCGCTCCGACCAGCCTGGAGGATCTCGTACGCCAGCCGTCGGGCTCGCGCACCTGGCTGGGGCCCTACGCCAAGGAGTCCGACCTCAAGGACCCCTGGGGCCGTGCCTTCCAGTATCAGACTGGCGGGGCCACTGATTTCGAGATTGTCAGCCTCGGCAAGGACGGCAAGGCCGGTGGCGACAGCGTCAACCGCGACATCAAGAGCAGCGAGTAATCCGGCCTCCCCGCGGGCGTCCCAAGGGCAACCCATGCGCGCACGCGGCTTCAGCCTGGTGGAAGTCCTGGTGGTGGCGGCCATCATTGCCTTCGCAGTCGCGATGCTTGCTGGCGCCATGGGCTATAGCTTGACCGGCCAGCAGATGCGCGGCGCCAGCCGCGATCTGGTGGCCGCACTGCGCTATACCCGCGGCCAGGCCATCGTGAAGCGCGAGGCCCAGGTGCTCACGCTCAATCTCGACCAGAAGAGCTACCGCGCCGCCAATCGGCCGCCTGTGCAGTTACCCCCCAAGTTCGAGCTCGCGATCGAGACCGCGCGTCAGGAGATGCTCAGTCAGAGCGAGGGCGGTATCCGCTTCTTCCCGGATGGCTCCTCCACCGGCGGCAACATCGAGCTGTCCCGCGGCGACACCGTCTGGCGGATCGACATCAACTGGCTGACGGGCGAGGTGAATCTGCGTGAGCCGGGCAGCCGCTGACATGCGCCAACGGGGTTTCACCCTGATCGAGGTGGTGATCGCGCTCGCCGTCTTCGCGGTGGCCGTAGGCGTGTGCATGCAGATCGCCACGGCTGGCCTGCGGCAGAGCCGCATCGCCGCCGAGCAGACCCAGGCGGCGCTGCTGGCGCAGTCCCTGCTGGACATGCACGGCGTTGGCGAACGTCTGGAGCCGGGCCGCAGCAGCGGTCGCCTGGAGGGCGACTACCAGTGGGACATCGAGATCACGCCTTACGAGGTGCCGCTGCAGACCGACAGCCCCTTGGCGCCCGGCTTCAGCGCGGTGCAGCTGTTCCGTCTGGATCTGACGATTCGCTGGCCCGCTGGCCAGAACGAGCGCAGCGCGCGGTTCTCCACGCTGCGGGCGATGACTCCCGATCCCAATGTGCCAGTGACGCCGACTGCCCCTGAACCCTCGGGAGAAGACGGATGAAGCGCCGACTCCGCGGGTTCACTCTGGTCGAGATCCTGATCGCCACCAGCCTGCTGGCGCTGATGATTCTGGGCGCGATGGCGGCTCTTTCCAGCAGCGTGCGCGCAGTGCGCTCGGGCGAGGCGCTGGTCAACCGCACCGACAGCGTGCGGATCGCACAGGAGTTTCTGCGGCGCCAGCTCTCGCAGGCTCTCGCGCTTCCCTTCGAGCGCACCGACGACCTCGGCATGGTGTTCGTGTTCGAGGGGGACGATCGTGACCTCAAGTTCGTGGCGCCCATGCCGGGGCACCTGGCGCGCGGCGGCCCTCATGTCCAGCAGATCAGCATCGGCAGCGGTGCGCGTGGCACAAAGCGCATCGAGTTCACGCATGCGCTGTTGAACGGCTACGACGATCCGCTCAATCGCGCGGATCCGCGCCCGCCCGTTGTCGTGCTGGAGGGTCTGCAGGACGCCTACTTCGAGTACCGCTCGGTCGACGACAACGGCCGTCTTCTGCCGTGGAGCCGCAGCTGGGACTATCCGCAGTTCCTGCCGATGATGGTTCGGCTCGTCGCCGAGTTTCCGGCCGAACGCCCCCAGCATTGGCCACAGTTTGAGGTGCCGGTGCATGCAGGCGCCGCCGGCTCGGTGAGCAGCTTCTACAGCCGCCTGCCGTTCTCGCGTCAGCGTCGTGATCGGGAGAGCGACAGCCCCGACAGGCCGCCGCAATGAGGCGCTCGGATTCCCCCCGAAGCGGCCGCGGCATTGCTCTGGTCTTCGTGCTGTGGGTGCTGGCGCTGTTGACGCTGCTGCTGGCCAGCTTTGCGCTGGTGACGCGCACCGAGTCCCTGCAGTCGAGGCATCTTTTTGACAGCACGCGCGCGCGCTATGCCGCCGAAGCGGGCATCAATCAGGCCGCCTGGTCGCTGTCGCTGCCCGACCCGGTGCTTCGCTGGCTGCCCGACGGTCGTGAGTACCGGGTGGAATTCGAAGAAGCCGATATCTCGATCCGGATCACCGACGAATCGGGGCTCATCGACTTGAACGCCGCTGAACCGCCGACGCTGACCAACCTGTTCGTCGGTGTGGGCGTCGATCCGATTGCCGCCGCCGCGCTGGCTGATGCGATCCTCGATTGGCGCGATGGCGACGACCTAAAGCTGCTGAACGGAGCGGAAGACGCAGACTACCGTGCGGAAGGCTACCCCTATGGCGCCAAGGACGCGCCGTTTGATCTGGTCGGCGAGCTGGAGCAGGTGATGGGCATGACGCCTGAGCTGTATCGGCAGGTGGCGCCCGCGCTGACGGTGTACTCCGGGCAGGCGGTGCCAAATCTCGCCTATGCGCCGATCGAGGTCATTCGCGCCTTTCCGAACATCGATCCGACGCTGGCGCAGCTGCTGATCGAGCAGCGTCACGCTTGGCTTCCGGGTCTTGGTCTGCCGCCCCCCACCTTGCCGGATGGCACTCCGCTCGTGGCGGAGGGGGGCACCGGGACGTATAGTATCGAGTCGCGTGCCACCCTTCCGAACGGCGCTTTCACGGAACTTCGGGTGACTCTGCGACTCGGAGGCTCCGGCATTTCCGGCCGCGCTTTCAGCGTCCTGCGTTGGCAGGACACGAGCGCGCTGTGAGGGCCCCGGTCCTTTTCCCGTCCCAACCATTCGAAGCTGGCGCATGACACTGGCGGATGCCTTGAACCCGCTGCTTGCGCGACTGCGGTCGCGCTTCGCTCAGACACCGCTGCCGCAGTTCTGGCGCTGGTGGACGGGCGAATTGCTGTCCTTCCTCCCGCCGCGCTGGCGTGAGGCTTTGGCGGTGGAGCAGGCCTGCTTGCTGCTTTCCTCCACGGAGGGCGGCGTGACGCTCGAACTCGAACGTGCCGCCCAGCGCAGCGCCGTGTTTCATCTCGACGGCGAGCGAGACGCATGGGCTCAGCGCTTCGGGGCCGAAGTCGACGAAAACCTGCGCGAACTGCCTTTGATTCTCGGTCTTCCCGCGAGTCGAGTGCTCCGTCGCACGCTGTCGTTGCCGGTTGCCGCGCTGGAAAACCTGGACGCCGTGCTCGGCTTCGAGCTGGACCGACAGACCCCGTTCAAACCGGAGCAGGTGTACTTCGCCAGCCGCGTGCTTCGCCACGATCCAGGCGCGAAGCAGGCCCAGATCGAGTTGACGGTCGTGCCTCGGCCGGTGTTGGAGGAGGCTGTTGCAAGCCTTGCCGGTCTGGCCGAGCGCCTCGCGGCCGTCGATGTCGTCGATGCTCGCGGTGAGCGGCTCGGCGTCAACCTGCTGCCGATGGAGCGGCGTGCGCGGCAGCCGCGTACTCAGCCCCTCATCCAGCTGGGCCTGCTGTTCGCCGCAGTCATCCTGGTCTTCTTCGGCCTCAGCCAGATCGTCCAGAACCGGCAGGCGGCGGTGGAAGAGATGGAGGCCCTGGCCCAGGCCCAGCGCGAACGTGCCCGCGAGGTGGGCGCCCTGCGCGCGCAGCTTGAAGATGCTGCGGCGGCGGCCAACTTCCTGGCGGTGCAGAAGCAGACCCAGGCTTCTATGGTGCTCCTGCTCGACGAGGTCACCCAGCGTCTGCCGGATGACACGTTCCTGACGCGCCTGTCGGTGAGTGGCAACCAGGTGAGCCTGAGCGGTTACAGCGCGCAGGCGCTGAAGCTGGTGGGTGAGCTGCAGAAATCCGGCGTGCTGAAGGACGCTGCATTGAACGGTGGTGTCCAGCAGGAGCCGCGCGTTTCGCGCGACATGTTCACCATCAACGCCACCTACGGGCCCGACCCGAAGGCCCAGCCATGATGTCCCCTCAACTGACGCCGCAGCAAAGCCGCTGGTTGGCTCTGGGCCTGCTTGGACTGGTGCTGGGCCTGTTCTACCTGCTGTTCGTGCACTGGTGGTTCGTTGTGCCGTTTCTGGATGCGCGCGCAAGCTTCATCGAGGAGCGCGAGCAGGAGCAGCGGCTGCGCGCCAATGCCTCGCAGCGCGAGGAGATCGAAGCACGCCTGGCGGAGGTGCGTGCTTTTGAGGCGGGCAACCCCGGGTTCCTTTCGGAAACGAGCTTCGATCTGGCGGCGCCTGCGCTGATCATGCGAATTCAAGGCGCTGTCGAGCGCCAGGGGCAACCGGAGCGTTGCCTGGTGATCAACAGCCAGCCCATGCGCGGACAACAGGCCGAGAAATTCGAGCGCGTGACGATCCAGGTGCGGCTGCGCTGCGAGCTGGAGCATCTGTATCTGGTGCTCCACGAGCTCGAAAGCGGCAGCCCCCAGCTGTTCCTGTCGGAGCTCAACATCATCGCGAGGCGCATGCCCTCGCATGCCGGAGGCGAGGTCTTCATCGGCTACGTCGATGTGTCCTTCAATGCTCACGGCTACCTGCGACCGCAGGGAGGGCGCTGATGGCCAGTCGATCGCAGATACTCCTCACCGCTGCCCTGGGCGCCGCAACCGCATGGAGCGCCGCATTTGCGGTCCTCGGCGTGGCCGGACTCGGTGGTCGCTACGGCACCCTGCCGGACGATCCCGGCCTGGTCTCGCCCCTGCCCGAGATCAATCTTGAGCAGGCTGTCAGTACCCTTGACGGCGTGGGCAGCTATGCGGCCATCGGTGACCGCCCGCTGTTCAACTTCGATCGTCGCCCTTTGCCTGCGGTCTCTGCCGCGCCGGCTGAGGGAGAAGGGGGCACGCCCGCGCCAGCGCCGCCCGAGTTCATCCTGACCAGTGTGATCAAGAGTGGCGACAAGCAGATCGCCATCATCCTGCACACACCCTCCGGAAAGAGCCAGACCGTTGCGGTTGGCCAGCCGCTGCAAGCCGAGCTCTCGGGCTGGACTCTGGTTGAGCTTGCATCGCGCGGCGCCGTGTTCGAGGGGGGCGGTGGCCGAAAATCGTTCGATCTGCGTGTTTTCGACGGCACGGGCGGCCAGCCGCCCACGCCAATCGATGTGCCCCCTCCGCAGACGCCTCCGCCAGCGGATGGCGCGGCCCCACCGCCGGTGGGTGCCGATGGTCAGCCACAGCAGGCCGCCGTCGACACGCCTGAAGCTCGCGCTGAAATGATCCGACGCCGGATCGAAGAGCGCCGACGCCAGATGCGCGAGGAGGCAGAACGTGCGCGCCAATGAGTCCCCCGCTGTGAGCGGGAACCTTCGCCGGGACGGGCGCTCTGTCGCCGTCCCCAAGCCCGGGGTTGCTAGCGCAGCCCCCGTTGCAGGAGCCATACGCGTGAGCCAACGCATCCTCGGTCTGCTCGTCTGCGCGAGCCTGGTTATTCTCAGCGGCTGTGCCAGTACGGGCGGTTATGCGCCGCTCGAATCCCGCCCCCAGCCCAGCCAGGCGCTTGCTCGCGAAATCGCCTTGGAACGAAGCGCGGACGAAGAATCGGAAGAATCCTCCGAAGAGACAAGCGAGGACACCGCCAGCGAGGAGCCGGAGGCTGTCCGCCTCGGCAGCGGCAGTTTCATCAATCGCGACTTGGCCAGCCGTGGCCCGGCGGGCGCGGGCGCCACGGGTGAGGTGACCTTCAACTTTGAAGGCGAGTCGCTGCACGCGGTGGTGAAAGCCATCCTTGGCGACTTCCTGCAGGAGAACTACGTCATCGCACCCGGTGTGCAGGGCACGGTCACCTTCTCAACGGCCAAGCCACTGCGTGGCGACCAGGCGCTGTCCATTCTTGAAATGCTGCTGCGCTGGAACAACGCCACCGCGGTCTGGCAGGACGGCCGCTACACCATTCTGCCGGTGTCCCAGGCCCTGCAGGGCAACCTCACCCCGCGAACCGGCGCGGCCGCCGGCGCGCGCGGCTACGAGGTGCGTGCGGTGCCGCTGCAGTTCATCTCGGCCATCGAGATGGAGAAGCTGCTGAAGCCCTATGCAAAGCCTGAGGGCATCATCAACGTCGACCCCGCGCGCAACATGCTTGTGCTTGCGGGCACGGCGGCGGAGCTTGCCAACTACCAGCAGACCGTCGAGATCTTCGACGTCGATTGGCTGGCCGGCATGTCCGTTGGCACCTACCGCCTGGAGCAGGCCGAGGCCGCCAAGGTGGTGACCGAGCTTGAGAAGGTCTTTGGCGAGGGCGCTGGCACGCCGCTGTCTGGCATGTTCCGCTTCATTGCCCTGGAAGGCGTCAACTCCATCATCGTCATCACGCCGCAGCCGAAGTATCTGGCCCAGGTGCAGGAGTGGATCGAGCGTCTTGATGCGGGCGGCACACAGAGTGGCTCCCGCCTTTACGTCTACGACGTCAAGAACGTCAAGGCGACGGATCTGGCCGGCACGCTGGGCGAAATCTTTGGCGGCCAGCCGCGCCAACAGGCCTCATCGCAATCCGGGTCGGTGGCCCCGGGGCTTGACCCCGTGCGTGCGAGCACGCTCGGCCGCGGCGAGCAGCCGCGCTTCGACAACAATCCCGAACCGCGGGTGGACGCCACCGAGATCGCGTTCGGCGTCGCTAACCCACCTTCTGCGGGCGGCGGCTCCGGTATCCCGGGCGCCTCCGGAATCTCAGGCCCGGTGGTGGACGCCGCGGGCGGCATCGCTTTGGGCTCAGAAGAGAACGTGCGGGTTTCCGCCATCGAGGAGAACAACCAGCTGCTGGTCAAGGCCACCAGCCAGCAGTGGGAGTCGATCCGTCGGGTGATCGAGCGACTGGACCAGATTCCGCTGCAGGTGCATATCGAAGCCAAGATCGTGTCCGTGGTGCTCAACGACAACCTGGAATACGGCGTGAGCTCCTTCTTCGAGGGGGCGGTGCCGGAGGCCCTCAGGGGGGCCGCTGCCCTTCGCAACAGCTGGAGCGCGGTCAATGGCACGATCGGGGCAGGCAACGCGCTTTGGAACTTCGTAGGGCCTGATGCTGCGGCAACCCTGAGGTTGCTGCAGACGATCACCAACACGCGCGTGCTGGCCTCGCCGTCTTTGCTCGTGCTCAACAACAAGAGCGCGACCATCAACGTCGGAGATCAGATCCCGGTGAGCAGCGTGTCGATCGGCGTGCCCGGTACGGGAGTGGGCAACGGGCTGGGTACGAGCAGCTACACCCAGTACTTGCAGACCGGCATTACCTTGAATGTGACCCCTCGGGTCAACCCGGGGGGGCTAGTCTTCATGGAGATCGAGCAGGAAGACAGCCAGCCGGGGGCTCAAGTTGGCGATACCGGCAACCGCGAGATCTCCACCAGGAACATCTCCAGCGAGGTTGCTGTGCAGTCCGGTCAGACCATCATCCTGGGCGGCTTGATTCGCCAGACCGATAGCCGGGGCTCAGGCGGACTGCCGTTTCTCAACCGTATCCCGGTCTTGGGGGGACTGTTCGGCTCGCAGTCGCGGCGCGACGAGCGCACCGAGCTGCTCGTGATGATCACTCCCCGCGTCATTGCCAACCAAGAAGAAGCCACCCGCGTCACGCAGGACTACATGCGCCAGTTCCGCGGCCTTGCCCCCCTTCGCGTCATCAACGAAACCCCCGCAGCCGATCAACCTTAATCGCCGGTGCGGTACAGCTCTATAGTCAGAGGAACCCCGATGTATCCCAAGCGTTTCGCTTTCTTGGCCCTGCTCCTCACACTGCTGGCTGGCTGTGCGGCGGGCGGTGGCCCCAAGCCGACTGCCGCGATCGCCCTGTCCGACGACGAGCAGCTCACGACGCGCCCGATCGAGCGCTGGGAGCATCTGATCGCCAAGCGCCTCGATCCGGCGTGGGAGTACCTGAGCCCAGGCTATAGGGGAACTCGCGACAAGGACGAGTACATCGCAACGATGAGCACACGGCCGGTGCGCTGGCTGCGGGCGGAGTATCACTCGCACAAGTGCATCGACGTCGGCAGCTTCTGCGAGGTCAACCTGAAGGTCACCTTCCTCGTCGTGTCCCGCCAGATCGGGGTGGGAGAGATGCAGTCCTTTGGGTATGTCACCGAGCGTTGGGTCAAGTCTGGCGACTACTGGTATCACGTGCCGGAAGACATCTCCGGCTGAGGTTTGGAGCCGCTTGGAGGCGTGCTCGATGCATGGTGGTCCTGGCTCCCGGGCGGGGCGGAGTCAGGGCCATGCCGCGATCAAGCCGGCCTGCAACCTTGTCCTTGTGCAGCGTTGCGTGGCCTGGATCGATGTGGCAGACTGCCAGCGCTCTTGTCTAACCTCGCCCATGTAAGGCGGGTGGAACACCGCCGTCATGGCGTGCGGTTGGTCGGTTGGCAAAAGCACAAAAAGCCCTGTGGTTGAATTTAGGAGTGTTGTGATGAAAAAGAGTTCTCTGACCACTGCCGTGGTCGCAGGCATCGTGGGCGCCGCCGGTCTGGTGAGCGTTTCCAACGCCGTTAACATCAACCCGGACGGTCTGGGCCAGGCCCTGATCTATCCGTACTACACCGTGAACAAGGGCAACAGCACCCTGGTGTCGGTCGTCAACACGACCAACCAGACCAAGGCTGTCAAGGTCCGCTTCATGGAAGGCCGGAACTCGGAAGAAGTCCTCGACTTCAACCTGTACCTGTCGCCGTTCGACGTTTGGACCGCCGCTGTCGTCTCCGACGGTCCGGAAGGCACCGTTCCGGCCTCCGCTCCGGCTGCGCGCATCTTCACCAGCGACAACTCGTGCACCGTGCCGGCCATCCCGGCTGCGGGTGAGACCTTCAAGAACTTCCAGTACGCCACTGGCGACGTGAAGGCAACGGGTCCGTGGGAGCTGAGCCGTACGCGTGAAGGCCACCTCGAAATCATCGAGATGGGCGTTCTGACCGCTGGCGGTACCTTCGCCAACGCTGCCAAGCACAACCCGCAGGGCGTCCCCGCCAACTGCGCCGTGCTGGACAGCGCCTGGTCGCCGGGCGGTACCGGCACCTGGCTGACCAACTCCAGCACCCAGATCGAGCCGCCCTCCGGCGGTCTGTTCGGCGGCGCCGAGATCGTGAACCCCGCCAATGGCACCAACATCAGCTACAACGCTGACGCCATCGAAGGCTTCTTCATCTCCACCACCGCTAACCTGCACACCAACCCCGGCTCGGTCCTGCCCAGCCTGGCGCAGGCCCAGACCAGCGATGCTGGTGACGCCACGGCGATCGTCTTCAACAACGGCACCCTGACCCAGTTCCCGTTCACGGGCACCGGCGCTGGCCTGCGCGCGGTCTCGGCTGTGTTCATGCACAACGAGATCTACAACGAGTTCGCCAGCCGCACCTCGTCGAACCTGTCGGTGCAGTCGGAGTGGGTGGTCACCTTCCCGACCAAGCGTCTGCACATCCGCCAGGCTCAGCCTGCGCGCCTGCCGTTCCGCACCCCGTACAACATCGCCGCTGGCGGCGCATGCGAAATCGTGCAGATCACCTTCTGGAACCGCGAAGAGAGCGCCGTGGCTCCGGGCGGCACCGGCTTCTCGCCGCCCCCCCCGGGCCAGACCTCGGCCAACCCGCAGCTGTGCTTTGAAGCGCAGGTCGTGACCTTCAACCAGACGAACATCGGCGACTACCTGACCTCCGGTAACCGTTCGGGTGTGCTGGGCTCGTACTACGCCCGCAACATCGCGACCGGCAACGCTCTGGAAGGCTGGGCTCGAATCCGTCTGGGCGACCAGGACGCCGCCTCCTTCACGCAGAACTTCCTGCCGCTGGCCACCCCGACCGCAACCGCTCAGAACACCACCGCTCTGGTGGGTCTGCCGGTCACCGGCTTCTGGGCTGCCAACTACGCAGGTACCGGCGCCCCGGGCGTGCTGGCGAACTACTCGATCGTGCACAAGCACCGCGCCGATCGCCTGATCGCCAACATCTCGACTCAGATCGTTCCGGTCCCGGGCTCGACCTCCACCCCGCCGGCCACCACCCCGGTGTGGCGCGCTCCGGTTGTTCCTGCCCAGTGATTCATCCAGACTTGATCTGGAGCTGAGGCGTCAAGACGAAGGGGGCCTTTGGGCCCCCTTCGTTCGTCTTCACCATCGATTCAGCTGTTTCCAACAAGCCTGTCGGCTCCGGCGGCGTCCTGCTGCCGGTGAACTCGGAGCTACTCATGACCCATAAATTCAGTGCGCTCGCGGCATCCATCGGCCTTCTGCTGGGCTCTGGTGCTGTGCATGCGCAATCTTCCTTGACCTTTCGCGGCTCTACGCTCTCCCCCATCCCTCTCGACGTCAGCCAGCCCCTGACGGTGGCCGACGATGGCTCGGTGCAGGCGACCTGCTTGTTCCAAGTCGGCACCACCGTCTGCCAGGGCGTCAGTCCTCCGCAATCGCAACAGGTGCCCACAGCGGCCCTGAGCGTGACCGGCCTCACCCCTGACGGGCAAGGCCGCTTCCAGGTCAATGCCGGTCAGTCGGTGCCGGTCGCGCGCGCAATCACCAACACTGCAGACGTGTGCATTGCCAGTGTGACCTCCACCACGGGTGGCGCGAGCGGTTGGTCGAACCTGTTTGCGCCTGCAGCGAGCACATCGGCGAACGTGCAGTTCACGGGTAGCGGCGACGTCACCCTGGGCTTACGTTGCTACAACCAGGCCGGCGCTCCGGCCACGGCCAGTCAAATTCGCTTCATCGTGGCAGCGGCTATCGGCCCCAACCCGGATCTCTGTGAGCTTCCGCAAAATCCGCTGATTCGTCCGCAGGGTTTCACGCGTCATGTCCTGTCTTGGAATGACCTGTTCCGCGTCGGGCCCTTCCCGGCTGCGCCTGGCTACCTGCAGCCGGTGGGCTCCTACTCGATTGGGCGCACGATTCCAGCGGTCAGCTCCGCTGCCATGTACATCACCGTCCCCATCGTGCCTGAAGCCGGCAAGACCTACGTCTTCAATCACTCGACATCGCAATCCGTGTTCGCTGCGGGCTACCCTGGTGGCCCGTTCCGTGCGGGTGGCAACTTCATCTCGATCAGCCCTTGCGCCGGAGATCTTCGCGCGCACGTACAGGGCAGCCCGGACCCGCTTCTGAGCGCGTGCCGTGCTGACGTCCCCATCTATGAGGGTGCCTGGCGTTTCACCACTTCGACGTCCCCAGGCTCTCCGGCCTGTCGATTGGTGGCTGGCCAGACCTATTGGCTCAACTTCATGATGAACAATCCGGCGACGTTGGTGAACCAGACCACGGGCGCCATTAACCTGACGCAGACGACATGCGATCAGGGCGACCAGTGCGAAACTCTTCTCCAGATCAGCGTTCTCAACCAGCCGTAAGCGACGCATCCGCGAGCCGGGCAGTCCTGTACTGCCCGGCTCAGTTTTTTCCCGGCTGTCGGAAACGTCGAATGCCGTGAACTTCGCGGGAACTTGAGCCCCCCGTCTACCTCGTAAACCTAGCGGCCAGGTCCCACAGGCATCGAGCTGCTTGAGCGCAAGCCCGCGATCAAGACAGCAGCGCCGCCCACTTCCAGTTACCGTCAGAAGTACCCCAATGCTTATGCACCACGCGCCACGTTCCTTCATCTTCGCTGCAATCCTCTGTCTGTCGGGCGCGATAAACGCCCAACCGATGGCCCCCAAGGACCCAAAAGCCGTCATCGTCGCCGAGCGCGACGGCGTGAGCGTTTCGCTCCACGAGGTAGATGCGCAGGTGATGGCGCTGCCAAGCGCGCTGCGCGCCCGCTATCTGGACGATCCCGAGCGCCTTGAAGAGGTCGTACAAGGTCTTCTGGTCAACAAGCAGCTCGCCCTGCAGGCGCTGGCCCGGGATGTTGAATCTGACCCCTTCCTTGAAACGCAACTGCAGTCGGCCCGCGAAGAGTGGCTGGCGCGCCGTGCGAGAAACTTCCACGAGGACGATGTGCTGGCGAGCATGCCCGACTTCGAACAGCTCGCAGAAGAGATCTACAAGACCCACCCGCATCGGTTCAGACGACCCGTTACGCTGCAGCTGAGCCATATCCTTGTCCGTATTGGCGGTCGAGGCGAGCAGGCTGCACAAGAGCGAATCGAAGCCGCTCGGGCGGCCCTACTCGCGGGAGAGCTTGAGTTCAAGGACATCTACCTCGAGTACAGCGACGAGGCGGCGGACCCGCTCAACGTTGGCGGCGGCGTGCTTACAGATGTCGTTCCCGGCTTGACTGAAAAGCCGTTCGAAGATGCGGTGTTCAAGCTCACAGAAGTCGGCCAAGTGTCCGAGATCATCCGCACGCAGTACGGCTTCCACGTCGCCAAGCTCATGAAGCGGGTGGAGCCGAGCGTAAAGACCTGGGAAGAGGTCAAGACGACACTGATCGAAGAGCAACGTCAGCGCTATCTGACTGAGCGCCGCGGCCGTCAGCTCGCAGAGCTTCAGAAGGCTCCGATCAAGGCCGACCCCGTTGTCGTGGCGCAGCTCCGTTCGCGCTACGCCCGCGCTGCCGAAGGCATCCTGCCGCCTGCGCTCGACGGCAGCGAGGCGCCCGACGAACTCCCTGAGAACTCGAAGCAAGAGCCCTGAGAGGGCCCGAGACTCCGTGAGCGAGTCGCTACGAACCGCGCCGCGGAGCACGGCACTGCTGGCCCTGTTCGTTCGCCAGGAGATGCGCCAGCGCTTCGCGGGCAACCTGCTCGGCGTCGCTTGGGCCGTTCTCGCTCCCCTGTTGCAACTTGCGGTTTTCAATCTTGTCTTCGTGCACATCCTCAAGGCCCGCGTGCCCGGTCTTGAGGGCGGCGCCTACCTCGTCTTCCTCGCGCTAGGATTCTGGCCCTGGTTCGCGTTCTCGGAAGCGGTCACGCGCGGCTGCACGGCAATCACTGACCACAGCGGCTTGGCAGGCAAGGTTGCGGTGCCTCGATCCGTTCCCGTGCTTGCAGCGGTCAGCACCGCCTTCTTGCTGCACGGTCTAGGCTATCTGCTGGTGTTGCTGGCGCTCGCGCTGTTCGGTCCGGCGTTGAATTGGAGCCAGCTGCCGATTGCACTCCTCTACTGGTTGCCGCTAGCTGTCATGGCGGCTGGACTGGCGCTTACGCTGGCGGCTGTGCAGGTGTTCATCCGCGATCTCGCGCAGACCATCGGGTTGCTCATCACCCTCTGGTTCTTCCTGACGCCAATCATCTATGCGCCCGAGACGGTCCCCGGAGGCCTTGCGAAGTGGCTCGCGTTCAATCCCGTCACGGGTGTCGTGGACGCCCAGCGCGCGCTGCTGCCAGGCCTGAGCGCTCTACCAGGAAGTGTCACGGCCACCTGGCTGGGCGCCGTACTGGTGCCCATCCTGGGTGTCCTGGTGTTCAAGCGCCTGCGCCCGCACCTGGAAGAATTCGAGTGAGCGCGCCGCTGCTGCGCGTAGAGGCCTTAGGCAAAAGCTGGCCCGTCGATGCCAGCCCGCGTGCGCGCGCTTCCGCTCTGCTGCGCGCGCTGCTCGGACGCCCCATCGCGCGCACGCCGGTGCTTCGCGAGATCAGCTTCGAAATCCGGCCCGGCGAGTCGCTGGGCATCATTGGAGAGAACGGTGCCGGCAAATCGACCCTGCTGAAGCTCATTGCGGGCGTGCTCACGCCCAGCGAGGGCAGGGTGCAACTCAATGCAAGCGTCGGCGCTCTGCTGGAATTGGGGGCCGGGTTCGAAATGGAGCGCACGGGCCGCGAGAACATCGGTATCGCCGCCGGCCTGATGGGCTGGTCACGCCGCGAGATCGAGTCGCGCACGCCGGAGATCGAAGCCTTCGCCGACATCGGTCGCTACCTCGACGAGCCGGTCAAGCACTACTCCTCGGGCATGGTGGTGCGGCTCGGCTTCGCCATCATCGCCACGGTGCGGCCGCAGCTGCTGATCACGGACGAGGTGCTGGCCGTGGGCGACGAGAGCTTCCAACGCAAATGCATCCGCTGGATCGAGGATTACCTCGAGCACGGCGGCACCCTGCTGCTGGTCTCGCATTCGACCTACCACATCCAGAAGCTCTGCAAGCATGCGCTGTGGCTGCGCGAGGGCAGGGTGCAGGCCTACGGCGATGTGTTTGACGTGACCCAGGATTACTTGGCCTACCACGAGCGCAAGATCGCTGCCGAACGCGGGCCGGAGCTCGATGCCGGCTACGTAGGCAACGAGTACCGGCTGGTGCGCGTCGCCATCAACGAGACCGAGGACGAAAGCGCCCGCCTGCTCGCCGAGGGCGAGCTGCTGCGGGTCGATGCCGAGCTGCACAGCCCCGATGGCCGCAGCCCGCAGTTCAGCTTCGGCGTGATCCGCGCGGACGGCACTGCGCTGTACGGCCAGGTCGCCGAGATTGAGGGCGTGCGCGGCGAGCCGATCGGAGGACGTCGAACGCGTTATGCGCTGGAGATCGATCCCTCCGCCCTGCTGCCCGGCAGCTACGTACTGCGGCTGCATGCGATGGACCCGGAGGGCCTGCGCGTGTTCGATACCGTGGAGCGAGCCTTCACCCTGCGTGGCGCCAGTCGAGAACTCGGCTGCCTGCGCCTGCCACACCGCTGGCTGCATGCGGGCGCCACGCGATGAGCGAGCGTTCCATGCAGGTGATCGTGCCGGTGTATCGGGCCCTGCCGGCGCTGCAGCGTCTGGTTGCCGGCCTGCGCCGCACGCTGGACTCGGGCGAGCGCGTGCTGTTCTGCGACGATGCTTCGCCCGAGGCAGAAGTCTCCGCGTACCTGCAGAGTCTGCCTGGCACGCTGCCTTTCGAGACGCGCGTGGTGCGGCGGGAGCGCAACCTCGGCTTCGTCGGTAACGTCAACGCTGCCTTCGCCGAAACCGGCGAGGACGATGTGGTGCTGCTCAACAGCGACACGGTGCCCAGCGCGGGCTGGCTGGACCGCCTGCGCGTCTGCTTCGCGGCGGATCGGCGCATCGCCACCGCAACGCCCTGGTCCAACAACGCCGAAATCTGTTCGCTGCCGCATCTGTGTCGGCCCGGCCCGCTGCCGGACGACCCCGACCGCTGGGCCCGCGCCTGCATCGATGCCTGTGCTGGCGAGTATGTCGACCTGCCCACCGGCGTTGGCTTCTGCATGGCGATCCGCCGTGCTTGCCTGGATCGCATCGGTGCCTTCGATGCAGAGACCTTCGGTCGCGGCTACGGCGAGGAAAACGATTTCTGCCTGCGTGCCGAAGGCCACGGCTGGCGCAACGTGCTCTGCGCCGACGCCTTCGTCGCGCATGAAGGGGGCGCCTCCTTCAGCCTGGAGGGGCTGGCGCCCGGCGGCGGCAACCTGGCCCGCTTGCTGAACCGCTACCCCGACTACAACCGCCGCGTCGCCGAGTTCATCATGGCGGACCCGATCAAGCCCCTGCGCCTGCGCGTGGTCGAGCGCTATGCCGCGCTGGCCGCCGGTCAGCCCGATGCCACGGGCCTGCAGGGTCAGCTGTTTCAATAAACCATCCGAGGTTGTCCGCGATGAGCGAATCGACGCCGGCGCTGGAATTCACCGGCGAACGCTTCACGCCGGAGTGCGTGCGCGAGATCTGGTACGAGCACTACCACCGCTACGCGTTCGCGCAGCCGATAGCGCGCGGCAGGCGCGTGCTGGATGCCGCCTGCGGCGAGGGCTATGGCTCGGCCCTGGTCGCGAGCGCTGCCGCGTCCGTGCTTGGCCTCGACGTTTCCGGGCAGGCCATCGCCCACGCGCGCGCGCGCTACGCGCAGCCCAAGCTGCGCTTCGACCAGGCCGACGTCACCGCGCTGGATCACCTGCCCGCCGCTAGTTTCGATCTGATCCTGAGCTTCGAGACGCTTGAGCACCTGCACGCGCAGGAGACCATGCTGCAGGGCTTCCGCCGCCTGCTGGCGCCCGGGGGCCTGCTGCTGGTGTCGACGCCTGACAAGCGCAACTACACGGACATCCCGCAGTTCCACAACGAACACCACGTGCGCGAGCTCTACCGCGAGCAGTTCGAGAGTCTGCTGGCCGGGATCTTCCCGCATCGGCGGCTGTTTGCGCAGAAGCTGCTGTTCCAGTCAGCGCTGTGGGCGCTGGAGGTGGACGAGGGTAGACCCGCCGCGGCCACCTTGAGCCGCGAGGGCAGCCTAAGCGAAGGCCTCGCCTACCCGCCGCTGTACTACATCGCCGCCTGCGCGATGGAGCCGCTGCCGGTACTGCCTGCCGTGCATCTCTTCGGCGATGCGGAAGAGAGTGTCTATGCCCACTACAACCATGAGATCCGCAAGAACATGGCGGCGGGGCATCGCATCCTCGAACTCGAGGCTGAACTCGCGGCGGCGCGCGCTGAACTTGCCGCGCTGCGCGGCTGAGACCGACGCCCGGTGAGCACAGAGCCTGCCGCTGTGGGCGCGCCGCGCACGCTCCCGCGTGCGGTCGACCTCGCGGTGCTGATCGTCAGCCATGACAGCAACGATGTGCTGCCGAGTTGCCTCGATGCGCTGGCTGCGCAGTGCGGCATTGCGCTCGAAGTCGTGGTCGTCGACAACGCCTCTGCCGTGCCACCGGCGGCGCATCCGCGGCTTGACCAGCTGATCCGCAATCCCGACAACCCGGGCTTTGCGGTCGCCTGCAACCAGGCAGCGGTGCGGGCGAGCGCGGATTGGCTGCTTTTCCTCAATCCCGACTGCTTTCCGGGCCCGAACGATCTTGCGGCCCTGCTCGCGCTCGCTGAGCAGGCCAACGCTGAGGGTCGCCTGGGCGCACTGGGGGCGCAGCTGCTTGAGGCCGATGGCAGCGCCCAGGCGGCCTCCTATCGATACGACCCGACGCCTGTGCGACTGCTGGCGGCTCTGCGCCGCGGTCGCGCCGCGATTGAACCGGCGCCGCCCAGGACGGGCGAGATGCTGGACGTCGAGGCCATTTCCGGGGCTCTGATGCTGCTGCCGCGCGCGGCTTTCGATGCGGTGGGCGGCTTCGATGCCGGCTATCGTTTGCACTTCGAGGATCTCGACCTGTGCCGGCGCCTGCGTCAGCACGGACTGCGCGTGCGGTTCGCGCCGATGCCGCGCATCACCCACCTCAAGGGCACCAGCAGCCGCCGCCGTCCGCTGTGGGTGGCCTGGCAGAAGCACCGCGGCTGGCGCCGCTACTTCGAGCGCTTCGATGCACACTCGCTGGGCGTGCCGGCACGCTGGGGTTTTCGTCTGCTGCTCTGGCTGGCGCTGCCGGGGCTGCTGCTGCGCGCGCTGAAGCCCTCCCCCTGATCCGTCTTCCGAGCTTCACTACCGACACCATGAGCAACACGCCCGCGCCCACCGACATCGTGCTGCACCAGCGCTCGCGCATCCTCGAAGTCGCCTTCGCGGACGGTGCGCGCTTCCATCTACCCTGCGAGTACCTGCGGGTGGAATCGCCCTCGGCCGAAGTGCAGGGTCACGGGCCGGGCCAGAAGGTGCTGGTGGCGGGCAAGCGCGAGGTCGGCATCCGCGCGATTGAGCCGGTGGGCCACTACGGCGTGCTGCTGCGCTTCGATGACGGTCACGACACCGGCATCTTCAGCTGGTCCACCCTGCACGAGCTGGGAAGCACGCAGGAGCAGCGTTTTGCTGCCTACCTCGATGCCCTGGCCAAGGCCGGGCTGTCGCGCGAGCGCAGCTGAGCGCTGCGCTTCAGAACACCAGATAGCTCATGCCCAGCACCAGGCCGAGATAGAGCAGGGACAGCGGCAGGCCGACCTTGAGCAGGTCGCGGACGCGATAGCCGGCGGCGCCGCTGACCATGGCCAGCACCGGGTTCGAGCCGGTCAGAAAGTTGTTCGAGGCCGACAGCGCCACCACCACGGCGAACTGGATCGGTGCCGCTCCGGTCGAGATCGCGATATTGATCGCCATCGGCACCATGATCACGGTGGCGCCGACGTTGCTGATCACCATCGCCATCGCCGTGGTGATCAGGCCCAGCACGCCAAGCAGGGCCCAGCTCGGCAAGTGTCCGAAGTGTTCCAGGGTCTGGCTGGCGACGAAGTTGGCCACGCCCGAGCTGTCGACCGCCCAGCCCAGCGGAATCAGGCAGGCCATGATGAATACGGTCTTCCAGTTCACCGAGGCATAGGCCTCGTCCATGTTGATCACGCCGAGCAGCAGCATGCCGACCACGCCGGTCATCAGCGCCACCGGCACCGCGACTTCGCTGGACAGGGCCAGTGTCAGCGCCAGCGCGAAGCAGAACAGCGCGTGCCACAGCTTGTGCGGGCGCTGCTCGTCCTTGGGGTAGTCGGTCACCACGACGAAGTCACGGCTGCTCGCGGCCGACCCGAGATCGCGCCAGAAGCTGTGGAACACCAGCAGGTCGCCGGCGCGCAGCGGCGTGCGGCGGATCGCCTCGCGATAGACCTCGTTGCCGCGGTTGATCGCCAGCACGCTGATGCCGAGGCGCTTGCGCAGGTGCAAGTCTTCGAGGGTCTGCCCGATCAGCTGGGAATTCGGCGGGATCACCGCTTCAGAAATGCCGGCGCGGCTGGGGTTGAACAGATCGGCGAAGTTGCGCAGTCGCGCCTGCAGGCGCAGCAGGTTGTTCTGCGCGTAGTCGGCGACCTGCTCGCGCGGGCCCATCACGCCGAGCACGCTGCCAACCCAGATCATTTCGTCGGCGGGCGGCGCGAGACGGGCCTCGTTGCCGCTCTTCAGCGCCAGCAGCAGCGGCGCGCCGCGCATGGACTCGGCTTCGAGCACGGACATGCCGACCAGCGGGCTGTCGGAAGTCACCGTCAACTCGTAGACGTCGCCCTCGATGCCGTAAGCGCGGGCGAAGTAGCTGTCGGTGCGGCCCGGCGCCACGCCCTTGTCCTCGCCCTGGCCCAAAAGACGGGCGCCGAACAGGCGGAAGAAGAGCAGGGCCATCAGCAGCAGGGCAAGGCCGATCGGCAGCGGCGCGAAGATCGGCAGGGGCTCCAGCGAAGCCACGCCCGAAGGCAGGTTGCGGTTGGCTGCGACCAGCAGATCGTTCAGCAGGATCAGCGGCGAGCTGCCGACCATGGTCAGCGCGCCGCCCATGACCACACAGACCGCGATCGGCAGCAGCAGCCGGCCCAGCGACACGCCGGTACGTGCCGAGAGGCGCGCGGCCACCGGCAGGAACAGCGCGGTCACCGAGGGGTTCTGCATCACCGAGGACACCAGCCCCGCGACGCTGCTCGACAGCAGCACGAGTCGTTCCTCGTAGCCCTTCGACTTGCGCAGCAACCAGACCGCGACGCGGTTCAGAAGGCCGGTGCGGTCGAGCCCCGCGCCGAGGATCATGGTGGCTATCACGCTGATCACCGCGTCGCCGGCGAAGCCATCGAACAGCTGCTCCACCGGCACCAGCCCAAACAGGCCCAGGCAAACCAGCACCAGCAGGGCAGTGACGTCCTGGCGGACGCGCTCCCACACGAACATGCCCATGGTGAAGGCCATCAGGCCCATCACCAGCCACATATCGAGCGGGAGGCCGGCGACCATCTACCCGCTCCACCGCTGCAGGCGGAGCGCGCGCTGCGGTCGTATGTCGGCGAAGCGGATCCGCATGCGCGTCTAGACCCGGCGGTAAAGCAGATCCCAGACCCCGTGGCCCAAGCGCAGGCCGCGGCGCTCGAAATGGGTCTCGGGGCGCCAGTCCGGGCGCGGCACATGGCCGCCGGGGCCTTCGGTGTTGCGGAACGTGCTGGCGGCGTCCATCACCTCCCACATCTGCTCGGCATAGGGCTGCCAGTCGGTCGCGAGATGCAGCAGCCCGCCTGGGGCGATGCGGCTGCTCAATAGTTCGACGAAGCCGGGCTGGATCAGCCGCCGCTTGACGTGGCGCTTCTTGTGCCAGGGGTCGGGAAAGTAGATCCGCACTTCGTCGAGCGCGCCTTCGCCGATGCACTGCTTCAGCACTTCGACGGCGTCTTCCGCGTAGAGGAGAACGTTGGACAGCGCGTTCGACTCGATCGCATTGAGCACGCGGCCCACGCCGGGCTTGTGCACCTCGATGCCGATGAAATCGCGCTCGGGCGAATGCAGAGCGCCGTGGATCAGAGCCTCGCCGTTGCCGAAGCCGATCTCCAGCACCAGAGGCGCCGTGCGGCCGAAGCGCGCCGGGGCATGCAAGGGACCCTGGGCGATCTCAAGCCCGTACTTCGGCCACAGAGCATCGAGCGCGCGCTGCTGCGCTGGCGTGAGTCGACCTGCACGCTGCACAAAGCTGCGCAGCACGCGCGTCGCGGCTTCCGGCAGCGCGCGGGGAGGTTTGGGCTCAGCTTCGGTCATCAGAAGAACAGCCCATCGACCGGCGAAGAGGCGCTGGCGTAGCGCTTGCGCGGAATTCGCCCGGCCAGAAACGCCTCGCGACCGGCTTCGACGGCCTTGCGCATCGCGCTGGCCATCAGCACCGGGTGCTTGGCGCTGGCGATTGCAGTGTTCATCAGCACGCCGTCACAGCCGAGTTCCATCGCGATGGCGGCGTCTGACGCCGTACCCACGCCGGCATCGACGATCACTGGCACCGACAGGCTCTCGATGATTTCCAGCAAGGTGTAGCGGTTCTGGATGCCCAGCCCCGAGCCGATCGGCGCGGCCAGGGGCATCACTGCGACGCAGCCGACCTTCTCCAGTTCGCGGGCCACGATCGGGTCGTCGCTGGTGTAGACCATCACTTCGAAGCCATCGCGCACCAGAACTTCCGCGGCGCGGAGTGTTTGCACGACGTCGGGGTAGAGGGTCTTCTCATCGCCCAGCACCTCGAGCTTGACCAGGTTGTGGCCATCCAGCAGTTCGCGCGCGAGCCTGCAGGTGCGCACCGCATCGTCGGCGCTGTAGCAGCCCGCGGTGTTCGGCAGCAAGGTGTAGCGCTCCGGCGCCAGGTAGTCGAGAAGATTCGGCTCGCCGGCGTTCTGCCCGAGATTTGTGCGGCGAATCGCGACGGTGACAATCTCTGCGCCGGCCGCCTCGCTGGCGCGGCGGGTCTCGTCGAAGTCTCGGAACTTGCCGGTGCCTGTGAGCAGGCGGGAAGAAAAACTGCGGGTGCCGATCTTGAGCCGGTCGGCGGCGGGCTGGGCTGCGCTGTCCATCGCCGGATTATCGACCGAACCCGCAGGCGCTGTCGCGACGATGCCCGCGATTGCGTCGGAATCGCTTCAGCCGCCGCCCAGCGCGTGCACCAGTTCGACGACATCGCCGTTCGCCAGCGCGTGCTCGGCATGGCGACTCTTGGGCACGATCTCGCGATTCACTTCCACCGCGACGCGGCGGCCGACGTGGCCCAGAAGCTCGATGAGAGCGGCGACAGTGGTGCCGGCGGGCAGATCGCGCGCCTCGCCGTTCAACTGGATCTGGATCATGGGGTGGGTGTGCATCGGTGCAGAGGGGAGGATGGCGCGCGATGCGCTGCACGAAGACTCTCGCGCGGCATTGCCTGCGCGGTGCGCGCGGGGCTAAGCTCTCGCACCGCAGCGCGGGTGTAGCTTAATGGTAAAGCAGCGGCTTCCCAAGCCGCCGACGTGGGTTCGATTCCCATCACCCGCTCCACTCGAAGTCGCCGCCCGAGCCATGGTCGAAACCGCTCCCATCGTGCTCGGCTGGTGCGAAACGCTCGCCCTTCCCGACCTTTCCCTCCCGGCGATCGAAGCCAAGATCGACACCGGCGCGCGCAGCTCGTCGCTGCACGTCGACAGTCAGCAGTGCTTCGAGCGTGCAGGACGCGAGTGGGTGCGGTTCGCTCTGCACCTGGACGGCGCGGCGGCCAAGCGAGCCGTGCAGGCCGAGGCGCCCGTGCATGATCGCCGTGCGGTGCGCGATTCCGGCGGACACGAGACCGAGCGCGTGTTCATTCTCACCACGCTGGCGATCGCCAACATCCGCTATCCGATCGAGATCAACCTCGCGGCGCGGCGCGGGCTGAAGTTCCCGATGCTGCTCGGCCGCACCGCCCTTGCCGGCCGCTTCCTCGTCGACCCCGCACGCAAGCACGCCTTGTCCGAGGCCGCGCCGTAACCCGCGCGACGCCGGCCAGCGCTACGCTGCCAACGATTCCCGATTCCCGATTCCCGATTCCCGATTCCCGGCCCAATGAAACTCGCCATCCTCTCGCGCAACTCCAAGCTTTTCTCCACCCAGCGCCTGGTCGAGGCCGGCCGCGTGCGTGGCCACAGCGTGCGCGTGCTCGATCCGCTGCGCTGCTACATGCGCATCGCTCCCGGCGACTTCCAGATGCACTACCGGGGCAAGGAGCTAACCGACTTCGATGCGGTGATCCCGCGCATCGGCGCCTCGGTCACCTTCTACGGCACCGCCGTGCTGCGCCAGTTCGAAATGATGGGCACCTACACACCGAACGGCTCCGAGGCGATCCTGCGCGCGCGCGACAAGCTGCACTGCCACCAGCTGCTGGCGCGCCAGGGCATCGGCCTGCCCAAGACGGTGTTTGGCGACAATCCGGACGACACCGCGGACCTGCTGGCCATGCTTGGCAAGCCGCCGCATGTCATCAAGCTCACGGAAGGAACGCAGGGCACGGGCGTGATCCTGGCCGAACGCGCGTCCTCCTCGCGCAGCGTCATCGAAGCCTTTCGCGGCCTGTACGCCAACTTCATCGTGCAGGAGTTCATCGGCGAGGCCAAAGGCGCGGACCTGCGCTGTTTCGTTGTCGGCAGTCGCGTCGTCGCATCGATGCGTCGCCAGGCCAAGGAGGGCGAGTTCCGCTCCAACCTGCACCGCGGCGGCACGGCCAAGGCGGTCGAACTGAGCGACGAGGAGCGCGACATCGCGATCCGCGCAGCGCGCGTGATGGGTCTGGGCGTCGCTGGCGTTGACCTCTTGCGCTCAAAGCGCGGCCCGCTGGTGCTGGAGGTGAATTCCTCCCCGGGCCTCGAAGGCATCGAAGGCGCGACCAGCGTGGATGTGGCCGGCGAGATCATCGACTACATCGACCGGCGCCTGCGCGCGCGCAAGCACAAGGACTGATGGCAGCGCGCTCAAGAATGCCGAGGTGCGGGCGCAAGAACTTCGCTGGGCTTCCTTGGCGAGATCGGCTTACCCTGGGCCCTTTAGCAGGCAGGTCGCCGCGCGGTGCGCACTGTGCGCGGACGCCACGAGTCCGCAGCGGCGGCCACACTCGAAGCAAGGGGCCGACAGCCCCACCGCTCGGCGCTTCGGTGCAGCGGCTGTCAAGGTGAAGGACCGTGCTTTCCTGCACATCCCGCTTAACGCACCCGCAAGCCCCGCTTAACCCCGATTTAATTGGCGCCGGCGCACCCTAGGCCCACCGTGTCCTCTGCTCGGCACTCCTAAGTCTTCGTGACTGGCAGATCCATCGGTATCGGGGCAGTACCTCTTCAACCCGCCGTGCGCAGTTCCCCCTGCACCGGCGGGTTTTCTTTTGTCCGTGCCCGCCGGGTTCAGAACGCGTGGGAGAACCCGGATGTCGCTGTACGGCCCGCCGCGCGCTGATCACGGGCGGAGCGTGCAAGTGCCTGCTTGAGTTCGGCGCGCCGAGGGCGGGTGGGTTGACGCGTCTCGCGCCGCTTGCGACTGAGCCGCACGCGCGATGTGGAAATCAGGATCGCAGACATGCGAAGGGGGAGCCGGAGCTCCCCCTTCGCCGTCCACATTGACCCGCAGGGATCAGAAGGAGACGTTCACGCCGACGGTGTAGAAGCGACCGATGGCATCGTAGAACTGCGGGAAGGTGTTGCCGCTGTTCTCCGTGGTGGTGCCGATGGTGTTGCCCACTTCCGGCGGATCCTTGTCGGTCAGGTTGCTGATCGACAGGTTCAGGCGGATGTTGTCGGTCACCTTGTAGCGAGCACCCAGATCGAAGTAGTTGTACGACGGGATGCTGGCGTACGGGGCGAACCACGTGCCGGTGTTCGGCTCGACCTCAAGACCGCCGAGGTGACGCCAGACCAGGTTCACGCCCAGATCGCCCTTGCTCCAGCCCGCACGGAAGACGGACTTCAGGTCGTGAATCGGCGTGCAGCTGGTGCTGTAGTAGCCGTTGCAGTCACGATTCACCGAGGCCGGGTTGGCCTGGAAGTTCCAGCCCTGCACCTTGGTCACGTTCAGGCCGAAATCCAGGGCGCCGATGTCGCCCAGATCGTGCAGGTAGGTGACGCCGAGGTCGAAGCCGTCGGTCTCAAGGCGACCCAGGTTCGACGAGGCCAGAACGATACCGCGCGCTTCGCCGTTGAGGTTGCCCGTGCGCGGATCGCGCTGGACGAGGCCGCACGCGGTGTTGCTCTGGGCGACGCCCGAAAGGCCGTAACAGGCGTTGACGATGTCGGCCACGGTGGCCGAGGACACCAGGTCCTCGATGTCGACCTTGTAGTAGTCGAGCGTCACGCTGAGGTTCTCGACGAAGCCCGGCGTCCACACCAGACCGAGGGTGCGGGTATCCGCCACTTCAGGCTCGAGCAGCGGGTTGCCGCCGGTCAGCACGTTGACCTGGCCGGCCGCCGGCTGGTCGACGGTGCCAAAGGCTGCGGCGGGAACGCCGGACAGCGAGCACAGTGCCTGGGAGGCAAGCGGGGTACGGCCGGCGCAGGGGTCGACCGCAAGATTGCTGAGGCCGGTCACCTGCGGGGCGAACAGCTCGTTCACGTTCGGGGCGCGGGTTGCACGCTGCTGCAGGGCACGGAAACGCAGGCTTTCGATGGGAGCCCACTCACCGCCGTACTTGTAGGTGTTGTAGGTGGTCGAGTTGCCGGCGGTCTCGAAACGGCTGCGACGGAAGCCGCCCTCGAACGACAGCGAGTAGGCCGCCGTCGCGTCGTTGATGATCGGCGCGATGATTTCGGCATAGCCTTCGATGAGCTCGAAGTCGCCGCGGCGGTCCGGAGTCGGCGCACCGGTACCGATGACTTCGCTCTGGATCTGCGAGGCCTGGTCCGACTTGGTGCCGGCGGCGACTTCGCGCTGCTCGATACCCGCCGAAACGGCGATCGGGTAGGCCGCCCAGGGGCTCTGCAGGGCTTCACCCAAGTCGCCGCTCACGTTGCCGGCCAGCACGTCCTGGGTGACGAACTGGGTCGACAGTGTGTCGAGGTTGATGAAGCGCAGCATTGCCGGGGTGATCGGCGCGCCCGAGAAGATGTCGAGCGGCACGCAGCCGTTGGCCGGGTTGATGCAGGCGGTGGTGCTGGTGGCGCCCAGGGCCTGGATGAAGCGCGAACGCGAACCCCAGTTGCCGCGGGTCGTGGTCTGGTCGGCTTCGCCAAAGCTGTAGTACGCGTCGTACTTCCATGCATCGGTCAGGTAGCCGCGGAAACCCACGGTGCCCTGGAAGGTCCGGTTCTCGAATGCGTTCAGACGCGGCCCGAGTTCCACCAGACGACGGCTGACCGTCATCGGAACGACCGTGGTACTGCCGACCACGCACTGCGCCGCCGGAATGTTGCGCTCTGCGCAGATCTGCTGGCGAGCGGCTGCGGGCAGGAAGGGGTTGCCGATCGGCAGGCTCACCGGCACGCCGCCGGCGGGCGACTCGGCCAGCTGGGTCTGGACGTCGCTGCGGGTGAACATCAGCTCCGAATAGGCTTCGTGATCCTCAGTGATCGCGAACGAGCTGAGGGCGTTGGCCTGGAGGCGGTCCAGCGGAGTCTGGAACAGGTTGAGCGGGTTGAAGTTGAACGAACCCACGCAGCTCGCCGAGAGCGAACCGTCGGGGCACAGGCCGCGGTTGCCGATGCCGGTGATGTTGATGGTGGTCGGCAGGCCGGTCGGCGAACCTGCCGGGGCGCCGTTGTTCGAGCCGCGCGACACCTGGCCGATGGCGCGCGAACCCTGCAGCACCGGATCGGTCTGGGTGTGGCCGACGCTGACCACGGCGTTGCCGCGGCCTTCAGCGAAGTTGCCGCCGATGGTGACGTCCACGCGCTGGCGATCGCCGTCGCTGTCAGAGGACTGGCCCCACTGCGCGGCAAACTCGGCGCCTTCGAAATTGGTCTTGAGGATGAAGTTGACGACGCCGGAGACGGCGTCAGCGCCGTACACCGCGGACGCGCCGCCGGTGACGATATCAACACGCTCGATCAGGGCGACCGGGATGTTGTTGGTGTCGACCACGCCAGCCAGGTTGAAGGGAACGACGCGGCGACCGTTGATCAGGACCAGGGTGCGGTTCGCGCCGAGGCCGCGCAGGTCGATGGTGGCACCACCGCCGCTGCCGTTATTGGTGCCGGGGCCGATAGCGGGCACCAGGGTCGGCAGCTCACGCAGGAAATCTTCGACCGTGACGATCTGCTTGACGGCCAGCTCTTCAGCGGTGAAGGAGCTGATCGGGCTGTTCGCGACAACGCCCGGCGAGCTCAGGCGGGTACCGGTAACGGTGATCTGATCCAGCTCGGCGGCTTCATCCTGGGCGACAACGAACCCAGAAGCGGTAAGGCCTACTACACCTACGCACAAGGCCAGACGCACGGCAGCGCCCAGGGTGTCCTGTTTCATTTGCATTTCCTATCTCCTGCATCTTGCTGGTTACATGCGGGCGTCCACGAGGTGGGACCGAATCCATCGGCAATCCTCGGACCGCCGCATACTAGCCGCAGCTGGAATCTAATAAAAGCGTTAATCGCCTGTGCAAAACTGCACGCTAAGCGAGCGAACCAATGCGCGCCGCTGCGGCCTCGCAAGCGCAAGCTGCACTGCAACATCGTATGCCCGGCGACCAGTTGGCGGCGACTCAGGGGGGCTTTCCGCAGTCGCGAGGGGCTGTTCGGGCTTCCGTTAGGACAGATGACTTTTTGTGAATTTTCCTGAACGCGCTCAAGTCGCGCATCGCAGCGCGGGAATTGACCCTGCGGCGCGCGCTCGATGGATACGGGCTTGTGGCATTCGCGATGAAGCGCCGGGCCACCACGACGGACTGAACAAGTCCGCCACGCGTCGGATCAGGCGCCCCGCGTTCGCAGCCGGTTTTGGAACGACTCTCGTCGCATGGGCAAGCCCTGCGCTTGGCCAGGCGATACCGTGTCGGGACCTGCGCGGAACCTGCGACCGCTTGTCAGGGACAGGATGAACGTCATCCGTGTTGCCCCGGCCACTGCAGCATTCCCGCAGATATCCGCGTAATGCAAGGCTCTCGGTGCTGGGTTCCCGCGGCGGCTGCGCGAATTCATCGAGCGCCGCAGGAGCCTCATCAGGCGCCGGGCCCCCGGTGGAACTCGCCGATGCCTTCAATGATCGACGTAAGCGCCTGGCGTTCGGCGGCATCGAGCTCCGGGTGCCATGCGTCCATGAGCAGGATGACTCGCGGCGCGTCGCTTTCGTTGATGGCCTCGTGCAGGAAAGTGTCGTCAAAGACCCAGGTCTCGCCTTCTCGCCATGGCCTCGTTTCGCCGCCTACGGTCAAGCGGCATCCGTCGGGAATCACCAGGCCCAGATGAACCACGACCCGCGCATTGGTCACGCCGTGATGCGGCTTGATGTGCGTGCCAGGCGCGAGCACGGAAAAGCAAATCTCGGGGGCATGGCCGGGGATTCGGACCAGGGGCAGATCTTTCAGGAACGCGGACGTCCCGGGTGCTGCGGCTGCGCCCGCTGGCACCGCCAGACCGTGACGATAGAAGAACAGGGCGTCCCAGCGGGCTTGGGCACCTCCCAGATAGGGGCTGAGGTCGACCGTCTCCGCCCCCTCCAGAAAGGGCTGCAGTCCCAGGCGGGATTCAAGCAGGTCAAGCGCCTCTTCGCGGGCGCATGGAAAGTGCGCTTGCAGACGGCTGCTCAGCTCGCCGTGCGTGTTGTCGAGCCAAGGCCGCGCTTGCAGCCCTGGGACATGCAGGAAGCGTGGGGCTTGGCGTGGATCCGCAGGCGGGTGTGGTTCGACGCCGAGGTAGTTGGACAGCGCTGCACGCACGCGCAGCATCGCCTTTGTTCCGTGCTCGGCTTCGAGCGGTTCCAGAAGCGCCATCAGCAGGGGAACGCGCTGCTCGCGGACCTGCTGCATGGCGTGCAGCACATCCGCCTGCAGCCAGGTCGGAGTCGTGGCCTCGTTCAACCACAGCTCGCGCGACTGCGCTTTCGTGATCGCGCGGAAGTAAGCGCTCACCGCGTCCCAGGCGCGTCCTCGTCGCTCCAGCAGCCGTCCCAAGTGCAGGTGCGTTGCGGGCAGGTCGGGATCGAGGCGCAGGGCCTCACGCAGCGCCTGTTCGGCTGCGTCCTCATCGCCTGCCGCCAGCAGTGCGACGCCGTGACTGCGCGCAAGGTGGGCGTTGCCGGGTGCCAGCCTGCGGGCCTCCTGCAGGAGTGCAGCGGCCTCCCGCGGGCGTTTCGCCTGCATTTCGGCGCGCGCGGCCTGCACCAGATCGCCGTGTTCGGAGTCGGTCGTTCCGCGCGTGGCCTGGGCGCTCGAACCCGCCACGCGCGCCTCCACGAACAGTGAGTACTTGGCACCGGCATGTCCGGCCCCGGCGACTGCGCTGGCCTCATCCACGCGCAGGTCGGGATCCTCGCTTTGCATATAGGCGCTGCGGGTGACCGAGCTGAATCCGGCGCGCTCAAGCAGGTCGCGAAGGGTTTCAAAGTCGTAGCCGAACTTGTGCGCCTCGAAGAAATAGCCCGGCTCGGGACCGGCGCCCGCGTAGTTCAGAAACTGCGCGAGCAAGGGGCCGTCGCCGCGCGCGCCCGGCCAGTGCGCGCCGCGTGCGGCAAAGAAAGCGCGGTCTTCGCGCACGTAGGCATCGATGAGCGCGGCGACATCGGGCACGATCAAGCGCAGCCGTCCACCGGGGCCCAGCGTGCGTTTCAGTTCGCGAAGAAAGGCGAGCGCCTCGCCCGGGAAGAACAGATGCTCAAGCAAGTGCGAAACGAAGACATGGCTTGCTGCGCCGTCGGCGAAGGGCAAGCCCCACAGCACGTTCCAGCAGAACGGCGCGGGATGGACATCCAGATTGATCCATCCTGGCAGCGCATGACCGCCGCAGCCGATGTGCAGCTTCAATTCGCGGGTCTCTGCCGACACGCCCACGGCGTCGCGCTGCCGGCTCAGCCATGCCGGACGCGCCGCCGCCAGTGCGCTGCGCATGCTGCGCACTTCAGCCAGCAAGGCCGCGAGTCTCGCTTCCGGGGTTTCCACTGCGCCCTGCGCGTCCGGCCCAAAGGCCCGAAGATCGCCAGACAGGGCGTAAATCTCGCGCGCCAGTTCGGCGAGCAGACGTGCGTTCAGTGCAGCGGAAGGGTCGCTGCCTGCGGAGAAAGGCGCAGGGGGCATCTTGTCTCGATCTAGAAAAGCAGGTAGGTGGACAGGATGTACTTGTCACCCGACAGCGGCGGGCGACCTTCGTGCTGGTACATCCAATAGGGCGGGAACATCAGCAGGCGTCCCGCGCGCGGCTTGACCTCAAGGTCGAGATCGACGAACGCAGTCTCGCCGCCCTCAGCGACATCGTTGAGATACCACAGGCAGACGAGATAGCGGTTGCTCACTGCACCAAGCGAGTCGAAATGCGGCTGGAAGCGCTCCTCGCCACCGGGGCGATAGCGCTTGATGATCAGCTCGCTGGTGCGCGTGGTGAAGGGCACCGGCAAGGTGAAGCCAAGCATCGCGTTGTAGCGCTGCAGGTGGCGGGCGATGTTGTCGAGCAGCAGCGACCGGAAGGCGGCGTCCGAGAGCGGCCCCACATCGAGCTCGGTCCAGGCACTCTCGCCCAGCCAACTCTGCCGATTGCGCCCGTTCTCGACCTGAAAGCGCGAGAGCATCGCGAACGACTCGACCATCTGTGAGCAGAACGCGGCCGGCAGTGCGTCATCGAAGACCTGGACGCAGCGGGAGAGTGCGTCCCGCGAGGACGTCGACGTCGGCAGGATGCGGGGGGCGGAGTCGGCGGCCATCGGCGAAGGCTTCCAGTACGATTCGGCGTGTTGCCGCTCCGGGCAATTTAGCAAAGGAAGAACCTTGACCCTAGCGCTTTCCCCCGCGGCCGATGCGGCGCTTGAACTCATCGCCAGCGGGCTTCCGGAACAAGCGGAAGCGGTCGCGCGACGCGCGCTCGTGCCTGTCCCGGACCCTGGCTGGACCCTGGTTCTGGCGCTTGCCTTGAGTGCGCAACGACGCGCCAGCGAAGCCCTGCCCGTGTTCGAGCAGCTCGTGCGGGTACAGCCTGAGGTCCCGGAGCACTGGTCGAACCTCGGCAACTGTCTGTGTGAGCTCGAGCGCGAACAGGAGGCTCTCGTGCCATTGCAGCAGGCGTTTCAGCGCGGAGATCGCAGCGCCGCGCTGTTCTTCGCGCTGGCCCGCGCCGAACTCGCGTACGGTCGGCCGCTGCAGGCGCGCGTCTGCATCGAACGCGCGCTGCAGCAAACCCCTCTGGACCCCGAATTTCTGCTGCTGCGCGCGCGCGTCCTGTACGCCTTGGATGAGACCGAGGCGGCTGCCGACGTCCTGGCCCAGCTCAGAGATTCGCGTCTGCCCTTGGGGCTCAGGGTGGAGGCCGCAGAGATCCAACTGAACCTCGCGCACTACGCGGATGCCGAACGCGCGTTTTCGGCGGTTCTGAAAGAAGATCCCGGCGAGCCCAGTGCGCTTATTGGACTCGCCACCTGCCATGAGCGCGCCAATCGCCTCGATCAGGCGGCTGAGACCCGCAGCCGGGTGGATGCGAACCGTGCCTGCGCTCGGCCTGAGGTTGCGAGCGCGCTTCAGCAGCTGGATGCGCGCCTCGCGACCCGGCGCGGAGACCTCGCGCAAGCGCGCGCGCTGTTCGAGTCAGTGCTTGCCGACCCGCCGCGTGATCCGGCCCTGCGCACGCATCTGCGATTCGAGCTTGGCAAGGTCTGCGCCAGCCTCGGTGACACCGAGGCCGCGATGCAGACCTTCGAACGCGGCCACGCCGAGCGCGAGGCGGCCGTCACTGCAGCGCATCCGAATCTCTCACGCGAAGACGGCTTGCTCGCCGCTCTCGACAAGCCGGTGCCGGATTTCGCGGTTGGCGCGCGCGAGGGCGCAGAAGACGGTCGCCGTGATCCGCTGTTCGTTGTTGGCTTTCCGCGTTCGGGCACCACGCTTCTTGAACAGCTGCTGGATGCGCACTCCGATCTCGCCTCCTTCGACGAGCAGCCCTTTCTGCAGCGTCTGGTGACCCGGCTCAATCGCGAGCAGGGAGGCTATCCGCAAGCGCTTGCGAGACTCGGGGCGCCAGAGCGCGCCGAATTCCGGCGCAGCTACTTCGCTGATGTCGATAGGCAGCGCCCCGACCTCGGCGCGCGCCGACCGGTCGACAAGAACCCGCTGTACCTCATCCGCTTACCGCTCGCTGCAGCCTTGTTCCCGGATCTCCAGGTCGTGCTCGCCCTGCGCCATCCCTGCGACGTGGTCTTGTCCTGCTTCATGCAGAACTTTCGAGCGCCCGCTTTCGCCGTGACGTTCGCGACGCTCGCAAGCACGGCCCGCATGTACGACCGCGTGTTTCGCACCTACTACGGGTTCCGCGACCAGCTTGCGCTGCCGACGCACGTGCTGCGCTACGAATCCCTGGTGGCGGATGTCGAGGCCGAGTCCAAGCGCTTGTTCGCATTCCTCGGGCTCCCCTGGACAGACGAGCTGCTCGCGTTCACCGAGCGCGCCAAGCAGCGCGGCGTGATCAGCACGCCCAGCTACACGCAGGTCGTGCAGCCGGTGAACCGTCGAGCGGTCGGCCGCTGGCAGCAGTGGCGCCCGTGGTTCGAGGGTGAGGTCCTGGACGTGCTGGGGCCGTGGGTCGAGCGCTTCGGCTATCGGCTCGACTGAGTGCGTGCAGGACATCGCGTTCTGCGGCCGTTGCCGCTGCTGTTGCTGACCAGGCCAAAGAAAAGGCCGCGCGGTTGCCCGCGCGGCCTGGCTGGTACGCAGCCGAGTTGGTAGATCAGAAGCTCACGGTCGCCGTCATCCAGTAGTAGCGGCCGATCGTGTCGAACGTGCGCTCATCCGTGTTGCCGTTAAGCGAGTTGTTCTGGAAGATGATCGGCGGCTGCTTGTCGAAAGCATTGTCGACGCCCAGCTGGAACTTCGTACCCCAAGGCTCCATGTTGTAGCCGAACACGAAGTTGTGGTAGGTCTGGCTGCCGCGCTCGAAGAAGCATCCCGGAGTGCCGCCCGGTGCCAGCGCCAAGCCGAGATCCGCGCACGTATTGGTACGGGTGTTCGGGAAGATGGATCCGACCGAGAAGCCGCTGACGTAACGGCCCGTCCACTGCGCATCGAAGTTGCCAAGGCTCCAAGCGATGCTGCCCAGCGAGCGTACGCGGCTGTAGTTGCCGAGGCCGCCGTTGGCCGAGGACAGGAACGTGCCCGCCAGAAAGGAGCGCGCCACCACTTGACCCAGCACGATCGTCTGCACGTCGAACTGCGAGGTGTAGGTCGTGTCCAGCGAGAAGCGGAAGTCGCCGATGCCGGTGTCGTCGAGGCGGTACTTCAGGCCCACGTCGACGCCCTTGGTGTCCGTACGACCCACATTGGCGTTGCGATCGAACAGACGCAGGATCTCGCCCTGGGAGTTGCGCGAGAACAGGTCGCAGAACGAACCATTGTTGAAGCAGTTGTTCAGGATGGTCTGGGTGCCGACGGTGCCAATGGTGTCGTTCAGATACACGCGCCAGAGGTCGACCGACAGCGAAGCGCCGCTCAGCCAGCTGGGGTCGTACACAACACCGTAGGTAAACACCTTGCCCTGCTCAGGCTGCAGAGCTGCATTGCCACCCTTGATGGCAGAGAGCTGGGTGTCGGTCTGATTGAAGCTGCCGTCGGTCGCGACGTTCTGACACGCCAGTCGCTGCGGGCTGCCCGCAGGCGCACCGCGCCAGCCGTTGCAGGGGTCGGAGAAGCTGTCAGAGGACGCAGAGTCACCCTGGAACAGATCGCCGATGGTTGGCGCACGGAACACCTCCGCCACCGTGCCGCGTACCAGAACGTCGCCCATCGGACGCCACTCAAGGCCAAGCTTCCAGTTGCTGGTGCTGCCGAAGGTGGAGTAGTCGGACCAGCGGAAGCCGAAGGTGGCGCTCAGCGATTCAGCAAACGGAGCGTCGGACAGCAGTGGCACCAGGGCTTCGCCGTACAGCTCGCTGACGTCGAAGCTGCCGATGGCGGAGGTCGTGCAGGCCTCTGACGAGATCAGGCAGGTGTAGTTGGTGGTGTCGACAACGGCCAGGAAGTCAGGCACGAAGGCAAAGGCTTCTTCTCTGTACTCAACACCAAAGGCGGTCGATACCGGGCCCGCCGGCAGCTCGAACAGATCGCCGCTGACAGTGCCGTAGAAGTTCTTCAGATCGGCGTCGGTGGTGTTGCGCGCGGGCGAGGAAATCCGCGCCAGTGCGGCCTGGTCGGAGGCGCTGGTCAGCGGGCCGAAGAAGTTGACTGGCGTGCAGTTCGGAACGATGTTGTCCGGCGTGCCGCAGCGCAGCGTCCCCGAGGAATCGCGGAAGGACGGTCCCAGCGCGGAGGCGAGGGCGGGCGTGAACAGATAGCCGGTGGACAGGCCTTCCTGTTCAAGCTTGCCGTAGGTGAAGCCGACGTCGTAACCCCAGCGGCCGTCGCCGATCAGGCCTTCCACGCCGGTGGTGATCTGTTTGACATCGGTCTGGAACGAGAAGCGGCGGTTGCCGATCGCCGACAGGCGCAGGCGGAGGTCATTGCCGGACAGGCCCGTGGTCAGGCCAGTGAAGGGCCAGAACACGCTCTGCGGGGAAATCGTCACTTCGTCCTGACCCGGGCGCGCGTCGAACGGCAGCGGCGCGATCTGGCCGTAAGCGCGCGTGTTCTGGGTGTAGATGTCGGAGTAGAGAGTGGCGCTTTCGGTCAGGTTGAAACGGCTGGCGATGAACACGCCGGCGCGCTCCTGCGGAGTCAGCTGCAGATTGCCCACGGCCTGGTAGTTGAACAGGTCCGTCGCGTTGTCGAAGCAGCGGAAGTCGGACCAGGCGGAACCCGGGCGGTCGGAGCGGCGGGTCAGCGCGACGTTGGCGCCAGTGCCCGGGCAGTTGATGCCGTTGGCTGCTGCGGACGTGCGCGGCACGCTGTAGCGACCGGTGGTGGTGCGGCTGGAGCCGCCCACGGTGACGGTGCCGGAGTACAGGGTCAGGGCGTCGCGGGAGTAGTCGCGGTCGGCCGCGAGCACTTCCTGCTGGTCGTTGTAGTTGAGGTTGAACAGGATGTTTCCGCGCTCACCCGACCAGCCATAGGTGAAGTTGGCGGTGGTGCGCTGGGCGTCGCTCCGCGAGGACTCGCCGTAGCCGATCGACAGCTCGCTGCCGTCAAAATCGCGCTTGAGGATGAAGTTGACCACGCCGCCGATCGCGTCCGTGCCGTACACCGCCGAAGCGCCGTCCTTCAGGATTTCGACGCGCTCAATGGCCGCCATCGGAATCGAGTTGATGTCCGCATAGACCATGCGGCGGCCGTTCAGAAGGGTCAGCGTGCGCGAGTCGCCCAGGCCGCGCAGCGAGACCGTGGCCGAACCGTCGCCACCGCCGTTGTTCACGGACGGGTTCGTGGCGGCGCCGGAGATCGCCGGGATGTCCTGCAGGAAATCGCCAATGGTGGCTGAGCCCGTGCGGTCAATCGCCTGGCGATCGATGGTGAACACCGGGCTCGCGGTCTCGGCGTCAACCCGGCGGATGCGGCTACCGGTCACGACGACGGAGTCGAGGGTCTTGGCCTGCTCCTCGTCGGCGTTCTGTGCGAAGGTCGGCGCCGCCAGCGTGGTGGAACCCGCCAGGCCGAGCACGAGTGCCTGCCTGATTCTGAGCGAGAGCTCGTTCTTGAGCTTCATAGGGAAATCCTTGCGTGTAATCAATCGGTTGCGTGGGATCGTGCAGCAGGCGGCTACCGCTTGACTCCTGCCTGCTGTGGCAAGCAATCCGTGCGGCGCCCCGCACTTTTTAAGGCTTTGTTCACGCCTCGTCCAGCGTTGTGTAATCGACGGTGACTTGGCCCACCCACTTTCCACACTTCGAGGACCTCAGGATTCCGTCGTAGGATCGGGCCACGACGGCAAGATCTGTTGAGGCGCGTGATTCGTTCTATGGCTTCCTTCGATGGCGCTTGAAGAGCGCAGCCTGCCCCTGGTCGCCCTCCAGCCCGGCATGTTCGTCTGTCGCATCGACCGCCCCTGGGCGGAAACCCCGTTTCCGCTGCAGGGCCTGCAGATCACCTCGCAGGCGGACGTCGATTCGCTGCGGCCCTACACCGAAGAAGCGGTGGTCGACTTCCGCCGCAGCGTATTGCCCGAGGGTCGCAACCGCCTGCTGACGCTTGGCTTTCGGGCGCCGCCGGGCGAGCGCATGCCCGAGTTGCGCCACTACCCCGAACCGCTCCAGGTCGAGCAGGAGCTCCCGCGCGCCCGCGCCGCGCATGCCTTGGCGCTGGGCTTGGCGCGCGGTCTGCAGGAGGATCTGCGCGCCGGCCGGCCGCTGGGGCTGGAGCAGCTCAGCGAGGCGGTGCAGCCGGTGGTTGCGAGCGTGCTGCGCAGTCCGGACGCATTCTTCTGGCTGGTGGCCCTGCGCCACCGCGACCCCTACGCCTACGGGCATGCGCTGAACACCTCGGCCTACGTCACCGCCCTGGGCAGACAGATCGGGCTGCCGGTGGACCTCCTGATCGAGCTGGCAGGTGCTGCGCTGCTGATGGACATCGGCATGCCACTGCTGCCGGACGGCCTGTGCAACCACGGCCTGCTGCTGTCGTCTGCCGAGCACCGTCGAGTGCAGGCGCATGTCGCGCTGGGGCTTCAGGCACTGCAGGGGCGGGAGGGGGTGAGTGAGGCCCAAGGCCAGTGGATCGCCGCCCACCATGAGCGCCACGACGGCAGCGGGTATCCGCTGGGGCTCTCCGGCGTCGAGATTCCGCTGTTCGCCCGCATGCTCGGCCTGGTCGATACCTTCGATGCCATGTGCACCGACCGCCCGCACCAGAAAGCGGTCTCACGCCACGACGCAACGCAGTTCCTCTATCGAGAGCGCGATCGTCTGTTCCAGGCCGAGCTGGTCGAGCAGTTCGGCCAGGCGCTGGGCGTGTATCCCACCGGTACGCTGATCGAACTGTCCAGCGGTGAGGTCGCGGTCGTCACCCAGCAGAACGCGGCGCGGCGGCTGTTCCCGCGAGTGACCGTGCTGACCTTTGCCGACAAGCGGCTCGACCCTGCCTTTCCACAGATTGATCTGTGGCTCGATGAATCGCCGGACGGCGGTCGACGCACCATCTTGAGGGGGCTGCGGCCGGGCGCCTACGGCATCGATCTCGCCCAGCTGTTCCTGGGCGATGAAGCCGTCGAGCTTCGGCCGTGACGAGCGGACAGCCTGCATGCCTGAACTGAGCCCGGACTGGCCTGCCCTTCGAGCCTTCATCGATGCCGCGCTGGGTGCTCCCGACGCCCAGCCCCTGGCACTGCTGCATCTTCATCTGCGCCGGCATCGAAGCTTGCGCGCCCGCCTGGGTGAAACGCTGCTGCTGGAGATGGGCGAGCGCGCGCTCGAGCGCGTGCGGCGAGTCCTGCGTCTGCAGGACAGAGTGCTGCGGCTGGGCGAGGCCGATCTGCTGATCGTGCTGCCAGGCCTGCTGGGTGTCGGCCACGCGCGACTCGCCGCGCAGGCACTGCAGCGCGCGCTGGCGGAGCCGCTGCAGTCAGGCGAACTCTGCTTGCGTCTGCAGCCTGAGATCGGGCTGGCCTTGGCGCCGCAGCATGGAGCGGACGCAGAACGGCTGCAGCGTGCGGCCAGCGCGGCCGTGGAGAGTGCGCGCGGGACCGCGGGAGGCATTGCCGAAGCCGCCGCCGCGCCGGCGCCGCTGCTGTACACCGAACTCGCCCAGGACCTGCGCATCAACGCGCTGCAGATGGAGTTCCAGCCGATCGTCCGGCTCCGCGACGGTCGTCGCGTCGGCTATGAAGCGCTGGCGCGCTGGCGTCATCCGGTCACTGCGGAGCCCGTTTCGCCCGGCCTGTTCGTGGTGCAGGCCGAGGAAGCTGGGCTTGTGCACGAATTGACGCGCTGGAGCCTGCAGGCGGCGCTGCGCGAGTTCCGCTCTTTGCACGCCGCAGACAGCCAGCTGCACTGTGCCCTGAACCTGTCGGCTCGGGCTTTCGAGGACAGCGCACTCGTTGAACAGATCGCCTCCGCGCTCGATATCTGGGGGCTCCCGCCCTCGGCCCTGCTGATCGAGATCACCGAGACTGCGCTGCTGGAGGAACCCCAGCGCAACGCGCGCCAGCTCTCGCGTCTGCGCGCACTCGGAGTTGGCGTGGCGCTGGACGACTTCGGCCAGGGCTATTCCTCGTTTGGCTATCTGCAGTATCTGGAACTCAGCCTGCTCAAGGTAGACCGCCGCTTCCTTGAACGGCTCGACGGAGGCAGGGAGCAGGGACTGGTGCACTCGATGATCCAGCTGGCGCACCGCCTGCAGATGGAGGTGGTGGCGGAGGGCGTTGAGACCCCGCAGGTCGCAGAGACGCTGGCACAGCTGGGCTGCGACTTTGCGCAGGGCTGGCATTTCGGCCGCCCCGGCCCGCTCGCCCATTGGCTGGCGGGCCACTGAGTTCGCATCGCGCGCGGATTCGCGTTTGCCCCCCTCCCGACCCTCGGCGACAATGCGCGGATTACCGCCCTGTCGCCCTTGGACCGCCCGATGCCCAGCCGTCGCGAACTCGCCAACGCTATCCGCTTCCTTTCCGCCGACGCCGTCGAGGCGGCCAAGAGCGGCCACCCGGGCATGCCGATGGGCATGGCCGACATCGCCGAAGTGCTGTGGAACGATGTCCTGAAGCACAGCCCCGGCAACCCGGGCTGGGCCAACCGCGACCGCTTCGTGGTCTCCAACGGCCACGGCTCGATGCTGCTGTACTCGCTGCTGCATCTCTCCGGCTACGACCTGCCGATCGACGAGCTGAAGCGCTTCCGCCAGCTGCACTCCAAGACCCCGGGCCACCCTGAGGCCTTCCACACCCCGGGCGTGGAAACCACCACCGGCCCCTTGGGCCAGGGTCTGGCGAATGCGGTCGGTATGGCGCTGGCTGAGAAAGTGCTGGCGCGGCGCTTCAATCGGCCCGGCTATGGCCTGGTCGACCATCACACGTATGTGTTTCTCGGTGACGGCTGCCTGATGGAGGGCATCAGCCACGAAGCGTGCTCGCTGGCCGGCACCATGAAGCTCGGCAAGCTGATCGCCTTCTGGGACGACAACGGGATCTCGATCGACGGCGAAGTGCACGGCTGGTTCACCGACGACACGCCGGCGCGCTTCGAGGCCTACGGCTGGCAGGTGATCCGCCGCGTCGACGGCCACGACCCCGAAGAGATCGCCCAGGCCATCCGCACCGCTCGGGCCGAGACCGATCGGCCCACCCTGATCTGCTGCCTCACCACCATCGGCTTCGGCGCACCGACCAAGGCCGGCAAGGAGGCCTGCCACGGCGCGCCGCTGGGCAAGGACGAAATCGCCGGCGCTCGCGCGGCGCTGAACTGGCCGTATGCGCCCTTCGAGATCCCGCAGGAGATCTACGCCGGCTGGCGCGCGCGCGATCTCGCAGGTGCGGAGGCACAGTGGAACGCGATGTTCCAGGCCTATGCGCAGGCGAATCCCGAGCTGGCGGCCGAGTTCGAGCGTCGCATGCGCGGCGAGCTGCCGGCCGACTTCGTGGCGGCGGCCGATGCCTACATCGCCAAGCTCCAGGCCGACGGCCCGACCGTGGCCTCACGCAAGGCCTCGCAGATGGCGCTCGAAGCCTTCGGCCCGCTGCTGCCCGAGCTGATCGGCGGCTCAGCCGATCTCGCCGGCTCCAATCTGACGCTCTGGAAGGGTTCGAAGGACGTCAACGCCGAAGATCCGAACGCCAATTACGTGTACTACGGCGTGCGCGAGTTCGGCATGAGCGCGATCGCCAATGGCCTCGCCCTGCACGGCGGCTTCCTGCCCTACGACGCCACCTTCCTGGTGTTCAGCGACTACGCGCGCAATGCCCTGCGCATGTCGGCGCTGATCCCGACGCGGACCCTCCACGTGTTCACCCACGACTCAATTGGCCTGGGCGAGGACGGCCCCACGCACCAGCCGGTCGAGCACTTGGCCAGCCTCCGCTACATCCCCAACAACCACGTGTGGCGGCCCTGCGATGCGGTTGAGAGCGCGGTCAGCTGGAAGGCCGCGATTACCCGCGCCGATGGCCCGAGCTGCCTGATCTTCAGCCGCCAGAACCTGCAGCACCAGCAGCGCACGGCCGGGCAGGTCGCCGATATCGCCCGCGGCGGCTACGTGCTGACCGACCCGCCGGAAGCGCGCTTCGACCTGATCCTGATCGCCAGCGGCAGCGAGGTTGAACTCGCCATGCAGGCCGCCCGTGCGCTGGAAGCCGAAGGCACCCGGGTGCGCGTGGTCAGCATGCCCTGCAGCAATGTGTTCGACGCCCAGCCGCCGGCGTGGCGCGAAGGCGTGCTGCCCTCGTGGTGCCGTAAGCGCATCGCTATCGAGGCGGGCGTGTCCGACTTCTGGCGCAAGTACGTGGGCCTCGACGGCGCGGTCATCGGCATCGACAGCTTTGGCGCCTCGGCACCGGCGGATCAGCTGTTCAAGCACTTCGGGTTCACGGTGGAGAAAATCGTGGCGGCGGCGAAGGGGCTTTGAGGGCCGGGAATCGGGAATCGGGAAACGTTAGAAGCGGGGGGCGCTTCGCATGGAGTCATGCGAAGAGGATTCGGCTCTGGCTCTGGCTTCTCGCTACTGCTCTTGCGGGCAGGAGCCCGCGCTCTTCCTGGGGCCCCTGGGGAGCGGCGGGAGGCGGTCGAATCGCCCGCAGGGTTGCCCGCATGGATGCGGGCAAGGTTTTCGACAGGCCAGGGATGGCCTGTACGAAAACCCCGACCGACTCACGCGAACCCTCTGCGCAAGGATGCGCAGAGGGCGCGGACGAGGGGTGCCCTTCTCTTTGGTTACTTTCTCTTGGGCACGCAAGAGCAAGTGACTCGGGCCGGCCGCAGGACGGACCGAAAGCTCTTGCTCTTCGCTCCAGGCATTCGACGCAAGAGCCGACAAACAACACGCGGCAAGCGCCGCCGCAACACGGTGCGCCAAGGCGCACCCTATTGATTCACGGAGGCCCCCTTGAGTCTTGCCACATCCCTCGAACTTGTAGGGTTCGACGCCGACGACACGCTGTGGCACAGCGAAATCCACTTCCAGCAGGCCCACGCCGAGTTCGAGCGTATCGTCGGCCAGTACGTGGATCTCGCCGATGCCGGCCTGCATCAGCGCATGCTCGACACCGAGCGCCGCAACATCAAGCTGTTCGGCTATGGCGCCAAGGGCATGTGCCTGTCGATGATCGAGACCGCCATTGCCCTGACCCAGGAGCGCATCAGCGCGGCTGACGTCCATCGGCTGGTGGACCTCGGCAAAGGCATCCTGACCCACCCGATTGAACTCCTGCCTGACGTGCGCGCGGCCGTAGAAGCGGCCGCCCGACTCGCGCCGCTGGTGCTGATCACCAAGGGCGACCTGTTCCACCAGGAGGCCAAGATCCGCCAGTCCGGTCTTGCCGAGCTGTTCCCGCGCATCGAAATCGTGTCCGAAAAGGACACTCAGACCTATGCCCGCGTACTCGCCGAGTGCAAGGTGCTGCCGGCGCGATTCGCGATGGTCGGCAACTCGCTGCGCTCGGACATCGAGCCGGTGCTCGCGCTCGGCGGCGCGGGCGTGCATGTGCCCTATGCGGTGACCTGGGCGCTGGAAGCCGAGCACGCGGTCGATCCTGCCCATCCGCGGCTGCGCTGCGTGCAGCGCACGGTCGACATCCCGGCCGCGCTGCGCGATCTGGCGGAACGCTGAGCCCCGGCGAGCTCCGTTTGCGCTAGCCTCGCGTCCGATTCTCGATTCCCGATTCCCGATTCCCGATTCCCCGCATGTACACCCAATGCCCGCACTGCCTGACGGTACACGCGCTCAACGCCGCCCAGATCGCCCTGGCGCGCGGTGAGCTGGTCTGTGGCGTCTGCGAGAAACAGTTCAACGGGCTCGAACGTCTGGCGGATAGCCCGGCGCAAGCGGCCGTCGGCTACAGCCGCGGCAGCCTGGCGCAGGCGCCGCGCGTGCTGCCCGAAGCCATGGTCGACCCCCGCGCGCGCGCCTCGGACAGCGTGCCGGCGAGTTCGGCGGCGCCGCAGTTCGCACTGCGGCGGCGTCGCGCCGCGGCGGCCAAGAGCGGCCGCTGGTGGGCCGCGACCGCCCTGCTGGGCGTGCTGCTCAGCGGGCAGATCGTGCTCGCCCAGCGCGCCGAGCTTGCGCAGGATCCAACGCTGCGACCGTGGTTGCAGCGCTTGTGTGCGGCGCTCGCCTGCGACATTCCTGCGTATGCGGAGCCTGCGCGCATCAGCCTCTTGAGTCGCGACGTCAGTCCCCACCCTTCGGTGTCGGACGCCCTCCTGATCAGCGCCAGCTTCCGCAACGATGCGGTGTGGCCGCAGGCTTGGCCCGTGCTCGAGATCAGCATGTCCGACCTTGACGGTCGTCTGGTCGCACTGCGGCGTTTCGGCGCTGTGGACTATCTGGGGCAACCCCCGGAGCGCGCAGTGCTCGCCCCCGGCGAATCGGTGCTGGTTGAACTGGAGGTGGTCGACCCGGGCAACCAGGCCATCGCATTCGAATTCAGCTTTCTTTAACAGCGTGTTGAAAATCTCCCTTCCGGGGAGTTTTTCAAGTCGGCGGTCCAGCGCAGGTCCGGACTCGCTTACGCCGGCTAGGACACTTGCGTGCCTGATCCGCGAGCGCGCCGCCCGGGGCGCGCGGCAGCGCCGACTTCCTCAGCCTTGCCCTCAGCGCTTCGACCGCGGCGTCGAAAGCGGCGGCGGGTCTTGGCGAGACCGGCGAGCGCTCGCGCTGCCGAGGCCGGTGTCCCCGGATCGTCCCGCTTCCGTCAAGCCCATGACCAGCGGCGCAGGGGCCTGCTCCGGCCCGGCTGCTACACTCGGCGAGCCCCGCGACGGGCCTTCGAGAGCGAGATGCCCCGCCGATGAATCCGCGACCCGCCGAAACCGAGCTGCCTGCCATTGACGATGAAGCCGGTCGCGATGCGCGCCGTTTGTCGTACTCGGAGCTCGCTCTGTTCGAGCGGGTTGGCGAGCGCCGCGTGGTGGCGGCCGGCGAGTTGATCTTCCGCCGCGGCGAGCTGGGTCGCACGATGTTCGTGGTGGTCGAGGGCGAGGTGGCGCTGGAGTTCGGTGACGGGATGCGCGACAAGCGCATCGGCGCCGGCGAGTATTTCGGTGAGCTGGCCTTCTTCATCGGCAATCACGCGCGCCTCGCCAGCGCGGTGGCGGTTGGGCCCTGTCTGCTCGTTGCGGTGTCGAACGGCGACTTCGATGCGCTGCTCGAACACGAGCCCGCCAGCATTGCCCGCTTCATGCGCCGCAGCTTCGCCTACCTCGTGTCCAGCGAGCAGCAGCTGATCCTCAACCTGAAGCGTCGCAACGAAGAGCTGCTGCTGACGCTCGACTCGCTCAGGCAGACCCGTACCCGTCTCAACAACGCCGAGACCCTGGTGCAGACCGATGAGCTCACGGGTCTGCGCAATCGGCGCGGTCTGTACGCCCATCTCGACGACATCGAACATCTGCCGCGGCCGGGTGCACTGGGACTGCTGCTGGTCGACCTGGATGACTTCAAAGCCATCAACGACAGCTTCGGCCACATCACCGGCGACCGCGTGCTTGAGGCGGTCGCCGGCCAGCTGCGGCGCATCGCTGGCGAGTTCGATGTGCCTGCGCGCTTGGGCGGCGATGAGTTCGCTCTGCTGCTGCGTGTCGACCGCCCGGAGGAAGTGGAGCTGCGCGCCCGCGGCCTGGTCGACAGCGTCCGCCTGCTGGCTTTGCCTGAGCCCCTGCACGCCACCACGCTGACGATCAGCGTGGGCGCGGTGGTCTGTGATCCGGATACCGGCTGGTCGGTCTGGTACAGCCAGGCGGATCGTCTGCTGTATCGAGCCAAGGCTGAGGGTGGTGATGACTTCCGCTTTCAGGGGTTCGACTGAGGTAAGGCGGCACTCAACCTTGGCTTAGCCCATCGCCGAATGTCATCTCGGTCAGGCTTGACAATTCCGTAGCAGCGCATCAAGACTGCGCCCCATGCCCTCGATGCCGATCCTCAGCAGCTTGAACCACGACCGCCTTGCCGCGGCGTCGCTGCTTCTTATCGGCCTTCTTCTTCGACCGCACAGGTGCGGACTCGAACTCTAGGGCGCGCGTAGAACACTGACCCGAGATTCCGAGAACCCCGCACCGGGCAACCGAGGCGGGGTTTTTCTTTGCCTGCGATTTGCCAAGACCCTCGAACCCACCGACCTCTTTCGCTTCTGAAACCCGCTGGAGCCGCCATGAGCCACCGCATCCGCATCTTCGATACCACCCTGCGCGACGGCGAGCAGTCGCCGGGCGCCAGCATGGGCCCCGCCCAGAAAAAGGTGATGGCGCGTGCGCTCGCCGAGCTTGGTGTCGACGTCATCGAGACCGGCTTTCCCGCCAGCTCGCAGGCCGATCGAGAAGCGACCGATGCCATTGCCCGCGAGATCGGCCAGCAGGTCACGCTAGCCACGCTGTCGCGCTGCGCCGAGGCCGACATCGAAGCCTGCGCACGCGCCATGGAGAAAGCGCACAAGCCGCGCATCCACGTGTTCATCTCGACGAGCCCCTTGCACCGCAAGTTCAAGCTCGGCATGAGCGAACAGCAGGTCATCGAGCGCGCCGAAAGCGCGGTGGCCTACGCGCGGCGCTATTTCGACGATGTCGAGTTCTCGGCCGAAGACGCGATCCGCACCGAGTTCGAGGTGCTGGTGAACGCCTTCAGCGCAGCGGTACGCGCCGGTGCGACCACGCTCAACGTGCCCGACACGGTGGGCTACACCACGCCCGAGGAGATCCGCAGCCTGTTCGAGCGTCTGCGCACGGCAGTGCCGGGTGAGCACCTGATCTGGAGCGCGCATTGCCATAACGACCTTGGCCTGGCGGTGGCCAACTCGCTGGCAGCCATCGAGGGTGGCGCACGCCAGGTCGAGTGCACGATCAACGGCATCGGCGAACGCGCCGGCAATTGTGCGGTGGAAGAACTGGTGATGGCGCTGCGCGTGCGCCACGGCTTCTATAGCGCCGACACCGGCATCCGCAGCGAGCGCCTGGTACCCACCTCGCGCCTGCTGCAGCGCCTGACCGGCATGATGGTCCAGCGCAACAAGGCGATCGTCGGCGTCAATGCGTTCGCGCACGAGGCCGGCATCCACCAGCACGGCATGCTGAAGAACCGCGAGACCTACGAAATCATGCGCCCCGAGGACGTGGGTTGGCCCAAGTCCGAGCTGGTCCTGGGCCGCCACAGCGGCCGCGCCGCATTGAACGAACGTCTGCGTGCGCTTGGCTTCGTGTTCGAGGATGACGAGTTCGAACACGTGTTCGCCAACTTCAAGGCGCTGACCGAAACCCAGCGCGTGGTCGGCGACCGCGATCTGGAGCAGCTGATCCTGGGCGCCACCGCCAGTGCGGGTCAGGGCTATCGACTGGCCTCCATGCGCATCTCGGATGCCGGCGGCCAGGCCCGCGCCGAAGTCGAGCTCTCCGACCCGGAAGGCCACCATGTGGCCGAGAGCGCCGACAGCGACGGCCCGGTCGCCGCCCTGTTCGCGGCGATGGCGGCGGCCACGGGCATCGAGTTGAAGCTCGAAAGCTACCAGGTACACAGCATCGGCATGGGCGCCCAGGCCCGCGGCGAGGCCAGCCTGTCGGTCAGCTTCGAGGACGAGGAGTACACCGGCGTTGGCGTCAGCCGCGACATCATCGAAGCCAGCGCGCTGGCCTGGCTCGATGTCGCCAACCGCCTGCTGCGCAAGCGCGAGATCGCGCCGACCTCCGCGACAGCCTCGGCTTGACCGAAGGCCCTGCCGCAAGCCCCTCTCCCCTGGAGGGAGAGGGGTTGGGGAGAGGGGGGCGAAACACGCCGCAAGCTTTCCACCCCTCTCCCCCGCCCCTCTCCCTCAAGGGGAGAGGGGAGCAAAGCGGCTCCGATTGAACGATCGAAGCGCGCTCTTACGAATCCCCAATCCCGAATCCCCAATCCCGGCCCTCCAATGCCCCGTACCCTCTTCGAAAAACTCTGGGACGCCCACGTCGTCGTTCCTGAAACCGAGTCCGCGCCTGCGGTGCTCTACATCGACCTGCATCTGCTGCACGAGGTCACCACGCCGCAGGCCTTCTCTGAGCTGGAAGCCCGCGGGCTGTCGCCGCGCTGCCCCGAACGCTGCATGGCGACCCTGGATCACAGCACGCCGACCCTGCCGGCCGATGCGAACGGTCGATTGCCCTATGCGACGGCCGCCTCCGAGAAGCAGGTCGACCAGCTGCGCGCCAACTGCGCGCGCCACGGCATCGAGCTGTTCGACATGGGCGATGCGCGGCGCGGCATCGTGCATGTGGTGGCGCCGGAGCTGGGTCTCACGCGGCCGGGCATGACCATCGTCTGCGGCGACAGCCACACCAGCACCCACGGCGCGTTTGGCGCGATGGCGTTTGGCATCGGCACCAGCGAGGTCGGCCATGTGCTGGCGACGCAATGCCTGCTTCAGCGCAAGCCGAAGACGATGGCGATCGAGGTCGAAGGCGAGCTCGCGCCCGGTGTCGGCGCCAAGGACGTGATCCTGCACGTGATCGGCGTGATCGGCGTCAACGGCGGTACCGGCTACGCGCTGGAGTACCGCGGCTCGGCGATCCGCGCGATGGACATGGAAGCGCGCATGACCCTGTGCAACATGTCGATCGAGGCGGGCGCGCGCTGCGGCATGGTCGCGCCCGATGCCACCACCTTCGAGTGGCTGCGCCGCGCGCCGCGTGCGCCCAAGGGCGCGGCCTTCGAGGCGGCGATGATCGAGTGGTCGAAGTTCGTCAGCGATGCCGACGCTGCGTTCGACCGCGTGGTCCGCATCGACGCCGCCGACATCCGCCCGACGCTGACCTGGGGCACGCATCCGGGCACCGCGATCGCGGTCGATGCGGTGGTGCCGGAGCCGGCCGACGCCAGCGCGCGCAAGGCGCTCGACTACATGGGCTTTGAGGCCGGATTCGGCCTGGTCGGCCAGCCGGTGGACGTGGTCTTCGTCGGCAGCTGCACCAATGGCCGCCTGGCCGACCTGCGCGATGTCGCGAAAATCCTGAGCGGGCGCCGCGTGCATCCGCGCGTGCGCATGCTGGTGGTGGCCGGCTCGGAGAAGGTCAAGCGTGAGGCCGAGGCCGAGGGCATCGACGCGATCGTGCGCGCGGCGGGCGCTGAATGGCGCGAGCCCGGCTGCTCGATGTGCATCGCCATGAACGGCGACATCGTGGCCCCGGGCCAGCTCGCGGTCAGCACCAGCAACCGCAACTTCGAGGGCCGACAAGGGCAGGGCGCGCGCACCGTGCTGGCCTCGCCGCTGTCGGCAGCGGCGGCAGCGGTGGCTGGCCGCATTGCCGATCCTCGCGAATTCCTCACTGCTACTGCCAAGGTCGCCTGATGAGCGCCATCACCCACATCCGCAGCCGCGCCGTCGTACTGCGCGGCGAGAACATCGACACCGACCAGATCATCCCGGCGCGGTTTCTCTCCACCACCACCCGCGCGGGCCTGGGCCAGCACGCCTTCAGCGACTGGCGCAAAGAGCCAGCCTTCGCCTTCAATCAGCCGGCGAACGCGGGACGGCAGATTCTGATCGCCGGCCGCAACTTCGGCTGTGGCAGCTCGCGCGAGCACGCGCCCTGGGCGCTGACCGATCTGGGCCTGAAGGCCGTGGTCAGCAGTCAGATCGCCGACATCTTCCGCAGCAACGCGCTGAAGAACGGGCTGGTGCCGATCGTGCTGGACGAAGCGATTGTGCAGCAGCTGATGCAGCAGGCTGACGGCGAGTTCGTCATCGACATCGCGGACTGCACGCTGACCGCGCCGCAGGGCCAGGTGCACCGCTTCCCGCTGGATGCTTTCGCCCGCACCTGTCTGCTTGAAGGTGTCGATGAGCTGGGCTATCTGATCGCCCGCGAGGCCGCGATCAGCGCCTTCGAGTCCGCGCGTACCCGCGATTTCTCCCTGCCCACGCCTGCCGTTGAGGAGCCTGCCCATGCGCGCTGAAATCGTTCTGTTGCCGGGCGATGGGATCGGCCCGGAAGTCACCGCCGCGGCCGTCGAGGTGTTGAAGCGGGTGGCTACCCGTCATGGCCACGATTTCCACTTCAGCACGCAGCTGATCGGCGGCGCCGCCATCGATGCCACCGGCGAGCCATTGCCCCCGGCCACACTCGCCGCCTGCCGCAAGGCCGATGCGATCCTGCTCGGCGCGGTCGGCGGGCCCAAGTGGTCGGACCCGAAAGCCAAGGTGCGGCCCGAGCAGGGCCTGCTGGCGATTCGCCAGGCGCTGGGCCTGTACGCCAACCTGCGGCCGGTGACGCCGCACCCGGCGGTGCTGGATCGGGCGCCGATCAAGGCGCATCTGCTGAACGGCGTCGACCTGCTGGTGGTGCGCGAGCTGACCGGCGGCATCTACTTCGGCGAGCGCACCCGCAGCGAGCACGGCGCCTCGGATCTGTGCGTGTACTCGGTGGCGGAGATCGAGCGGGTGATCCGCCGCGCCTTCGGCTTCGCCCGTGCGCGCCGCGGCTACCTGGTCAGCGTCGACAAGGCCAATGTGCTGGAAACCTCGCGGCTGTGGCGCGAAATCGCCACGCGTATCGGCGCGGAGGAGTATCCGGACGTGCGCCTGGAGCATCAGCTGGTGGACTCCATGGCCATGCACCTGATCGCGCGTCCGCGCGAGTACGACGTGATCGTCACCGAGAACATGTTCGGTGACATTCTCACTGACGAAGCCTCGATGCTGGCCGGCTCGCTGGGGCTCCTGCCGAGCGCTTCGCTGGGCGAAGGCAAGCGCGGCATCTACGAGCCGATCCACGGCAGCGCGCCCGACATCGCCGGCCGCGGCATCGCCAACCCGATCGCGACGATTCTGAGCGCGGCGATGCTGCTGCGGCATTCACTGGGCCTGGAAGACGAGGCCCGCGAGATCGAGCGCGCGGTCAGCGAATCGCTGGATGCCAAGGTGTTCAGCGCCGATATCGCTGGTGGCGAGCGGGCCTACTCGACGCGGGAGGTGGCCGATGCCGTGCTGGAGCGCCTGCCAGAGCGTCTGCCGGCGGTGGCGATGCGGGATTGAGACTTGCGCCCGGCCGGCAGCGATGGCGGCTGCCGCGTCCGCCTCATCCGCCTCATCGTCGGTGGACTGACCTCACGCCTTTGGGTCCACTGCTGGCCGCGGCAGCGCGCGCGTGTCCGTGCGTGCAGCGCTAACCGCCAAGGCAACACGGACCAAAGCCATCCTCAGCGTTCTCCGTGGTCGCCTGGCCTGCGAGGCTGTACTCGCTGCCGCTGGATCAAGCGCTGACGTGCCCGATCCGCGGGCGTGCCCTCCATGGCGCGCCACAACGCTGAATTCTTCAGCGTTGTCCTAACCCACCGCCGCCAGGGCCACGAACCGCCCCTCCAGACGTGCGGCCTCGCGGCCGTCCTTCAGCCGCACGCTGGCCACCAGCTTGAGCCGCGCCTTGCGGCGGCTGCGCATGGCGCGCAGCGCGGCGTCGAGATCCTCGCCATCGGCCAGGCGCGCTTCCGCTTCGATGTCTTCAAGCACCGGCACGAAGTACTGCAGCTGGCTGTCCTGCACGTAGACCTCGGCGATCAGCCCGGCCTGCTTGAGTCGCGCGCTGAACAATCCCCAGCAGGCCACGGTCATCAGCCCGGCAAGGCTGCCGCCGAAAGCGCTGCCCTTGTCGTTGACGTTGGCGTCCAGTGGCGCGGCGAGCACCAGGCGCTCCGGCTCGACGCAGGCGACGCGGCAGCCCATGGCGCGCAGAGGCGGCATCGACAGCAGCACGCGTTCAAGCTCCTGTCCCAGCTGGAGATCGGGTTCGGCGATCAGCGGTGCGGCTTGGCTCATGGACAGCATCGATCGGACAGGCGCCAGGGCGGCGGGGCAGACTATCTAGCATGCGCACGCGGATACCCACGAGTACGGACGTTTCGGTCACATCGCAGCCCTTGGCCGGCTGGACCCTGATCAGCTTGCGCGAGCGCAGCCAGCAGGCTGCGGCGAAGCGCGCGATCGAAGCGGCGGGCGCGCGCGCGCTCGCGCTGCCAGGTCTGCGTCTGCAGGCCTTGGATGCGGGCGCGGCGCTCGAACACGCGCTGGCCGAGCGGCCCAGCATCGCGCTGTGCATCAGCCCGGCGGCGGTGCGCTTTCTGCGCGCGCTGGCCCCGCAGATCGCCGCGCGCGTCCCCATCGGCGCCGGCGTGGGTGCGGGGACAGCGTCGGCGCTGCGGCGCGCGGGCTTTGTCGAGGTGTTGGCACCCCAGCAGGGTGGGCCACAGATCAGCGAAGGTCTGCTGGCGCACCCGCGGCTGGCGCGCGGTGCGGGCGAGCGTGTGCTGCTGGTGGGCGCGCCCGGCGGACGCGGGGTGCTGGCGCCCGAGCTGCGCGCACGCGGCTTCGCGGTCGCGGAAGTGCAGGTGTATCGGCGCGGGCCGGCGCGTCTTGATGCGCGGCACTCGCGCGCGGTGGCAGCGGCGCGTGCGCCACTGGGCCTGCTGCTGTCGAGCGCGGAGGCGCTCGACAACGTGTTGGCGCAGCTGCCGGCCGGGGCGCTCGCGGCGCTCAGGCGCGCTCGGGTCGTCGCCAGCAGCGAGCGACTGCTCGCGCACGCACAGTCGCTCGGCTTCACCGACTGCGTGCTGGCCGCCGGGCCGCAGCCGCAGGCTCTGGTCGCGGCGCTGGCGGCCTCTGCCGGCGCCTGAATCGGATCCGCGTGAGTGCCTCACGCCCGGGCTTCGAGACGCTCTGCCGGTTGGCCACGAAGCGGAGACCGAAGGGCCGCATTCACGCCATGCGCATTCCTGTCAGCACCTGACGGGCCTTCACGTTTGCGCACGGCGCGGCGGGCGCGCCCAAGCGCCGCAGCGCATACACTTGCGCCCCAGATCGGGGCCACACCCGACGCCCTTCCGCCCGCGAGCTGCGGGCCGCATTCCGAACGTGGGGATCCGGTTGTTGCGAACGCTGCCACTGCTGAGCGTGCTGCTGCTTCCTGCTGCCTTGGTGGCGCAGCCGACCGAAGAACGCTGGGCCGGCGATCCGCTGGCGCCGGCCGCGCCGGTGGAGATCGCCGCGCCCCTGCAGGCGCGTCTGGTCGAAGCCGAACGACTGGCGGCCAGCGGCGATTTCGCCATGGCGGGCACCGTGCTGAAGGAAGCCTCCGGGCTTGCCGCCGCGGGCTCCGCCGAGATCGACGCGGTCGATCGCGTCTCCGCGCAGATCGAGTTCCGTCGCGGTCGCTACCCCGAGGCGCTGGCGCTGCAGCGCGGCATCCTGGAGCGCGCCAGCCGCCGCGGAGACACCGCGAGCGTGGCCCGCGCCGAGACCGACATCGCCATCCTGCTGCGCCGCCAGGGCGATCTGTCGCCCGCGCTGTCGGGCTTCGAGCGTGCCTTGAACCTCTACCGCCAGCTCAAGGACAACGACGGCATCGCCGATGTGCTGACCCACATCGGCCTGATCCGGCTGAATCAGGGCCTGTACTCGACCTCGCTGGAGTCGCTGCGGGAGAGTCTCAAATTGCAGCAGGCCGGCGCCAAGGCCGAGATCGAGCGCACCTACCACTACCTTGGCCTGCTCTACGCCGGCCTGCGCGAGTACGAAACCGCGCGCACCTTTCTCGACCGCGGCCTGGCCGAGGCGCGGCGCTTGGCCGACCCCTCGCGCGAGGCGCCGCTGCTCGGCAGCATGGCGCGCACCGCCAACCTCGCGGGCAGCCACAGCGAGGCGCTGACCCTGGCCTTGGAGGCGGAGCGCCTGGCCGAGCGCCTGGGCAGCCCGCCGGGACAGGCCTACGCCCTGCTGGAGAACGGTCGCGCCAAGCTTGGCCTCAACAAGCTGGACGAAGCGCGCGAGGCCCTGCTGCGCGGTGCGGCGGTGGCCGAGCGCCTGGGCCAGCGCAGCACGCTGGCCCGCTATCGGGCAACGCTGGCCGAAGTGGCGGCCCGCCAGGACCGCCCCGAGGAAGCGCTGGCGCTGTGGCAGCAGGCCCTGCCCGAGTTCAAGAGCGGCGATGACCAGCCGCAGCTGCTCGACAGCTACAAGCTGATGGTGCCGCTGCTGCGCGCGCAGGGCGAGGAAACCCGCGCCCTCGATATCGCGATGGAAAGCCTGGCCCTGCAGGAGCAATTGGCCGGCCTCGACATGAACCGCCGCGTTGCGGTGATGGAAAGCGCCTACCGCGCGCAGGAGGCCGAACGTCAGATCGAGCTGCTGCAGCGCGATCTGGAGATCCAGGCGCTGAAGCTGCGGCAGGAGTCGCTGGGCCGCTGGCTGGCCACCTTCGGCGTGCTCAGCCTGCTGGTGATCGCGGGTCTTCTGGGTTTCCGCTATCGCGAAAGCCGGCGTCTGGGCCGCCAGCTGTTCGAGGCGAACGCCGAGCTGGAGCGCAATCGCGAAGCGCTCGCTCTGGCCAATGTCGAGCTGGAAAAGCGCGCCGAGGCGCTGGCGCATGCGGCCAGCATCGATCCGCTGACCGGCATCGCCAATCGGCGCGCCTTTGTCGAGCGCTTCGAGGTGCACTGGGCCGATGCGATGAGCCGGCACACGCCGCTGTCGATCGCCCTCATTGATGTCGACCACTTCAAGCGCATCAATGACACCCAGGGCCACGCGGTGGGCGACAGCGTGCTGTGCGCGCTGGCCAATACTCTGCAGGGCCTGCTGCGCGCCGGCACCTTGCTGGCGCGCTGGGGCGGCGAGGAGTTCGTGGTGCTGATCCCGGGCGCCAACGCGCAGGCCGCCGCCGGGCTCGCCGAGCGCTTGCGCGCGGCGGTCGAGAACCTGCGCCGCGAGGATCTGCCGCCGATCACCATCAGCGTTGGCGTCGCCTCGCTGTCCGGCCGCACGCGCCTGCGTCCCGAGGGCCTGTTCGACGAGGCCGATGGCGCGCTCTATGCCGCCAAGACTGCCGGCCGCAATCGCGTGGTGGTGGTGGCCGACCCGGCGCCGGAGGGCGCGGAGCCGGGCTGAGAGTCCGCGAGCTCTGCGAGAGACGCCGTGCCGCGGATTGGCGATCTGGCCGCCGGCTCCCATCGCCCTGCAGACGTCCATCCACGCCATCTGCGCGCTCGCACTGTTGTCATGCGCGCATGCCCATCGACCCGCCGTCCGCCCTCGACCTGTTCCCACCCACCCGCGCCGAAGGCCTGCGTCGGCTGCAGGCCTTCCTGCCGCGTGCCGGCGCGCGCTATGCCGCCGAGCGCAACCATGACCTGGGCCTGGAGGCGCGCGGCAATGTCTCGATGCTCTCGCCCTATCTGCGCCACCGCCTGCTCACCGAGGCCGAGGTGGTGCGCGCGGTGCTGGCGCGGCATGGCCATGCCGCAGCCGAGAAGTTCGTGCAGGAGGTGCTCTGGCGCACCTACTGGAAAGGCTGGCTTGAGCTGCGCCCCGAGGCCTGGCGCCGCTATCGCGCTGAACTCATGCGTGAGCGCGCGGCGACCGCCGCCAACGCCGGCCGGGCGCATGCGCTGGCCCAGGCCGAGCGTGGCGCCACCGGCATCGAGGGCTTCGACGACTGGGCGCGCGAACTCGTCGACACCGGCTACCTGCATAACCATGCGCGCATGTGGTTCGCCTCGATCTGGATCTTCACCCTGCGGCTGCCGTGGACGCTGGGCGCCGATTTTTTCGCGCGCCATCTGCTCGATGCGGATGCAGCCTCGAACACGCTGGGCTGGCGCTGGGTGGCCGGCCTGCAGACGCCCGGCAAGACCTATGCGGCCAGCGCCGACAACATCGCCCGCTACAGCGGTGGGCGCTTCCGACCGCAGGGGCTGGCGAGCGTGTGCGAGGCGCTGACCGAGCCGGCGCTGCCGCGCGCGCAGGCGCTGCCACAACGCGCGGCGCTCGATTCGGCCACGCCCTTCCTGCTGCTGATCCACGGCGAGGATCTCGACCCGCACAGCCTGCTGCCCGAGTGCCTGCTGACAGGGGGGGCGCGGGCGCGCCACGTGCTGATCGTGGAGCGGGTTGGCTCGGCCGCGTCCGATACCTCCAGTGCGGGCAGCGCCTGGCCCTGGGGCGAGAAGGCGCAGGCCTTCGTGCGTGGCGCCTGCATCGATCTGGAAGCGCGGCTGGTGGCCGAAGGCCAGGCGGTGACGCGGCTCTCCGGCCTCGATCCAGACACGCTGGCGACGATCGCCGCCGATGTCGGCGCAGCCTGCGTGGCGACGGCGGAGGCCCCGGTCGGACCGGTCGCCGATGCGCTGGATGCCCTCGCGTCTTCGCTGGGCGCGCGCAGCCTGCGTCTGCAGCGCCTGCGCCGCGACTGGGACAGCCGCTTCTGGCCGCGCGCCAGCCGCGGCTTCTTCGCTTTCCGCGAGCACATCGCCGACGAGCTGCGCGCGCTCGGGATGCCTGGCCTGTGAGCATGCCCGCGCTCACCGTCTGGTACGACGGCGCCTGTCCGCTGTGTCGTCGCGAAATCGCCCTGATGCGCCGACTCGACTGGCGGCGGCGCGTGGCCTTTATCGACCTGGGCGACGCACCGCGCGATGCGTGTCCGCTGGATCCGGCCGAACTGCTGGCGCGCCTGCATGCGGCCGAAGGTGAGCGCATGCATGACGGTGCCGCGGCCTTCGCTGCGCTGTGGCGACAGCTGCCCCTGCTGTGGCCGCTGGGCCAGCTGGCGCGCCTGCCCTTCGTGCTCGCCCTGCTGGAGCGCGCCTACGCACGCTTCCTGCGCTGGCGCCCGCGCCTGCAGCGCTGGGCGGGCCGCTGAGCGCGCGCAGAGCGCGCAACCGCCTCGGTCCGCTAGGGGATGCCCTCGCGGCAGCGTCAAGGTTGTTCCGCAGCGTCGAGCGGACAGTGAACCCTGCGCCCTCAGAGCGTGTGAAAAAATCCAGACGCCGTAGCGAGGGCGTCGCTGGGGGTTCGTGGCAAAGCGCGCGACGTGAATTCAAGGGAGTTCGGCGAGCTAGTGACCGCGGAATTCGCGGAGCGCGCTGCCGCCACGGACGGCCAGAGGCGGCCGCAGTAGGCGGATGGTTTTTTCACATGCTCTCAGCCTTGGCCTACCTCACCACCCGCATCGCCCGCCCCGACGCGCCGTGCATCAGCCGCGGCAGCAGGCCCTCGTGCTCCAGCAGCCAGCGCTTGCGCTCCAGCCCCGCGGCGTAGCCGGTGAGAGCGCCGCGCGCGCCGACCACGCGATGGCAGGGCAGGACCAGCAGCAGCGGGTTGGCGCCGACCGCCGCGCCCACTGCGCGCGCGCTGCCGGCGCGGTCGATGCGCGCCGCGAGCTCGGCATAGCTGCAGGTCTGGCCCGGCGGAATCGCGCGCAGTGCGCTCCACACCAGCCGCTGCAGGGCGCTGCCTGGCGTATCCACCGTCAGCGCTTCCAGCGCCTGGAAATCACCCTCGAAGTAGCGGCGCAGTGCCGCCACCGCAGGCGATTCCCCTGGCGCCGCGCGCGCCGCGGCCAGCGCCGCGCGCCGTGTCGCCGGGAGACGATCGAGCGTATCGAGCCAGTCGACCACGGCGAGGTGGCCATCAGGCGTGCTGAAGACCAGCAGTTTGCCCAGCGGCGTGGCGAGGCTTTCGCGCGTCAGGGAAGTCATGTCGCGCATTGTCGCCGGCGGGCTCCGGCGCGTCAGCCCTTGCAGCCGCGTGCGCGTGCTTCCCAGCGCTGGGTCGGAGGGCGGCGCCGGCGGGGCAGGGCCGATGTCGGCAGCGGTCTTCACGGGCTTCATGCCTTCACGACGCCCTCGCGCGGGCCCGGACGCCAGCGCTCGGGGGCATGCGGATTGCAGCGCGCCTGTCCGCCCAAGCCGCGGCCTCGTGAAGCCCTGTCCGCATGCACGCATTCTTTCTTTTCCGCGACGGCGCGCCGACGCCGCTGCTGGTGGGCACCCATGACCCGGGCCTGGTCGGCCTGGCGATTTTCGTCGCTCTGCTGTCGGCAGTGCTGGCCCTGCCCCTGGCCCGCAGCGCGATCGGTACGCAGGGGCTGGCGCAGCGCGAACTGCCCTTGGCCGCCGCCGCGGTCGCGTTCGGCGGCGGTGTCTGGGCCATGCACTTCATCGCGATGCTGGCCTTCGAGCTGTGCACGCCGGTGCGCTATGCCGTGCTGCCCACCCTGCTGTCGATCCTGCCCGCCGTGCTTGCCACTCGGGCGGCGTTCGGCCTGATCAGTCGCGAGCAGGTCAGCACCGCCCAGATCCACCTGGCCGGCAGCCTGCTGGCGGTGGGAATCGGACTCATGCATTTCACCGGCATGGCCGCCATGCGGATGACGCCGCTGCTGCGCTACGACCTGCCCTGGTTTGTCGCCACCCTGGTGCTGGCCGTGCTGTTCAGCACCCTGGGCCTGTGGCTGGAGGTGCGGCTGCGCGACGGCGCCCGTTTGCCGTCGCGGTGGGCCCTGCTGCTCAGCGCCTGCGTCATCGGTGGCGCGATCTGCATCGCCCACTTCGTCGGTATGGCCTCGGCGCGCTTCATCGGCGAGGTGGACCCCGCGTACACGCCGGGTTCGGGCGGACAGTTCGGCATGGCGATGGCGGTGGCGGCGGTGGTGATCGGCGGGGTGCTGGTGGTCGCGGGGGTGCATTCGCTGACCCGCTATCGCGCGCTCGCCCGTCGCGCCAACGAGGATGAGGCGCGGATGCGCGCCATCGTCGACACCGCCGTGGACGCCATCCTGACCGCCGACGCCGACGGCCGTATCCAGAGCTTCAACCGCGGCGCCGAGCGCCTGTTCGGCTGGTCGGAGAAGGAGGTGCTCGGGCGGCACCTGCGCCGGTTGATTCCGCCGCCCCTGTTCGATCCGCTGATGGTCGAGTTCCGGCGCTTGCTGCAGACGGGGCAGCCGCAGGTGCTCGGCGAAGGCGGCGAACTGCAGGCCCTCACCCGTGACGGCAGCCTGCGCCCGGTGCGCGTCTCGATGGGCCGTGCCGATACGCCTGGGCGTCCGCTGTTCGTCGCCTTCGTCAAGGACATGAGCGAGCGGCAGGCCCTGTCCGACAGCCTGCGCGAGCAGGAGCGCCTGACCCGCACCCTGATTGCCAACCTGCCGGGCGTGGCCTTCCGCTGCCGCAACGACGCGCAGTGGTCGATGCTGTTCGTCAGCGATGGCGTCGAGCCGCTGACCGGCTGGCCCGCCGAGGCGTTCTTGAGCGGCGAGACCAGCTTTGGTCGGATCCTCCATCCGGACGATGCGCCGCGCTGCCGCGACAGCGTCGAGGCCGCATTGGCCGAGAACCGCCCTTGGGTGGGCCTCGAGTACCGAATTCTTCGCGCCGACGGCAGCGAGCGCTGGGTCTCCGAGACTTCGCGCGGCGTGTTCGATGAGCAGGGCCAGCTGCAGTGGATCGATGGGGTCATCTTCGACATCACCGAGAACAAGCGCCGCAAGGCCGAGCTGGCCAGTCTGGTCGCGGCCATCGACCGCGCCCTTGCCCTCGTTGAGTTCGACCTGCAGGGGCGGATCCGCCACGCCAACCAGAATTTCCTGAACCTGACCGGCTATCGGCTGGAGGAACTGGAAGGCCAGACCTACCGGTCCCTGCGCGGCGCGCAGGACGGCGAGGCCACCGACCCCGAACCCTGGGCGGCACTGGCGCGGGGCGAGGTGGTGCGCAGCCATCTCGCCCTGCGCACCCGTGCCGGTCGCACGCTGTGGCTGCGGCTTGCGTTCAACCCGATCTTCGACGCCGATGGCCGGCCCTCGCATGTGGTCCTGTTCTGCGTCGACCTGACCTCGCTGCGCGAGCTCGAGTCCAGCCTGCGCGAGGCTAAGGAGCGCGCCGAACAGGGCGCCGCGGCCAAGAGCGCCTTCCTCGCCAACATGAGCCATGAGATCCGCACGCCGATGAACGCGATCCTGGGCTTCGCCGAGCTGCTGCTCGACACCCCGCTGCAGGAAGACCAACGGCGTCACCTCGGCACCGTCCGCAATTCGGCGCGCTCGCTGCTGGGCTTGCTGAACGACATCCTGGACACCGCCAAGCTCGAGCGCGGTGCCGTCGAGATCGAGGACACCGACTATGACCTGCGCGAGCTCTGCGAGCAGGTTGCCGCCTCGCTGCGGATCAACGCCGAGCGCAAGCAGCTCGGTCTGCACCTCGATTGGGATGACGGGCTGCCGCGCTTCTTCCGTGGCGATCCGACGCGGCTGCAGCAGGTGCTGGTCAACCTGCTGGGCAATGCGGTCAAGTTCACCGAAGCCGGCGAGGTCCGGCTGCAGGTCGGACGGCGCGGCGAGCGTCTGTGCCTCGCGGTCCTCGACACCGGCATCGGCATCGAAGCGCAGCGCCTGGAGCGCATCTTCGAGCCCTTCGCGCAGGCCGACGCCTCGATGACACGTCGCTTCGGCGGTACCGGGCTGGGCACCACCATCGCCCGCCAGCTGGTCGAACTGATGGGCGGCTGCATCGAAGTCGAGAGCACGCCCGGCCGCGGCAGCTGTTTCCGCGTGCTGCTGCCGCTGCGCGCGGGCGAGGCGCCCGCCGCCGTCGAGCAGGACGCGCTACCGGCGCTGCCGCCGCTGGATCTGCTGGTGGTCGATGACGTCGCCCAGAACCTCGAGCTCATGCAGCTCGTGCTGGGCCGCATGGGGCATCGCATCCGCACCGCCCGCAATGGCGAGGAAGCCCTGGCCGTGCTGGCGGGCGCGCGCTTCGATGCGGTGCTGATGGACATGCACATGCCGGTGCTCGACGGGTTGGCAGCCACGGCGGCCCTGCGCGAACGCGAGCGCGCCGCAGGCGCCGCGCGGACGCCGGTGCTGGCGCTGACCGCCAGCGTGCTGGAGGAGGATCGCCGGGCCGCGCGCGCGGCCGGGATGGATGGTTTCTGCGTGAAGCCGCTGGAGCCGCACGCCCTGGTCCGCGAGCTGGTGCGGGTGCTGGGGCTGCGCGTACACGGCCCCGAGACCGCGGTCGAGCGCTCGACCGGCAGCCATCACGAGGTGGTCGACTGGGTGCGCGGCGTAGCCCTGTGGGGCGGCGAGGCCGCCCTGATCCAGGCGGCCCGCCGCTTCTGCGACGAGGCCGAGGCGGCGCTCGCGCTCACTGCCAGCCCGGACCTCGCGCTTGCCCACCGGCTGCACGGTACGGCGGCCAACCTCGGCCTCAGCGATTTTGCGATGCTGGCCGGCGCGCTGGAGGCCGCCCTGCGCGACGCGCCCGAGCGCGTGAGCGCGCTCGATGTCGAGGGCCTGCGGGCGGCCCTTGGCCGCGTCCGCGCGGAACTGGATGCCGAAGCCGCGCCCGAAGAGGAGGCCGGGCGTGGCGTGGACGTGCCGCGCGCCCGCGCGGCGCTGCAGGCGCTGGCGCGCGGGCTGGTGCACGGCGAGCTCGATGAGCCGGCGCTGTCCGCGCTGGCGGACAGCCTGCCGATCGCGCAGCGCCGCCCGCTGCTGGACGCGCTGGAGGGCTTCGACTTCGCCCGCGCCGCGTTCGAGATCGACCGTCTCGATGGTCAACTGGCTGCCCTGGAGGACACGGACCGATGAGCACTGCGCGCGATACTTTGCCTCGCCTGCTGCTGGTCGACGATGAGCCGCTCAACCTGCAGGTGCTCCGGCAGGTGCTGAACGCCGACTACCGGCTGCTGTTCGCCACCGACGGTGGCACTGCGATCGACCTGGCGCTCAAAGAGCAGCCCGACCTGATCCTGCTCGACGTGATGATGCCGGGTCTGAGCGGCCTCACCGTCTGCGCCCGCCTCAAGGCCGAGCCGGCCACCGCGCACATCCCGGTGATCTTCGTCACCGCCCTGGCCGAAGAGCAGGACGAAACTGGCGGTTTCGCGGTCGGCGCGGTCGACTACATCACCAAGCCGATCAGCCCGCCGGTGGTGCGCGCGCGGGTGCGCACCCACCTCTCGCTGGTGCGTGCGGAAACCCTGCGCCAGACCCGGCTGCAGATCGTCCAGCGGCTCGGCCGCGCGGCCGAATACAAGGACAACGAGACCGGCCTGCACGTCATCCGCATGAGCCATTACGCGCGCCTGATCGGCGAGGCGATCGGCTATGGCGACAGCGAGGCCGAGGAGCTGCTCAACGCAGCTCCGATGCACGACGTCGGCAAGATCGGCATCCCCGATGCGATCCTGCGCAAACCCGGCAAGCTCGACCCGGCCGAGTGGTCGGAGATGCAGCGGCATCCGCTGATCGGCGCCGAGATCATCGGCAGCCACGCGGGTGGCTTGCTGAAGCGCGCCCACGACATCGCGCTGGGCCACCACGAGAAGTGGGACGGCAGCGGCTACCCCTTCGGAAAACGGGCTGAGGAGATTCCTCTGGACGCGCGCATCGTCGCGGTCGCCGACGTGTTCGATGCGCTGACCTCGGTGCGGCCGTACAAGCCTGCCTGGACGGTGGAGCAGGCGCTCGGCCTGCTGCGCGATCAAGCGGGCGCGCACTTCGAGCCGCGCCTGGTCGAGGCCTTTCTCGACCTGCAGCCGCGGGCCCGCGAGATCATGCGGCGCTGGGCCGAGCCCGGTTCGCAGGGCGCTGGCTGAAGCACCGCGGCATGCGTCTTGCCTTCATTGCTGGGACGAGAGCGGCGGGCTGAGCCCGGCTTCACCGCGCTCGATGACTTCCTCCCAGCTGACGAACCCTGCATGAAGCGCATCCTTTTTCTGTGTCCCGACAACAGTGTGCTGAGCCCGATGGCGCAGTCCCTCGCACGGCTCTATGCGGCGGAGGGAACGCAGACCTACAGTGCCGGCCTCAGCGCAGCAGAGGCCTTCGAGCCGCGGCTCGCTTCGATGCTCGGCGAGTTGGGTCTCTCCCCCCGCCTGCCGGCGCCGCAGTCGCTGGCGGAACAGGCCGACCTCAGCTTCGACTGCTGCGTGTGGTTGGGCCCCACCGCCGCGTCGCAGCCGGGCCTCAATCTGGACGTGCAGTGGGTGCTGCCCGACCCGGCCGGCCTCACGGACGACGCGTACCGCCACTTCCGCGATCGTCTTGCCGAGCGCGTGCGCAACCTGATGAACATGTTCGAGACCGACCTCGAATGAGCGCGCCGCTGCGCCCGGGTCCGCGTTCGGATCGCAGTGCGATGACGGGTGCGAGCGGCGGCCCAGATTCTCTCTTCCCCTGCGAGGGGTTTCCCGCAGATTCCCGCTGACGACCGCGCGCCTTCGCGGCGATTGACGAGTCCCATGGCCACCATTGAAATCACGCCCTTCCTGCGCGTGATGGCCGAACACCACGCGTCGGACCTGTTCTTCTCGGTAGGCGCGCCACCCAGCATCAAGATCCAGGGCGTCACCCGCCACGTCGGCGACAAGGTGCTCAGCCCGGAGGCGCTGCTCGATCTCGCGTATGCGGCGATGAACGACAAGCAGCAGCGCGAGTTCGAGGCCCAGCTTGAGGTGAACCTCGCCATCGCCCTGCCGGGCACGGGGCGCTTCCGTCTGTCGATCTACCGCCAGCGCGGCAGCATCGCGGTGGCGGTGCGCTACATCACCAGCCAGATCCCCTCGCTGGAAGCGCTCCACCTGCCGCCGGCGCTGAACGAACTGATCCTGTTGCCCCGAGGCTTGATCCTGGTGGTGGGGGCGACCGGCTCGGGCAAGTCCTCGACGCTGGCGGCCATGACCGACCACCGCAACCGCACCCGCACCCGCACCCGCACCGGCCACATCCTCACCGTCGAGGACCCGATCGAGTTCCTGCACGAGCATAAGCAATCGGTGGTCGACCAGCGAGAGATCGGTATCGACACCCTGAGCTATGCGGTGGCGCTGAAGAACGCGATGCGGCAGGCGCCCGAGGTGATCATGATCGGCGAGATCCGCGATCGCGAGACCATGGCCGCTGCCATCGCCTATGCCGAGAGCGGCCACCTCTGCCTGTCGACCCTGCACGCCAACAACGGCAACCAGACGCTCGACCGCATCATCAACTTCTTCCCCGAGACCGCGCGTCACCCGCTGCTGATCGACCTTTCGCTGAACCTGAAGGCAGTCATCAGTCAGCGCCTGGTCCGCGCGGTCGACGGCACCCGTGTGCCGGCGGTCGAGATCCTCATGTCCAGCCCCTTCATCGCGGATCTCATCGAGAAGGGCGAGATCGCCAGCATCAAGGAGGCGATGAAGGCCTCGAAAGAGAACGGCATGCAGACCTTCGACGGCGCCTTGTACGACCTCTATGCCGCCGGCCGCATCAGCTACGAGCAGGCGATCGAGAACGCCGACTCGCGCACCGATCTGGCCCTGCGGATCCGCCTCGAAGGAGGCCCGGTCAGCCATGAGCTGGACGGCATGAGCATTGCCGGCCTCGATTCGAGGCGCTGAGGGGCGTCCCGCACGAAGGCAGGGCTGATCGGCCTGCGCTATCCGCCGGCAGGCTCCCGGAGCGGCTGTGCTCAAAGCAAGCCTCGTGGCAGTAGGCTTGCCGCGCGCAATCGAAGGCTCGATTGCGAAGCGGTCGAGCGGGTCGCGAGGGACGCGGGACTCGCCGTGAAGATCGAGTCTCTTGGGCTGAATCCGGGGAGTCTCAGAGCGTCCAGGCGGTCTGTCAGTCCGGGGTGCCGCTGTGAACCAGAAAGGAGCGCCTGGCTGTCATCGCAAGGCGCGCTGCGGACGAAGCCAAGGCAACGTCAGCATCAAGCATGGCGGTGCGACATTCGGTCGCATTCCTGCGGCGACTGCCGCTTCCTAAACTCCGCGCCCCGATCGCAGGCTCATCGTGGCGTCGTTTTCCGGCCCTGTGCGCTGCGGTTGCCCCAGACAGGCATGCGCCCATGGCTTCGCCCCCCAGCCTCAACGCCGCTACGAACGCTCGCCCCGCGGCAGTCCCCAAGGTTCGTCGCCTGCATCGGCTCTGCCTGTGGCTGGCGGCGCTGAGCCTGTTCGTCTGGGTGGGTTCGGGCCTGCTGCATCCCTTGATGGGTGTGCTCGGCCCGCGGCCGCAGGCCTTCATGCCGCCGCCGCTGGCGATCGACGGTGCCGCGCTGGCGCAGGGTCTGCCGGCGCTGCTCCCTCAGCTTGAGGGCGCCGGTTTGGCGCGCGTGGTGCCCTCGGCCGCCGGCCCTCTGTGGCAGATCACCGCACCGCACAGCCTGCAGCGCCGCTACCTGCAGCTGGACGGTAGCCCAGCGTCACTCACCGATGCCGGACAGGCGCAGTGGCTGGGCGAGCACTACACCGGCCGAAGTGCGCTTGCCGCACCGCCGCGTCTCATCACCGAGTTCGATGCGGACTATCCCGCAGTCAACCGTCTGCTGCCGGTGTGGCGGCTGGAGTATTCAGGGCCTGAACAACAAGTGGCCTACGTGCACACCGAGACCGGCGTGCTGACGGGCTATGTCGATCCGCGCAAGCGCGCGATGCAGACCGCGTTCCGGCAGCTGCACACCCTGGCCTTTCTGGATGCCCTGCCGCTGGCCCAGCGCGTGCTCAGCGGGTTGGCGATGCTGAGCGTGCTGATCATGGCCGTGACCGGCCTGCTGCTGGCACGGCAACGCGGTGGTGCCCAGCCGGTGCGGCGCTGGCATCGCCGGCTCGGCTGGATCGTCCTGCTGCCGGTGCTGCTGATGGCGGGCAGCGGCCTGCTGCACGCCTGGTTCGCACCGGCCCTGCGCGCCTCCGAGCTGCGCCTGCCGCCGCCGCTGCAGACGGCGGCCGCGCGTGAGGCCGCAGCGGTCACTCTGCCGGCCGCGCTGCAGGCCGCAGCGCTGCGACCCGGAGCGAACGGCGCGCTGTGGCTGGTTTGGCAGGCCTCGGCAGTGGCGCCCACGGTGGCAGCTGCCGCGCACCATGGCCCGGCTGCGCCCGCTACGAGTGCGCTCGAAGGTCTCGCGCTGGATGGCAGCGCGCGTGGTCTCAGCTTGACGGAGCTGGGTGCGTCTGCCGCCGCGCTGCACATGGCCAAGGCAGACGCAGGACGCCCGCTGTTCGGCTTCGATCCCGACTACGACTTCCGCAACCGGCGGCTGCCGGCCTGGCAGATTCGTGAGCCGACCAGCGGCGATCTGCTGAGCTTCGATCCGCTGACCGCCGTGCAGATCGATCGTGCCGCTGGCGCGACCCGCTTCGAGGCGTGGACCTTCGCCTGGCTCCACAAATGGAACCCGTTGTCCGCGCCGCTGGGCCGCTTCGGCCGTGACGCCCTGCAGGCCCTGTGGCTGCTGCTCGCGCTCGGCGTGGCAGGCCTGGGTTTGTGGATTCGTCTGCGTCGCCCGCGTCGTTCTGGCTCTGCTTCTTCTCCTTCACCCCGAGGTGTCTGATGTCCGCTGCTGTCTCTGTTTCCGCCCTGCGTCCGCTGCCCCTGCTGATCGGCGCGCTGCTTGCCAGCACGGCGCAGGCGGCAGCGCCCGCGCGCGAGGACGCGCGCACGCTGGATCGCCTTGAAGTGCGCGAGCGTGCGCCGGGCGCGTATGCGCCGCTGCCGCTTGAGGCGGCGCGGCTGCGCATCGAGGAGCGCGCGGGCGGCGTCGGCATCGTCGACGGGGAGGCCTACCGCAGCGGCCGTGTGAGCACGCTCACCGATGCCTTGGGCCTCGCACCGGGCGTATTCGTGCAGTCGCGCTTCGGCGCCGAGGAAGCGCGCGTGTCGATCCGCGGCTCGGGCCTGCAGCGCACCTTCCACGGCCGCGGCCTGCGCGTGCTGCAGGATGGCGTGCCGATCAACCTCGCCGACGGCGGCTTCGACATGCAGTCGCTGGAGCCGCTGGCCGCGCGCTACATCGAGGTCTATCGCGGCGCCAACGCGCTGGAGTACGGCGCGGCCACGCTGGGCGGTGCCATCAACTTCGTCTCGCCGACTGGTCACGACCTTGGCGCGACCCAGGCCCGGCTTGAGCTGGGCAGTTTCGGCTACCAGCGCAGCCAGGCCTCCTTGGGCGCAGCCGGCGCGCGGCTCGACGGCGTGATGAGTCTCTCAGGCTTCGTCCAGGATGGCTTTCGCGACAATGCCGAGCAGGAGACCTATCGCGCGTTTGGCAACCTCGGCTGGCGTGCCTCCGATGCGCTCGAGAGCCGGCTCTACCTGGCCCATGTGCACACGCGCTCAGCGCTGCCGGGCTCCCTGACCTTCGCCCAGTTCGCCGCCGATCCTGCGCAGGCCAACCCGGGCAGCATCGCGCTGGACCAGCGTCGCGATTTCGAGCTGTCGCGCCTGTCCGGCGTGCTGGCCTGGCAGCCTAGCGACAGCCAGCGTCTGCAGTTCTCGGCCTTCTACAGCGACAAGCAGCTCGACCACCCGATTTTCCAGGCGCTGCTGCAGGACAGCCGCGACCGCGGCGTCGACCTGCGTTGGCGCATGGAGGGCAGGCTCGCAGGCCAGCCCAATGTGCTGGTGGCGGGCCTTGGCTACTCGCGCGGCGATACCCGCGATGACCGCTTCCAGAATCTGGGCGGGCGACGCGGCAACCGCACCGGGCAGAGCGACCAGCTCGCCGAGAATCGCGAGCTGTTCATCGAGAACCAGTGGCAGTTCGCCGAGCGCTTCACGCTGGCCACGGGCGTGCAGGCGCTGCGCGCGAGCCGCGATTTCAGCGACCTGTTCCGCGCGGGCGGCGTCAACCGCAGCTTCCTGACGCGCTATTCCGGCAGCAGCCCCAAGCTCGGCCTGCGCTTCGCCGCCACCGAGCGCACCACGCTGTTCGGCAACCTGAGCGACAGCCGTGAGCCGCCGAGCTTCGGTGAGCTGGCGGGCGGCCCCGGCATCACCCAGGTGGATCAGCAGCGCGGCCGCACGCTGGAGCTGGGACTGCGCCACCGCAGCGAAACTCTGCAGATCGATGCGGCGGCCTATCGCGCGCGTCTGCGCGACGAGCTGCTGGCGCTGAATGATGCGGCCGGCAATCCGCTGGGTACGATCAACGCCGAGCGCACCCTGCATCAGGGCCTCGAGTTCGGGCTGGCCTGGCAGTTCGTCGAAGCTCTTCGCTTCGATGCGAGCTATCTGTACAACGACTTCCGCTTCCAGAACGACGCGGTGTACGGCGACAACGATCTCGCCGGCGTTCCGCCCCAGCTGCTGCGCGCGCAGCTGCGCTGGGCGCCCAGCGCCCGCTTTAGCCTGACGCCGGGCATCGAGTGGTCGCCGCAGCGCAGCTTCATCGACCACGCCAATACGCTCGCCGCCCCCGGCTACACCGTGTTCCATTTGCGCGCCGGGCTTGAGCTGGGCGCTTCCTGGCAGCTGTTTGCCGACCTCCGAAACGTCACGGATCGCAGCTTCGTGGCCAGCACGGGTGTGGTCGCCGATGCGCGTGGACGCGACGGCGCCTATCTGCTGCCGGGCGATGGTCGCGGCTTGTTCATCGGCCTGCAATGGCGGCCGCGCGACTGAGTGAGCGCTGCGCCATCGGGTGCGTGTGAGCGTCCCAGGGTGTACCAGACACAAACTCAAGAGTTGAGCAGCGGGGCGACGGAAACGTCGCCCCGCTGCGTATGCGGCTGGCGCTTTCGCGCTTCGACCACACGCCCCAGCCGACCCTTTACGTATGTCTACGCTCACTCCTCTTCCGCTGCGCCTGCGGCGCGCTTGGCCTGTCTGTCTGTTCTGCGCGCTGGCGTTGAGCGCCTGCGGCCAGGCCCCGACCCCTACGGCTGCGGCACAGACGCCGGCATCCGACGAAGCTGCAGAACCCGGCCGTCCGGTACGCGCCTACACCCTGGCCCCGCGCACCCTGGGCCGCAGCGTGCTGGTGGCCGGCACGGTCGAACCGCTGCGCAGCATCCAGCTGGCCGCGCGCACCGACGGCGTGGTCGCCGAGGTCGCTGTGGAGGCCGGCGACCGCGTACGCGCCGGCCAGCTGCTGGCGCGCATCGACGTCAGCGAGCAGCAGGCCGAGCTCAACCGGGCCGAGGCCGCGCTGCGCGAGGCGCGCGCCAACTTCGAGCGGCTGGACGCCCTGCGCGGCCGCAGCTTCGTCGATGCCGCCAGCGTGCTGAGCGCGCGCTCGGCGCTCGAAGTCGCCGAAAGCGACGTGGAGCTCTGGCGCACCCGCGTCGAGTTCGGTCGCATCGAGGCCAGTATCGACAGCTACGTGATTGATCGTCTGATCGAGCCGGGCGCGGCGGTGGGGCGGCTGGCGCCGGCCTTCGAGCTGGCCGATCTGGATCAGCTGGTGCTGCGGGTCGGCGTGTCCGAGCTGGATGCCGCGCGCATCGCGCCGGGCGGCGAGGTCGAGGTGACGGTCGACGCGCTCGCCGGCGAGACCGTTGAAGCCCGCGTGCGCCGCGTGTTTCCCGCGGCCGATCCGACCAGCCGGCTGGTCACGGTCGAACTTGAACTGCCGCAGGCGCATGCGCGCGGCGTGCGCCCCGGCTTTCTGGCGCGCGCGCGCTTCGCCATCGAGGCGCGCAGCGACGTGCTGGCCGTGCCTGCGGCGGCAGTAGGCCTCGGCGAGCAGAGCTTCGTGATGGTGATCGACGGCGAAGGCCTCTTGGCCCGTCGCGAAGTGGAGACCGGCGTGGTGCGCGGCGAGTGGCGCGAGATCACGGCAGGCCTCGAAGCGGGCGAGCGCATCGTCGCCACCAGCCCGCTCGACCTCGCCGCCGGCGACCGCGTGCGCGTGGTCGAAACCGTGGGAGACGAGGCATGAGCGGCGAGGGCTCGATCCGCGCCAAGGCCGCGCGCCGCTACCGTGGCCTCACTCACGCCGCCATTCGACGCCCGATCGGCACCGCCGCGATCACCAGCGTGGTGCTGGTGCTGGGCCTGTTCTTCATCGGCCGTTTGCCGGTCGATCTCTTGCCCGAGGTGGTCTACCCGCTGATCCGAGTCGATGTGTCCTACCCCGGCGTGGCGCCCGAGGTGATGGAGGAGCAGATCACCCGCCCGCTGGAGCGCCAGCTCGCGTCCACCGAGGGCCTGACCCTGATGGCCAGCGAGGCCGAAGAGGGCAGCACCGACGTCAGTCTGCTGTTCCGCTACGGCACCGATCTCGATCTCGCCCTGCAGGACGCCGCGCGTCTGGTCGAGCGCGCGCGCGGGCAACTGCCGGACGACATCGAGCCGCCGCGCCTGTCGAAGTTCGACCCTGGCGCGCAGGCGGTGTTCGAGGCGGGCTTCTCGTCGGACCGGCGCAGCGCGCGCGAAGTGCGCGACTGGCTCGACAACCGGCTCGCGCCGCAGCTGCAGTCGATTCCCGGCGTGTCCGGCGTGCTCAGCGTCGGCGGCCAGGAGCGCGAGCTCGAAGTGGTGGTCGACCAGCAGCGCCTGCGCGCCTACGGCCTGAGCCTGGCCGATGTCTCGGCCCAGCTCGCCGCCGAGAACCAGAACGTCTCGGCCGGCAACATCACCAGCAGCAGCCTGGACGTGCGTGCGCGCACCGAAGGCCGCTTCAGGTCGGCCGAGGACATCGCCGCCGTACTGCTGCAGATCCCCAACAGCGACCGCCGCATTCGCCTCGATGAAGTCGCCGAAGTGCGCGACGGCTTCCGCGAGCAGCGCGTGTTCGTGCGCCTGAACGGCGAGGCCGCCACCCAGCTGTCGGTGTTCAAGCAGCCCGATGCCAACACCGTGCAGGTGGTGGACGAAGTGCAGGCGCGGATGGACTCGCTGCGCGCCTCGGGCTTCATCCCCGACGACATCGTCTTCAGCACCACCCGCGACGGCGCCTACTTCGTGCGTGGGTCGGTGGAGTCGGTCGCGTCAGCGGCGATCATGGGCGGCGTGCTGGCGATGCTGGTGGTGCTGTTCTTCCTCGGCAGCGTGCGCGGCAGCGTGGTGATCGGGCTGTCGATCCCGCTGGCGATCATGGCGACCTTCGCGCTGATGGGCGGCGCCGGCTTGAGCCTCAACGTGATGAGCCTCGGCGGGCTGGCGCTGGGCGTGGGCCTGCTGCTGGACAACGCCATCGTCATGCTGGAGAACATCGAGCGCCACCGCAGCCAGCTCAGGGAAGACCCGCAGCAGGCCGCGCACGCAGGCGCGGACGAGGTGATCTCGGCAGTGACCGCCGGCACCCTCACCAACCTCGCCGCAGTGCTGCCCTTCCTGCTGATTACCGGCCTTGCGACGCTGGTGTTCCGCGAGCTGCTGGTGACGATCTCGTTCGCAGTCATCGCCTCGCTCGCCGTGGCGCTGACCCTGGTGCCGATGCTGGCCGCGCAGATGGCCAAGCTGCGCTTTTCCTCTGGCTTCGACCGCAGCCTGCCGTACCTGGCCTTCAGCCGCTTCATGCACGCGGTCACCGAGGGGTATCGAAACCTGCTGCGCGCGCTGCTGCCGCGCCGCGTCTGGGTGCTCGTGCTCACCTTCGCCAGCGTGCTCGCGGCGCTGCCGCTGGGCTCGCGGCTGGGCAGCGAGTTCCTGCCCCAGCTCGACGACGGCAGCCTGAACGTGCGTCTGGCCCTGCCGGCCGGCACCACGCCCGAGCAGACCGACCGCGCGACCCGCGAAGTGGAAGCCGCGATCCGCGCGCTGCCGCATGTGAGCAGCGTGTTCACCGTGTCCGGCGGCAACGTCTGGGGCGGCACGGTGTCCGAGCGCGCCGGCCGCGGCTGGCTCTCGATCCAGCTGGAAGATGCCCGCCTGCGTCCGGACTGGCCAATCGGCCGCTGGGCGCGCGAGGCGCAGCGCAAGGTCAGCGCGCTCGACATCGCCGGCGCCGACATCGCGGTGCGCAGCAACGGTATCCGCGGGCTCAACTTCGGCCTGTCGGGCAACGACATGGAGCTGAAGGTGCTGGGCGAGGATCTGCCGACCCTGCAGACGCTGGCCCGCGAGATCATCCGCGCGATCGAGGACGTGCCGGGCCTCGATGCCGTCGAGATGGACGACGAGGACCGCACGCCGGCCCTGCAGATCGAGGTCGATCGCGAGCGCGCCGCCGCGCTCGGGCTGGACGTGCGCGCGGTGGCCCAGGCCCTGCGCCAGGCCGTGACCGGCACCGTGCCGACCCGCTACAGCACCGGCGTCAACGAATACGACGTGCGCGTGCGCCTGCCGCGCGAAGAGGTCGAGAACCTCGACCGCCTGGGCGAAGTGATCGTCGCCAACGGCGCCAACGGGCCCATCCAGGCGCGGCAGGTGGCGAACTTCACGCTCGGCGAGGGCCCGGCCGAGATCGGCCGCGAGAACCAGCTGCGCATTCAGCGCATCGTCGGCGCCTTCAATACGGCGGAGAACGACGTCGGCAGCATCCTGTCCGAGGTCCAGCGCCGGCTGGCGACGATCGAGATGCCCGAGCAGTACGGCGTGGCGCTCGGCGGCCAGTTCGAGACCGTGCAGGAGACCGAGCGCGAGATGAACACGGTGATCGTGCTGGCCGTGTTCCTGGTGCTGGTGGTGATGATCGTGCAGTACGAGCAGCTGACCAATCCGCTGGTGATCATGACGGCAGCGCCGCTCGCGCTGGGTGGCGCGCTGCTGGCGCTGTGGGTGAGCGACACGCCGCTGTCGGCGCCGGTGTTCCTGGGCGCGGTGCTGCTGATCGGCATCGTGGTGAACAACGCCATCCTGCTGGTCGAATACATCGAACAGGGTCGCGCGCGCGGTCTGGCAGACGAGGAGGCGGTGATCGAAGCCGGTGCGGTGCGCCTGCGGCCGATCCTGATGACCACGCTGACCACCGTGGTCGGCATGCTGCCGCTGGCGATGGGCCTCGACGCCGGTGGCCTGCTGATGCAGCCGCTGGCGGTCGCCGTGGTCGGCGGCCTGATGAGCTCGATGCTGCTGACCCTGGTGCTGATCCCCTGTCTGTACCTGGTGGCCCAGCCGGCGTCACTAAAGGTCATCGACTTCCTCACCCGTAGGCGTGCACGGCTGGCGGCTTCGGGGGCGTAAGCGAAAAGGAGGGCCGTCCCTGGCCCGGGCGGGTGGCGGCCGGGAGACCGCCGCCGCCCCAAGGACATCGACTACATCTCGTGCTGGGCGAGCGTCTCCAGCGGCGCGGGCGGGCCCACGTGCAGGGCATCCGCCGCGCTGACCGGAGTGGCGGCGACCGGTGCTGCGGCCTCCGGCTCGCTCGGCGGCGTGCCGCGCTGGTAGGCGATCCGCGCGGTGCCGCCGTTGCAGCTGCCGACGATGCGGCCGACGTCCGTGGCGTTCGGCTCGACGATCTGCAGCTGGTAATGCTGCACGCCATTGGCCTCGATGCGCGCAGCGATCTCGGACTTCAGCGCTTCGCAGTCCTTGCGCGCCGTCTGCGCATGGGTGGGGGAGGCCAGCAGCCCCAGCGCGCTCAGCGCCAGGCTGGAGTGGAGGAGGGCGAGGGCAAGGCTGCGCTTCATGGCGGGCTCGTATGCGGTGGGCGACGCGGGCTGCGTCGGAACACAGGCTGCGCCCGCCAGCGGGCGGCGACAGGGAGCGCTTGTGGCGGAATGCGGGCAGCGACCGGAGCGCGCGCTGCGCTTGGCCCAACCTGCGGGGCGTCGTGCTTTTGTAGGTTGGGCCAAGCCGAAGGTGCGGCCCAACGGCGCGGCGTTGCAGGTTTCATCGAGGCTTGGGCGTGCGGTGTTGGGCGTGGCCTTGCAGGTCTCGTCGAGGTTTGGCCGTGCGATGTTGGGCCGCGCTGCGCTTGGCCCAACCGACGGGGCTGCGCTCGCCTCGACCTGCGAGACCCGGGCGGCAGGGTAGGTTGGGACACGCCGCGGGCGTGCCCCCACATCGCGGCGGTGATTCCTGCGGCGAGGTATAGCGCCTCAGCGCGGCACCTCCTCCTGCCGCCGGTGCACGAGGCGATACAGCGCCGGCAGCACCAGCAGGGTCAGCAGGGTCGAGCTCAGCACGCCGCCGATCACCACCGTCGCCAGCGGGCGCTGCACTTCGGCGCCTGCGCCCACCGCCAGCGCCATCGGCACAAATCCCAGGCTCGCTACCAGCGCGGTCATCAGCACCGGCCGCAGGCGGGTCAGCGCGCCCTGTTCGATGGCGGCATCCAGGCTCAAGCCTTCTGCGCGCAGCTGGCGGATGAAGCTCAGCATCACCAGCCCGTTCAGCACCGCGATGCCGGAGAGCGCGATGAAGCCGACGCCGGCCGAGACCGACAGCGGCAGGCCGCGCAGCAGCAGCGCCGCCACGCCGCCGGTCAGCGCCAGCGGCACGCCCGAAAACACCACCAGCGCGTCGCGGCCCGAGCGCAAGGCCAGCAGCAGCAGGCCGAGGATCAGCGCGAGCGTCAGCGGCACCACGATCGACAGCCGCTGTGAGGCGCTGATCAGCTTCTCGAAGCTGCCGCCGTAGCCGATCCAGTAGCCCGGCGGAAGTTCGACGTCGCGGCGGATCCGCCCGCGCAGGTCCTCGACGAAGCCGCCGAGGTCGCGGCCGCGGATGTTGGCGGTCACCACCACCCGGCGCTTGCCGTTCTCGCGGTGGATCTGGTTGGGGCCGGTCTCGATGCGCAGCTCGGCCAGCTCGGCGAGCGGCAGGCTGCGCGGCAGGCCCTCAGCCTGCGCGGGCAGCAGGATCGGCAGCGCGCCCAGTCGCGCCAGATCCGCGCGCTGCGCTTCGTCGAGGCGAACGACAATCGGCACCCGGCGATCGCCCTCGTAGTACAGCCCGGCCTCGACGCCGCCGATGGCCATGCGGATCGCGTCCTGCAGGTCGGCCACGCGTAGGCCGGCGCGGGCCAGCGCCTCGCGGTCGGGCGCGATCTGCAGCATGGGCAGGCCGGTGGTCTGCTCGACGGCCACGTCCTGCGCGCCGGGGCTGTTTTCCACCACCGCGCGGATCGCTTCGCCCAGGTTCGCCAGCGTGTCCAGATCATCGCCATAGACCTTGACCGCGAGGTCGGCGCGCACGCCCGAGATCAGTTCGTTGAAGCGCATCTGGATCGGCTGGGTGATCTCGTAGTTGTTGCCGGGCACGTGGTCCAGCACCGCCTGCAGCTCGGCGATGAACTGCGCGCGCGGCTTGCGCGGCTGGGGCCAGTCGCGGCGCGGCTTCATCAGCACGTAGATGTCGGCGACCGAGGGCGGCATCGGGTCGGTGGCGACTTCGGCCGTGCCGATCTTGCCGATCACGCGCTCGACCTCGGGCAATCGAGAAATGCGCGCTTCCAGCTGACCCTGCATGTGGATGGCCTGGCTCAGCGAGGTGCCGGGGATGCGCATGGCGTGCAGGGCGAAGTCACCCTCATCGAGACTGGGCATGAACTCGCTGCCCATGCGGCTGGCGGCGAAGCCCGCGCCCAGCACCAGCAGCGCGGCCACGGCCACCACCGGCAGGCGGGCGCCAAGCGCGCGGCGCAGCGCCGGCCGGTAGGCGCGCGTGGCCACGGACATCACCCGGCTCTCGTGCGCCTGCACGCGGCCGCTCAAGGCCACCGCGATCATCGCCGGCACGAAGGTGAGCGACAGCAGCATGGCCGCGGTCAGCGCCAGTACAACGGTCATCGCCATCGGGTGGAACATCTTTCCTTCCACGCCTTCAAGCGCAAAGATCGGCAGGTAGACCGCGGTGATGATGCCGACGCCGAACAGCGCCGGGCGAATCACCTCGGTGGTCGCCTCGGCCGCCAGCGCATAGCGTTCGCGCGCCGACAGCAGACGGCCGAGGCGCTGCTGTTCATCGCCGAAACGACGCAGGGCGTTCTCGATGATGATCACCGCGCCATCGACGATCAGGCCGAAGTCGAGCGCGCCGAGGCTCATCAGATTCCCCGACACGCCGGCCTGGCGCATGCCGATCGCGGTCATCAGGAAACTCAGCGGAATCACCGCCGCGGTGATCAGGGCCGCGCGCAGATTGCCCAGCAGCAGGAACAGCACGGCGATCACCAGCAGGGCGCCTTCGGCCAGCGAAGTCGCCACCGTGCGCACGGTGCGATCGACCAGGGCGGTGCGGTCGTAGGCGGTGACCAGGCGCACGCCCGGCGGCAACGAGGCGCGGATCTCCGCCACGCGCGCATCGACCGCGCGCGCCACCTCGCGGCTGTTGGCGCCGATGCGCATGAAGACGGTGCCCAATACGACCTCGCGGCCGTTCTCGGTGGCCGCACCGCTGCGCAGCTCCAGGCCTTCCTGCACGCGGGCGACATCGCGCAGGCGGATCAGCGCATCGCCGCGGCTTGCCACCACCAGCGCCTCCAGCGCTTCGATGTCCTGCAGCTGGCCGGGCACGCGCACCAGCACCTGCTCGCCAAAGCGCTCGATGTAGCCGGCGCCGACATTGGCGTTGCCAGCTTCGATGGCTTCGACCAGATCCTGCAGGTCCAGGCCCACGGCCTGCAGCTGCGCCAGATCGGGCGCCACCTGCAGCTCGCGCGCATGGCCGCCGATGGTGTTGATCTCGACCACACCGGGCACGCCGCGCAGCTGCGGGCGCACGATCCAGTCCTGCACGCCGCGCAGGTCGGTGGGCGTGTACGCGCTGCCGTCGGGCTTGCGGGCGTCCGGGTCGGCCTCGACCGTGTACAGGTAGATCTCGCCGAGGCCGGTGGCGATCGGGCCCATCGCAGGCTCCAGCCCCGGTGGCAGCTGGCCGCGCACTTCCTGCAGGCGTTCGGCGATCTGCTGGCGCGCCCAGTAGATGTCCGTGCCGTCCTCGAACACCACGGTGACCTGCGACAGGCCGTAGCGCGACAGCGAGCGCGTGTAGTCGAGCTGCGCCAGGCCGGCCAGCGCGGTCTCAAGCGGATAGCTGATGCGCTGCTCGGTCTCCAGCGGCGCGTAGCCCGGCGCCTCCGTGTTGATCTGCACCTGCACATTGGTGATGTCGGGCACGGCGTCGATCGGCAGCTGGCGCAGCTGCCAGGCGCCGAAGGCGGCCAGCGCCAGCACCGCGGCCAGCACCGCCCAGCGCTGCCGGATGGCGGCGTGGATCAATGAATCCAGCATGGTCGGTGCTCCCTCAGTGGTCGTGGCCGGCGCCGGACTTCTCGATGTCCGCCTTGATCAGAAAGCTCTGCTCGACCACGACTTCGTCGCCCGTCTTCAAGCCTTCGAGCACCTCGACCCAGTCGCCGTCGCTGCGGCCGAGTTCGAGCGGACGGATCTCGTATTCCTCGCCAACGCGGAGGAAGGCCACCTGCCAGTCGCGGAAGCGCTGCAGGGCCGACAGCGGCAGGCGCAGCGGCACTTGGTCGGCGCTGAGCAGCAGCGAGGCCTCGACCGCCATGCCCGGCCGCCACTGGCCGTCATCGACCGGCAGACGCGCGCGCGCGATCAGGCCCTGGCTGACCGCATCGGCCTGCGGCAGCACAGCCTGCAGCGGGGCCTCGATTTCGCGGCCATCGATCAGGCGCGTCAGCCGCACCGGCGTGCCGGGCGTGAGCGCCAGCGCTTCCGCGCCGAACACCGGCAGGTCGACGACGAGCGCCTCCAGCCGACCGATCACCAACAGCGGTGACTCGCCGGCCATACCGCCGAGCGCGGCCGCGCGCTCCAGCACAACGCCGTCGATCGGACTGCTCACCGAGTAGCGGCCGAGGCTGGCATTGCTCTCGATCTCGGCCAGCACCTGGCCGGCGCTGACGCGCTCGCCAATGTCTGCGCGCAGGCTGCGGATCAGGCCGGGGAAGCGTGCCGACACCGCCGCCTGCGCGCTGGCCGGCAGCACGACCCGACCCTGCGCGCGCAGGCGCTGTTCGATGCGTCCGCTGCCTACGGCTTCAACGCGAATGCCGATCTCATCGGCCGCGGCCTGCGCGATGCGCGTGCGGCCCTCGAAGCTCTCGTAGCGCCATTCGGCGCGGCGGTCTGCGGCTTCCGCACGCAGGGTGACCACGAAGCTGTGCGGCTCGCCGACCACGTCGCTGCCGACCAGACGATCGTTCTGCGGCCTCAGCGTGTGGGTGTCGACCTGGCCGCCCAGGCGTTCGAGCTGCACGCTGACCTCGGCGCTGGCGGGCGGCACCGGCTGGCCGTCCAGCCTGACCCAGGCGGCATAGCGCGGCGGCTGGCCGTCTTCCTCGATCTTGAGTTCCACCGAGAGGCCGTTGTCCTCGTGGAGACGGCCGCCGTTCGGACCCTTGGGCGCTTCGTCGGCGTGGTCTTCGTGGCCGTGCTCGTCATGGCCATGGCCGTGCTCATCCTCGTGCGCGTGCTCGCCGCAGGCGGCGAGGCCCAGCGTCAGCAGGACGAGCAGCAGGGTGTTGCGTGCGGGGCGGATCATCGGGCGTCTCCGGTGTGCGCGCCGGCGCCGAAGGGCTCGGCGGTCAGACGCTGCAGTTCGATCAGGGCGCGCTGCGCATCGGCGCGCGCGGCGAGCAGCTCCATGCGGGTGGCGAGCACGGCGTTCTGCAGGCTGGCCCACTCCAGCCAGGACAGCGCACCGCTGCGATAGGCCCGGGCCGCGCTGTCGGCAGCGCGCTGCTGGGCCGGCAGTACGCGCTGTTGCAGGCCCTCTGCGCGTGCGCTGTGGCGCTGGGCCAGATCGAGCGCGGCCAGGGCCAGGGCTTCCAGCCGCAGCGCCTCGGCGGCACGCGCGCTGTCGAGCGCGGCCAGCTCCGCCTCGGCGGCGGCGATGCCCGGCTGCGCGCGGCGCGCCGAGCCCAGCGGCAGCGAGAGGCCCGCAATGAGTGCGGTATCGCGCCCGTCCTGCAGACGTCGCAGTCCCAGCTGCCAGTCGAGGTCGAAGCTCGCAGCGCTGCGCGCGAGCTGAAGTTGGGCTTCCGCCAGCCGCTGCTGGTCGGCGAAGGCGCGCAGCTCGGGCGTGCGCTGCAGAAGCTCGCGCAGCTCGGCGGGTGAGGGCAGGGCAGGCGCCTGCGCGGGCAGGCTGGCGAGGTCGGGAGGGCTCGCATCGGCGGTCTCGCCCCAGAGCAGGGCGAGGCGCTGCCAAGCTGCGGCTTCGGCCTGTGCGCGTGCTTCGATCGCGAGCTCGATCTCGACCTCCGCCGCGGCGGCCGCGAGCGCCGCTGTTTCGGGCTCGGCGCCGCGCTCGAAGCGGGCGCGTGCCGCGCGGACAAGCTCGCGTCGAGCCTCCCGCTCGGCCTGCAGCAGGGGTGCGCGGTCCTGCCACTCGGCGAGCTCCAGATAGCGCCGTGCGACTTCGGCCAGCAGATCCAGTTCGCTGGCCGCACGCTGCGCGCCGAGCGCGTCGAGCCGACTGGAGGCGAGTGCCCGCCGCGCCTCGCGCTTGCCGCCGCGCTCCAGCACGCCGGCGAGACTGAGCGTGAGTTCGGCGCCCGAGAACCCGCCGAGTTCACCGCTGCCGGGCGCGTTCTCCAGCTCGGCTTGCAGCCGTCTCGCCGGTGTCTGCGCCGCGAGTTCGATGTCGGCAGCGAGCGCAGCCGTGCGTGCGGCGTAGCCGCGCAGATCAGGGTGGTTCTGGATGACGCGTTTCAGTGCCTCATCGAGGCTGAGTTCAGACGCAGCGGGCGCGGCCAGCGCCGGCCACGCCGCAACGACCGCAAGCGCGGTCCAAAGGCATCGCATGGGAGTCTCCGAAAGGGCTGGGGTCAGGGTCGCCGGTGGACGGCGACAGGCCTGGGAGCAGCGGGCGGGCGAGCGCGGCTCGGCGCGTGCCTCAGCGAGAGCTCACGGCCGAGGGAGCGAGCCTGCGCCGGTTCAGCCGATCGGAGGGCGCAGCGGGCTGTCGAGGCGAGGGGGCGCGGACTGCGCAGTGACGGCGGGGCAGGGCGCTTCCGGCGCCAGCACGGCGGGCGCCGAGGGCAGCCGCGGGCTGGGCGCCAAACTCAGGGCGCAACAGCTCAGTTCATGCGCGAGGAGATGCGCGAAGCCGTCCCAGCCGCTATCGGCGTGTTCGCCGTGGTGGGACTCAGCATGGACGTGCGCGTGGTGGGCCTCATGGCCCATCGCCCAGTGCGCCGTCGGCAGGCCCATGCCCAGCGAATCCACCGCCACATGCGCCGAGGCGAACGCACCCAGCGCCGGGAACAGCGCCGCCCACAGCGCGAGAGCCAGGCAGACGAGGCGCAGCGGCGTGGGCGGGAGGAGACACATGGGCGTGGAGTGTAGCGGGCAGGGCAAGGGCGTGAGCGCGCGGACATCGCCGGCTAGCAGGTTGGGCCAAGCCGCAGGCGCTGCCCAACATCCTGGGGTTGCAGGTAACGCCGAGGTTTGAGCGCGCGGTGTGGGGCCGCGCTGCGCCTGGTCAACCCTGCCGGCTGTTTGTAGGAGCGAGCTTGCTCGCGACCCAGACCGCGACCCGCACGCAGACCATGGGCGGGGCGCAGTCTGCGGTCGCCTGCGAGCAGGCTCCTACAAAGTGCGGGTGCGGCGCGAAGCGCTCGCCTCGGGCCGCTCTGCGAATCCCCAAACCCCGAATCCCAAACCCCAAACCCCAAACCCCAAACCCCGAATCCCGAATCCCGGCTCACTCGCTATGCAGCTCCGCCACGAAGTCGTAGGCATCGCCGCGGTAATAGCTGCGCGAGAACTCGACCACGCGGCCGTCGCGCAGGAAGCCGCGGCGTTCGATGTACAGGCCCGGCGTGCCGGGCAGCAGGTGCAGCAGGCGCGCCTGTTCAGCGGTGAACGCGATCGCGCGCAGGCGCTGCAGCGCGCGCACCGGGCGTCCGGCCAGACGGTCGAGCGTCTCGTACAGCGAGTCCTGCACCATTTCCGGATCGCGCAGGATTTCCTGCGGCACGGCGCTGCGCTCGATCGCCAGCGGTTCGTCGCCGGCATAACGAAGGCGCGTGAGTCGCACCACGCGCGCGCCGGGCGAGAGGTTGAGCGCCATCGCCTCGGCCGGCGTCACTTCACCGGTCTCGCGCTCGAGAAAACTGGAGCGCGGGCGCAGTCCGCGCGCGCGCAGGTCGTCGGTGAAGCTCGACAGCTTGCTGATCGCCTTGACGATGCGGTCGGCGATGAAGGTGCCCGCGCCCTGCCGCTGCACCAGCAGGCCGTCCTTGACCAGGCCGCTGATCGCCCGGCGCACGGTGACCCGCGACAGCTCCAGGCTCTCGGCCAGATCGCGCTCGCCCGGCAGGGCCTGGCCCGGCGCCAGCCGGCCGCTTTCAATGAGCCGGCGCAGGGCCTCGCGCAGCCGCATATAGGCCAAGGGGCGGCTGCCGATCGGCGCCACGTCCGTCTGGGCAAGCATTTCGGCGATCAGTCGATGCATACGTATACAAGACCAATAGGATACCGGGCGCAGCATAAGCCCCTTGAAAGCGCCTTGGAAAGGGGTAAATTCGCAGACCACCGGGCTTGATTGGTATGTCGATGGACTTCGGACCAGCAGACCGGAACCCCCCCGCCCATCCGAGGTAGCGCATGAGTCCGGCGATCGTTCCCGCCGATCCCTTCGATCTGGTCATCTTTGGCGGTACCGGCGACCTCGCCCTGCGCAAGCTGCTGCCCGCCCTGCTGCATCGCTTCGCCGACGGTCAGATCATGCCCGGCACCCGCATCCTCGGCGTCGCCCGCGACGAGGGCCTCGACGATGCGGGCTACCGCGCCAAAGTACGCGACTGGCTGCAGCCCGCCGCCCGCCCCGAACTGCTCGACAGCTTTCTGCCGATGCTGCAGTACCGCGCCCTGGATGCGCGCAAGGAAGCCGGCTGGGAGGAGGTCACCGCGCTGATCCAGCAAGGCGGCGAGCGGGTGCGCGTGTTTTATCTCGCCACCGCGCCCGACATCTTTGTGCCGATCTGCGAGCGCCTGCGCGACTGCGGTTTGAACGGGCCGTCCTCGCGGGTGGTGATCGAGAAGCCGATCGGCACTGACTTGGCGAGTGCGGCGCGGATCAACGACGCCGTCGGCCACTGTTTCGACGAAAGCCAGACCTATCGCATCGATCACTACCTCGGCAAGGAGACGGTGCAGAACCTCACCGCGCTGCGCTTCGCCAACGCGCTGTTCGAGCCGATCTGGCGCGCCGAGCACATCGACCACGTGCAGATCACCGTCGCGGAAACGGTAGGCGTGGAGGGCCGCGCGCCCTATTACGACCGCGCCGGTGCGATGCGCGACATGATCCAGAACCATCTGCTGCAGCTGCTGTGTCTGGTGGCGATGGAGCCGCCCGCCAGTTTCTCGGCCGACGCCATCCGCGACGAGAAGCTGAAGGTGCTGCGCGCGCTCAAGCCCATCACTGCCGCCAACGCCAGCCTGATGAGCGTGCGCGGCCAGTACCGCGCCGGTGCCGTCTGCGGCCAGGCCGTGCCGGGCTATCCCGATGAGCTGGGCGGCAGCTCGCGCACCGAGACCTTCGTCGCGCTGAAGGCCGAAGTCGCCAACTGGCGCTGGGCCGGCGTGCCCTTCTACCTGCGCACCGGCAAGCGCATGCCCGAGCGCGTCTCCGAGATCGTGGTGACCTTCCGCCCGGTGCCGCATTCGATCTTCGGCGAGGTCACCGGGCCCATCCACCCGAATCGCCTGGTGCTGCGCCTGCAGCCCGACGAGAGCGTGACCCTGTGGCTGACCAACAAGGTGCCCGGCCCCGGCGGCCTGCGTTTGCGCCATGTGCCGCTCGACATGAGCTTTGCCGAAACCTTCAGCGGCCTGCGCCATGTCGACGCCTACGAACGCCTGCTGATGGACGTGGTGCGCGGCAATCCCATGCTGTTCATGCGCCGCGACGAAGTCGAAGCCGCCTGGGTGTGGGCCGATCAGATCCTGGCCGCGTGGTCGGCCAGCGACGAGGCGCCCAAGCCCTACACCGCCGGCAGCTGGGGCCCGAGCGCTGCGGTCGCCCTGATCGAGCGCGACGGCCGCACCTGGAGTGACCATGTCGAGTGAGCGTGCCCGCGATGTGCCGCTGCTGATCCCGCAGCCGCGTGAGCGCGTGTTCGCCGGTGGCGCGGAACTCGCCCGCGGCCTGGCTGAGCGCGTCGCCACCGAACTTGACGCCGCCCTACGCGCGCGCGGTCGCGCCCTGCTGGCGGTCAGCGGCGGCAGCACGCCCAAGCGATTCTTCGCTGAACTGTCGAAGGCCGCCATCGACTGGCGCGCCGTGGAGATCACCCTCGCCGACGAGCGCTGGGTGCCGGCCAGCGACGAACGCTCGAACGCGCGCCTGGTGCGCGAGCAGCTCCTGGTCAACGCGGCGGTCGCGGCACGGTTCGTGCCGCTGCAGCGCGACGGCCTGACGCCTGAGACCGGCGCTGCAGCGATGGAGCGCGAGTTCGCAGCGCGACTGCCGATCGATGTGCTGATCCTCGGCATGGGCAATGACGGCCACACCGCTTCGCTGTTTCCCGGCGGCGACCAGCTTGATGCGGCACTCGATCCCGCGGGCACGCGCATGCTGCTGCCCATGCACGCACCCGGCGCCCCCGAACCGCGGATCACCTTCACCCTGCCGGCGCTGGTGGCGGCAAAGCATCTGCATCTGCACATCGAAGGCGCAGCCAAGCAGACCGTGCTGCGCGAGGCCCTGGCCCGCGGCAAGCTGCCGATCGCGAAGGTGCTGGCGGCGTGTGAGCGGCCGGTGGATGTGTGGACGTGTGCTTGAAGCCGGGATGGGGGATTCGGGATTCGGGATTCGCTGAGCAGGCGCACCGGATTCGCGAGCCTTCCAGGCAGATCGCTGTTTCAGCATGTGTTGGAGCTGGCGTTCACGCGAAACTTCGACACCTGAGCCCCTGTCCCGGTGGGAGAGGGGTGAACAGCGGAGCTGCTGCTCGCGCGACGCTTTCTCGCTTGAGCCCCTCTCCCGGTGGGAGAGGGGTTGGGGAGAGGGTCCGGAAGTCCTCTCGCGTCCCGCGCTTGCGAGCGATCGCCGAGTTCTCTGAAGCCCTGCACCGCGAGCCTCAGAGCGCCTGCTCCGACCGAACCCTCTCCCCCGTCCCCTCTCCCACGGGGAGAGGGGTGAACAGCGGCGCTGCTGCTGTGTTCGTCTGACCCGGAGCCCCCCATGAGCACCGCCACCCTCCCCTCCTGCCTCATATACACATCTGACGCTGCCGCCGACGCCTTTAGTCCATGCATAAGAGGTTTAAGGACGGCAGCCGCGAGACGCGTGCGGTCTACCTCGAACGCATTCGTCGGGCACGCGCGGAGAGCACCCATCGACGGGCACTGTCCTGCGGCAATCTCGCGCATGGCTTCGCCGCCTGCGCGGACACCGACAAGGACCGCCTGCGCTCCGGGGTCATTCCGAACCTAGGCATCGTCACCGCCTACAACGACATGCTGTCGGCGCATCAGCCCTACGAGCGCTATCCGGAGCTGATCCGCGGCATCGCCCGCAAGCTGGGGTACACCGCGCAGGTGGCCGGTGGCGTGCCAGCGATGTGCGATGGCGTCACCCAGGGCCGCGCCGGCATGGAGCTGTCGCTGTTCTCGCGCGACGTCATCGCGCTGTCGACCGCGATCGCGCTGTCGCATGACATGTTCGACGCCGTGGTCTGTCTGGGCATCTGCGACAAGATCGTGCCGGGCCAGCTGATCGGGGCATTGGCCTACGGGCATCTGCCGACCCTGTTCATTCCGGCGGGACCGATGCCCTCGGGCCTGCCCAACAGCGAGAAGTCGCGCGTGCGCCAGCTCTACGCCGAGGGCAAGGCCGGGCGCGAGGAGCTGCTGGAAGCCGAGGCCGCGAGCTACCACAGCCCCGGCACCTGCACCTTCTACGGCACCGCCAACTCGAACCAGATGTTCATGGAGATCATGGGCCTGCACCTGCCCGGTTCGAGCTTCGTCAACCCCGGCACGCCGCTGCGGGAAGCGCTCACTAAAGCCGCGATTGAGCAGATCTTTGCGATCACCCACGCCGCCGGCGACTACCGTCCGATCGGCGAGGTCATCGACGAGCGCAGCTTCGTCAACGCCATCGCCGGACTGCACGCGACCGGCGGCAGCACCAATCACCTGCTGCACCTGGTGGCGATGGCCGCGGCCGGCGGCATCCAGCTCAGCTGGGACGACTTCGATGCGCTCTCGCATGCGGTGCCGCTGCTGGCGCGCGTGTACCCGAACGGCAGCGCCGACGTGAACCATTTCCACGCCGCCGGCGGCATGGGCTTCATCATCCGCGAGCTGGGCCGCGCTGGCCTGCTGCACCTCAATGCACGCACCGTGTGGGGCGGCAGCCTCGCCGACTACGCGCAGGTGCCGCAGCTCGACGGCGAGCGCCTGCACTGGACAGCGCTGACCGCGCCGAGCGGCGATGAGAGCCTGCTGCGTCCGGTCGATCGCCCCTTCCGCGCCGACGGTGGCCTGCGTCTGCTGCAGGGCCCGCTGGGCCGCGCGGTCATCAAGGTCTCGGCGGTGCAGGACGACCGCATGGTGGTGCAGGCGCCGGCGCGCATCTTCCACGAGCAGGACGAGGTCAAGGCCGCTTTCGAGCGCGGTGAGCTGGAGCGCGATCTGATCGTGGTGCTGCGCTTCCAGGGCCCGGCCGCCAACGGCATGCCCGAGCTGCACAAGCTGACCCCGCTGCTCACCGTGCTGCAGAAGCGCGGCTTCCGCGTGGCCCTGGTCACCGACGGCCGCATGTCGGGCGCCTCGGGCCAGGTGCCGGCGGCGATCCACTGCACGCCCGAAGCCGCCAAGGGCGGTGGCCTGGCACGTCTGCGCGATGGCGATGTGGTGACCGTCGATGCGGTCAACGGTCGCCTCGACGTCGCCGTCGACCCCGCCGAATTCGCCGCCCGCGAGCCGGCCGTGGCCGACCTCAGCCACTACCACAGCGGCTTCGGTCGCGAGCTGTTCGCGGCGATGCGCGCCACGGTCGGCGCCGCCGATCTCGGCGCCAATTCGCTGCCGTGAGCGCGCGACCCATAGGGTGGGTCTTGACCCACCATAAGCTCAACGCTCGCCTCGGTCTTGTTCTGCGCTCGCGTTGTTTGGAGCGAAGCGCAAGATCTTTCGGTCCGTCCTGCGGCCGGCCCGACCTCGCTGCTGTCATAGGGTGGGTCTCGACCCACCATGAGCTCCACACTCGCCTCGGTCTTCTTTCGTCGCTTCGTCGCTCGAAGCGAAGAGCAAGAGCTTTCGGTCCGTCCTTCCGCGCTCCCAAAGCATGGCCATCCATGGCCATTCCCGCGTGCGGCCGGCCCGACCTCGCTGCTGCCATAGGGTGGGTCTTGACCCACCATGAGCTCCACACTCGCCTCGGTCTTCTTTGGTCGCTTCGTCGCTCGAAGCGAAGAGCAAGAGCTTTCGGTCCGTCCTTCCGCGCTCCCAAAGCATGGCCATCCATGGCCATTCCCGCGTGCGGCCGGCCCGAGTCCCTTTTCTTTGCGTGGCCACTGCGCCGCAGGAGCGGCGCGAACGCCGAAGGCGGCCCCGAAGGGGCGGGGGGCAGGATGCCCGGAGTCAAGAAAAGGAACCAAAAGAAAGGCCACCCCTCGTCCGCGCCCTCTGCGCATCCGTGCGCAGAGGGTTCGCGTGAGTCGGTCGGGGTTTTCGGACAGGCCCTCCCTGGCCTGTCGAAAACCTTGGCCGCATCCATGCGGCCAACCCTGCGGGCGGATCGACCGCCTCCCGCCGCTCCCCAGGGGCCCCTTGGAAGAGCGCGGGCTCCTGCCCGCAAGAGCCACAGCCAAAGCCAAAGCCAAAGTCCAAAGCCAACGCCAACGCCAACGCCGCTCAGGCTGCCCGGTAGGTTGGGCCAAGCGCAGCGCGGCCCAACGACGCACCTCGATGCCGCCAGCGCGATCGGATCTGCGGGGCCGCATCCTGATCCCGATGCTCCCCGGCTGGCGCCCCGCATCGAGTCTTCCGCCAACACGTCGGGCGACATCGGCACGCGACATCCGCTCCCCAGGGGCGGTGGTTTTGCGGCTTCAGCCGCTGCGAACTCCGGCTACGACCCCGCTGCGCGAACTCCACCGCCGACGGCCGCTGTACGCAGCGCCCGGCCTGCCACATCCTTCCAACGCTTCGATCCCGCGCTGACCGCGCGTCTACCGGAACCCTCGCCATGAACCTGCTCGAATCGCACACCCATCGCCTCGCCACGATCCTGGATCTCGCCCCGGTGGTGCCGGTGGTGGTGGTGCATCACATCGAACACGCGGTAAAGCTTGCTCGCGCACTGGTGGCGGGCGGCATTCCCGCGATCGAGGTGACTCTGCGCACGCCGGTGGCGCTTGATGCGGTGCGCGCGATTGCGGCCGAGGTCGAAGGCGCGGTGGTCGGCGTCGGCACGGTGATCGAGCCGCGACAGTTCGATGAAGCGCTGGCTGCCGGCGCGCAGTTCGCCGTGTCGCCGGGGGCGAGCCCGAAGCTGTTGGCCGCCGCGCGCGCGCACGCGCTGCCCTGGCTGCCGGGCGCGGCCACCGCCAGCGAGTGCATGGCCCTGTTCGAAGAGGGCTACCGCCTGCTCAAGTTCTTTCCGGCCGAGGCCGCGGGTGGCGTCAACGCGCTGAAGGGCTTCGGCGGGCCATTGCCGCAGCTGAGTTTCTGCGCGACGGGCGGCATCAGCCTCGACAACGCGCCGAAGTACCTCGCCCTGCCCAATATCCGTGCCGTCGGCGGCAGCTGGCTGACGCCGGAGTCCGCGCTTGCCGCGGGCGACTATGCGCGCATCGAAGCCCTGGCGCGCGAGGCCGCGGCGCTCAAGCGCGCATAGGGCGGGTTCTGGGCGGCCCTGGGCTTCGCGCTGGTCGCGGTCCTTCAATCCCATAGGGTGGGTCTCGACCCACCGATGCTGAGCGCTGCGACCGTCCATGGATCGCCCTGTGTGGACCCAGCGGCAACACGCGCCGAGGATGTGGTGAGGCCGAGTTCCGGTGGGTCAAGACCCACCCTGTGGGCATCGAGACCACTGAATCCTCGTCGTACCGGCTACCCTGTGTGGCTTCGCCCCGTGCCGCGCGCCCATGAGCCTGATCGAGATCGTCGTCCTTGCCCTGCTGCAGGGCTTTACCGAATTCCTGCCGGTGTCGAGTTCGGCGCATCTGATCCTGCTGCCAATCTTCGTCGGCTGGAAAGATCAGGGCCTGGCCTTCGACCTCGCACTGCATCTCGGCAGCCTGATCGCTGTGCTCGTGTACTTCCGCACCGACCTCTGGCACATCGCGCGTGACCTTGCCGCCAGCTTTGCCGGGCGCGGCGTGAGCGCGAACGCGCGGCTCGGCTGGTCGGTGGCGCTGGGTACGATTCCCGTGGGACTGGCCGGGCTCGCCTTCAAGCCGGTGGTGGAGACCACCCTGCGCACGCCGGAAGTCGGCGCGCTGGTGATGGCCTTCGGCCTGATCTTCTTCGGCCTGCTGCTGGGCTTGGCCGACTGGCGCTTTCGCGGCGAGCGCACGGTCGAGCAGATGGGCTGGAAGGACGTCGCTGTGATCGGTTTCGCGCAGGCGCTGGCGCTGATTCCCGGCACCTCGCGCTCGGGCATCACCATGACCGCAGGCCTGTTCCTCGGGATGAGCCGTGAAGCGGCTTCGCGCTTCTCCTTCCTGCTGTCGATCCCGGTCACTGCGCTGGCGATCCTGCTCAAGCTGCTCGATCTGTTCGAGCCCGGCGCGGTGGTGGACTGGCAGGCGCTGGGACTTGGCACCGTGTGTTCGGCGATCGCCGCCTATCTGTGCATCCACTACTTCCTCGCCTTCATCCGCCGCATCGGCATGCAGCCCTTCGTGATCTACCGTCTGCTGCTCGGCGGCCTGCTGCTGTGGCTGTTCTGGCCGTGAGCGTGTGCGCTTGGCGTTGAGGTGGGGCGGGGGCGTGTTGAGGGATCAGGCCGTTGGCACGATCCACATGCAAGCGCATCGATGAAGCTGCCGGGTCAAGACCCACTTGCGCGCATGGATGAAGCCGGTGGGTCAAGACCCACCCTATGCTGCAGACGCGTGATCGAGCCCGCAGCACGAGTTCGACTCCATCGCGCGAACGCCATAGGGTGGGTCTTGACCCACCGCTCTGGCCCTGACGCTTTGGCCAAGATCACGCGCATCGCGATGCCCAATCCCCGATGCCCAATCCCCAATCCCCAATCCCCAATCCCACCCTCACGCCATGAACCCGAGATCCCGGCTCGCGAAGTTGGGCAGGTTGGGGAAGATCGCGTCCAGCGCGCTGCTGTCGGTCACGCCCATCCAACGCGCGAGGGTGGCGCCGAACTGCTCGACGCCGGTGGTCGGGATGTACTGGCCGCGCGAGAAGCTCCAGTCCTGGTTGGCGTTGTCGTCGGCGTCGAGCTGCAGGTTCGGGTAGCGGCCGTACAGCCGCCCGCCGTTGACCGCGCCGCCCAGCACGAACTGGTTGCCGCCCCAGGCGTGGTCGCTGCCGTTGCCGTTGCCCGACAGGGTGCGCGCGAACTCGCTCATGCTGAAGGTGGTGACCTCGCTGCGCGCGCCGAGCTCGCCGAGTGCCTCCCAGAACGCGCCGATCGCCTGGTTCAGCTGGGTCAGCAGGGCGCCGTGGCCGCTGGTCGCCACCGGTTGGCCGGCGGCGAACATGCCGCTGTGCAGGTCGAAGCTGCCGAAGCGCACGAAGTAGACCTGCCGCTGCGCGCCGAGCGTGCGCGAGACCTTGATCATCCGCGCCACCATCGCCAGCTGGCCGCCCAGCGTGGTGTCCGGGAAGGGCGTGGCGAGGCGGCCGTCGGGTGACTCCAGCAGCCCGTACAGGGCCTCGCCCACGGCCAGACTGCGCGCGCTGGTGGCAGCAAAGTTGCGCGCATACGGGTTCGACTGCGGTGCCGCCAGCAGGGCGTTCAACACCGCGCGCCGCGCCTCGGGGAAGTTGTTGGCGGCTGCGCCCTGGCTGTACTGGTCGAGCAGGTTCACGCCGCCGCTGTCGATCTGGTAGGGCAGGATCTGGTCGCCAACCAGGAAGCGCGCGCTGCCGGCCAGCGAGATCGCCGGTGACAGACCGTTCGGCAGGGTCGCAAAGCCGGCGCGCGCGGCGACGCGGCCGCCCCAGCCGTACTTCGCCAGCGGGCTGCTGGTGTCGGTGAGGCCGAGCTGCCAGAGCAGCTCCTGGTCGTTGTGCGAGAACAGCTGCTTCGGCCGCGGCGCGCCGGCGTTGTACTCGGCCTTGCTGAGCGGCTGCACCAGCGGGCCGGTGTTGCAGACGAAGGCCAGCCGGCCGGCGTCGAACAGGCTCTTCAGGCCCGGCCGCGCGCCGGACAGATCGAAGTCGGCGCAGGCCGGATGCAGGCCGAAGCCGCTGGACGCGCCCTGCGGGCTGATCGGCAGCAGATCGTTGAAGCCGAGCGCGAGCCCGGCCGGATTCGCGCCGGACCACACGCCGCCGCGCGCCGCGCGGTAGCCGTCGTAGCGGCTGCCGCCGAGCTCGCTGTCGCGCGGCACCAGCAGGTTGTAGCTGTCGTTGGCGCCGGCCAGGTAGACGCAGACGAGCGCGCGGTAGTCGTTGCCGGCCTTGCCCTGCGCGGCATGCGCGCGCGGCAGCAGGGCCAGCTGGGGCAGAAAGGCCTGGGTGCCGGCGGCGGCCAGGGCGCAGCCGAGGCCGGTCAGCAGGCGGCGGCGGGCGAGGCTCTTGGGCGTACTGATCTCGATGGTCATGGCAAGGCTCCTTCAGTACTGCAGGGCGAATTCGGGTGAGATCGCGATCAGGTGGATCAGGTTGAGCGCCTTGCGACGCGGATCGGCCACCGCCATCGGCCCGGTCACCAGATCGATCAGCAGCTGACGCATCGAGGCGGACATCCGGCCGGCGAGCAGGCGCTCGTCGAGCGCATCGACCAGGGCGGCCGGGTCGCTCGGCAGCGCTTCGAGTTCGGCCGGCGGCAGGTAGGCGAGGTTGGCCGGCACGCTGAAGGGCGTGCTGGTCTGGCCGCTGCGGCTGTAGCCGGCCCACAGCCGCGCCCACAGGTCATCGCTGGCGGTGACCACGCTGGTCTCGTTGACGATCTGCAGCTCGGGCGCGTACAGGCCGCGCTCGGCGAACTCGCCGGGCGGCTGGTAGTCGGGCTCGTAGAAGTTGAACACCGAGGGCGCGCCCAGCGGACGCTGCTGGTAAGCGCGCTCCGGCCGCGTCAGGCCGATGCCGCCGCTGCTGCCGGGCTGGGCGCCGAAGGCCCGCCACACCGCCAGCAGACCGAGCATGGGCTCGCGCAGCTTGCCGAACTCCGGCCCGGGCCGGTTGTTCATCGCCTCGGCGTCGAGCAGCACCGCGCGCACCACTGCGCCGAGGTTGCCGCGCACGCCGCTGCCGTCGTTCTCGAACACCTCGGCGACGCGGCGGATATAGCCGGGCGAGGGGTTGCTGGTGACTAGGCGCTGGATCAGCTGGCGCGCGACGAAGGGTGCGGCGTTGGGATGCGCGGCAAGGCTGGCGACCACGGTGTCGACCTGGTCATCGCAGTAGTCGATGCAGGCCTGCCGATCCTGCGCCGGCGTGCCGGCGTGGCAGGCGACGGCGCTCGGCCCGAGGGTGATGCCGGCGAGCAGGGTCTTGCGGTCGTGCGGCGCGGGCAGCACCGCATAGCTGTCCACCGCGGTGGCGCTGCGGCCGGTGTCGGCGTAGCGCGGGTAGCAGACCATCGGCGCATAGCGGTCTGGATGCATCAGGCCGCTGCCCTGGTAGCTCGGCGGCGTCTGCGCGTACAGCAGGGTGGAAAAGTTGCAGGCGCTGCCGGTGCAGCCGCAGTTGCGGTTGATCGCGACGCCGCCGGGGCTGGCCGGGCCGGTGCAGGCGAAGGCCAGGCCGGTGAAGGCCCGCGCGGTGGCGCCGATCAGGGCCTGGTCGTAGGTCTGCTGCGGCTGGCCGTCGCCGCCCAGCACCGGACTGAAGTCGAGGTTGCGCTCGACCAGGCCGATCGAGAACAGCTGCATGACCTCGCGCGCGTAGTTCTCGTCCGGGCTCAGCGGGCTGGGGCCGAGCACGCCGTTGGTGTAGCTCCAGTCGGTCTTGCTGTTGCGCAGGTGGCTCAGGTACGCGCCCATCGCCGGGCTGCGCGTCACCGCGCGCAGCAGGTCCTCGTAGCGGCCGAAAGCGTGGCGCAGCAGGGTGTCGTTGTACTCGGCCACCGCCTGCACTTCGCCGTCGAGCGGGCTGCCGTCGGCGTCGCTCACCACCAGCATCTGCGACAGCGCATAGGCCACCTTCTGGCGCAGCACATCGGGGGCGTCGAGCTGGGTGCGGAACCAGCGCTCAAGGCGCAGCGGGCGATAGGCCGGGCCATTGCGCGGATCGACCAGCACCGCCGCGGCGATGGCGCTCTCCACCGCCGGCCGCTGCAGGCTGATCGGCGCAGCCATCTGCGCGTCGATCCAGGCCGCGTATCCCTGCTGCATCAGCGCTTCGGCCTCGCCCGGTCGCGCGCCAAAGCCCGCGCGCTGCAGAAAGCGCACGGCTTCGGCGCGCGAGCGCGGCGCCGGCGGCGGGGCCTCGAAGCCGCCGCCATCGCCACCGAACAGGGCCTCCGCCCGCGCGGAGGGCAGCGGCGCACACAGCAACAGCAGCAGGACGAACACGGCAAGGCGCAGCGTCATGACGGACCTCCCGCCCGCAGGCGGCAATGGGTGGATGCGAGAGCCAGCAACGCGCGTCGCTGTGTTCGGTTGACGCGCTACCAGGGGCGGGTGGATTCGAAGCGGGCGCCGAAGATGAAGTCGCGCGGAATCGGGTCCTCGACCGGCTCGCCGAGGGCGCCGCGGCGCACCCAGTCGTGCACCAGGGCCTGCAGCTCCCGCGAGACCGCGCCGCCCGGCGGCATCGGCTGGCCCACGTCAGGGCTGCTGCAGTTCAACTTCTGAACCAGCAGGCTGCGGGCGGGGTCGCCCGGTTCGACCAGCGCCAGCGAAGACGCCTGACTGCTGGGCTGGCCGACCAGAAAGAGCACCGCAAAGCGCTGGTTCGACAGATCGAGCCCGGCCGCCGGCTGGCTGCCGAGGTGACAGTTCTGCCCGCAGCCGGCTTCGGCATTCAGCCGCTGCCAGACCTCGGGCCACTGCACGTCGAAGCGCAGCGGGATCGCGTCGAGATCGGCGCAGCCGGAGGCGGCCTGCGCCTGCGGCAGCAGCAGGGACAGGACGCTGATGAGAGCGGCCGTAAGGCCGCCGGGTGATCGATTCGCCATGTCCGCGCTCCGCTACAGGTTCTCACCGGCAACGCAGGGGGACGCAGCCGGTTGACTGCGGACGGCATGCCTGCGGCGGACTGCGCGCGTCTGTCGCTGGCGGAGACGCGATCGCCGCGCGGCGGCGGAGCGCCGCACAGGCACTCCGCTGCAGGGCGCGTCGTGTCGCCCCCTTCGTGGAGGCATCGATTCGACGCTGTGGGCGGCGCTTGACGCGTGCGCCGCCCCCCGCACGCTTGCACCCGAATCCCGAATCCCGAATCCCGAATCCCGAATCCCGAATCCCGAATCCCGAATCCCGAATCCCGAATCCCGAAACTAGCGCCTCAGCAGCCGCGCCTCGCGCTCGGCCGGCGTCATCGCCATCAATTCTTGCCGCAGCACTTCGCGCTGCTCGGCGGGCAGGGTCTCGAACTCGGCGCGCAGCGCGCGTCGGGCTTCCGGGCTCAGGCTGCGGACCATCGCCCAGCTGGCTTCGCGCTGTTCGGGCGGCAGGTGGGCAAAGGGGCCGGGCGGACGCGCCTGGCCGCTGCGGCGCATGGCCTCGGCGCCCTGCACGAAGGCGCGACGCTCGGCCGGGCTCATCGCCTCGAAGCGGCGGCGCAGTTCGCGGCGCTGCTCGGGCGGCAGGTTCTGGAACTCGCGGAAGCGCTGCTGCAGGCGCTGTTGCTGCTCTGGAGTAAGTGCCCGGTAGCGTTGATGGGCCTCACGCAGTCGCTGGCGCTGCTCGGGCGGCAGGCGCTGCCATTCGGCCAGACGCTCGGCGGCGCGCGCGCGCTGCTCGGGGCTCATGCTCACCCAGCGCTGGGCGCCGCGGCGCAGCTGCTCGCGGGTCGCGGCATCCAGGCTGTCCCAGCTGTCGGCAAAGGGCGTCAGCACGCGCTGCTCCGCGGGCGGCAGTGCGGAAAACGCGGTGTCCTCAGCCTGCACCGCTGGCGCCGCCAGCAGCGCCAGGCTCAGCAGCGCCGCGCGTGCGAAGGCGGTTAATCGGTGGAATCGGCGGTTCATCGGTCATCTCCGCGCGGCCGCTCGGCGGCGGTCGCTTCGGCTTCGGGTGGGGTGGGGCGGGCGCTGGAAGACGCGCGGGTCGCGATAGGCGCCGGCTCGCGCCTGGGCTCGGCCTCGACGGTGGGCGATGAGGCTGCTGCGCCCGTGGCTTCCGCCTCGGCCTGCGCGCGTTCGAGCAGGCCGAGTTCGGGCACTTCGCCCCCGGCATCGGCGAATTCGGCCAGGAACAGCAGCAGCTCGGCATCGACCTCGGCGGCGGGACGGTCTTCCGCCAGCGCCGACAGCGGTGCGGCGAGCGCGAGCAGCAGCGGCAGCGCCGAGCCGCGCATCAGCCTTCCCAGGCCTCGTCGTCCTGCTGGCTGTCGAGCCAGGCGTAGAACTCGAGCTCCTCCAGCAGGGCCGGTTCGACGTCTTCGCTGAGCAGGGCGAAATCGCTGCTGGCCGCCGGCAGCGGCGGCGCGGGCGGGCTCAGCAGTCCGGGCACCAGCACCAGGGCCAGCGCCGCGCTGGCGGCCAGCGCCAGGCCGCCGACACGCAGCGACCAGCGCCAGCCGCGGCGGCGCGCGGCGGCGGCGTCAAGCGCGGCCTGGCGGGCGCGGTTGAGCCGCGACAGGGTGGCGGCATCGAGCCCTTCGACCGAGCTGTCCAGCGCGCGACGCAGGCGCTCGCGGCCTTCGGGGAGATCGTCCTGCGGGGTGGGCGTGTGCATGGCGGCGCCTCAGCGGTGTTCGGCCAGATGTTCGCGCAGACGCGCCAGCGCCCGCGAGAGATGGGTTTTGACGCTGCCCTCGCCGCACTGCATGGCGGCGGCGGTCTGGGCCACGTCGAGGCCCTCCCAGATGCGCAGCAGGAAGCACTGACGCTGGCGCAGGGGCAGGGCGCGCAGGGCGGTCTCCAGATCGCCCATCAGGCGCTCATCGGACAGCCGCAGCCAGGGTTCGGGCTGCTGCGGGTCGGCGACCTGCTGCAGCGGATCCGCGTCGTCGTCGTCGTCGCGCGGTTTGAGCCACAGCCGCCAGCGCGAGCGCACCTGGCTGCGCCGGTGGTGGTCGAGGATGCGGCTGTCGAGCACGCGGTAGAACAGCGGCGGCCAGTCCGCGGGCTCATGGCCGGCGTAGCGGCGCGCGAAGCCGAGCATCGCGTCCTGGACGATGTCGAGCGCATCCTCGCGCTGGCCGCAGCTCAGCTCGGCCATGCGCAGTGCGCGCCGCTCGACGCCGCGCAGGAAGGCATCGAGCGCGGCCCGGCGTTGATGGTCGGCGTCGGCAGCGGCGCGGTCCAGGTCCTGGGCTCCATCGAGACGGAACAGCAGCGTGCCAGAAGCGGCCGTCGCAGCGGCAGGGGTGGCCATGATCGGGTCGGTGGGCGGGGAACTGGGCTTCCACAACGCAGGCGGGCCGGCGCGGTTGACGACGCGGGCGCTCGGCGGGCCGCGCGCATGGCGCCAGCGCGGCACGGCATGGATGATGCACGCGCCGGCGGAGCACGGGTCGCAGGCGCGGTGAGTTCGCCGCCCTGGGCGCGACCCGACCGCCGCACGCGGAGCAGCGATGGCAGACACGTCCGTATTTCCCGGCAGGCTTCGATGGCCGCAGCCCTGGCTGCTGCTGATCCTGGCTGCCGGCGTGGGCGGGCTCAGCCTGCTGTCCCTGGCCTTCGTCACCATCGAGGGCATTCCCCTGCTGTGGCTGTCGAGCGGTTTCGCGGTCGGCCTGCTGGTGGCTTCAGCGGCGCCGCTGCGCGCTGCGACGCTCGGCGTGCTGCTGCTGGCCCTGGCCCTGCCCGCGTGGCAACTCGGAGAACCACCGCTGTCGGCGCTCGGCTATGCGCTGATCCACAGCCTGGAGACGGTGCTGGTGGTCTGGGGCGTGCGTCGCTACGGCGGGCGCCTGATGGTGGTCGAAGAAGTGCTGCGCTCCTCGCTCGTGGCCGGCATGGCGACCTTGGCTGCCTGCACCCTGGCCACCCTGCTGGCTATGCTGCTGCGTGCCGCAACGCGCGGCGCGGACGCAGTCGATCTGGCGGCCATCCTCAGCTGGTTCGCCTCGCACCTGATCGGCCTCGTCGTGGTCGCCGGCCTGATCACCGTTGGGCTCGCGCAGACCGCGCGCTGGCGGCGTCGGCGTCTGCGCGATCCCGGCTTCCTGCTGGCGTGGTGTCTGCTGCTGCTGGCGCTGCTGAGCGTGCTCGGCTCCGGTCTCTACGCGCTGCTGTTCCTGCCGTTCCTGCCGATGCTGTGGCTGGCGTTCCGCTACGGCCTGCCCGGCGCCCTGCTGGCCGCCGTCACCGTCGTGCTGGTAAGCGCCGCGGCGGCGGTGCTGGGCCGCTTCGCGCCCACGTTGCCGGGGCTGGAGGGTGCGCTCAGTGCGGCCCTGTTCCCGCAGCTCTACGCCCTGACCGCCTGCCTGATGATGCTGCCGATGGCGGTGATGATGACCGAGCGCGCCCACCTCGCCAGCCGGCTGAAACACAGCGAGGCGCGCTACCGCCTGATGGCCGACCATGCCCGCGATCTGGTCGTGCGCCTGCGCGCCGATGGCGGCCGCAGTTATGTCTCCCAGGCCGCGCGCAGCCTGCTCGGCTACAGCCCGGAGGAGCTGGCCGAGCCGCGGCGCGAGCTGTTCCACGCCGAGGACGATCCAGTGATCCGCGCCACGCTCGCACCGCTGTTCGCCAGCGCCGGCAGCGCTTCCATCCAGTTCCGCATGCGCCATCGCGAAGGCCACTGGGTGTGGCTGGAGGCGCTGGCCGTCAGCGTGCCGGCCGAGCGTGGCGAGGGCTTCGACATCGTCTACTCGGCCCGCGACATCAGCGCGCGGGTGGCGGCCGAGCAGGCCCTGCAGGCGCAGGCGCGCACCGATGCGCTGACCGGCCTGCCCAACCGCCGCGAGTTCAACGAGCGCCTGCAGCGCGCCCTGCAGCGTGCGCGTCGATCGGGGCTGGCGGTTGCCGTGTTCGCGCTCGATCTCGATCACTTCAAGGCGATCAACGACGAGCTGGGCCACGCCGCCGGCGACGAGGCCCTGCGCGACTTCGCCGCGCGCATGCGCCCGACCCTGCGCGAGGCCGATGTGCTGGCCCGGCTCGGCGGTGACGAGTTCGCCCTGCTGATGGAGAACCTGGCCGGCAGCGCGGAGTGCGAGGCCGCGGCGCGCCGCTTTCTGGCCGGCATGCGGCCGCCGTACCGGGTGGCCGGCGAGGCGCGAATGCTCGGCGTCAGCATCGGCATCGCGCTGGGGCGCGGCGCCCTCGATGCGGATGCGATGTTGGCCGCTGCGGATGCGGCCCTGTACCGGGTCAAGCAGAGTGGCCGTGGTCGCTACCAGCTCGTCGAGTTGGTCGCGTCGTCGGCGTCGTAAGCGCGGCCCCGCGGCGCAGGCTCAATGCGCGATGCCGGTTTCGGCCTTGCGATGTTGGGACGCGCCTTCGGCGTGTCCCAACCTACAGCCGCGCGATGCCCCGTAGGTTGGGCCAAGCGCGGCGCGGCGTGAGCGTGGAGTGGGTTGGGCCAAGCGCAGCGCGGCCCAACGGGCCCTCGCCTCAGGCAAGCGCTCGCCTCAGGCAAGCCGCGATCGCTCCGGTGCGACCAGGGTGATGCAGCCCAGCAGCCGCTGCGCGAAGTCGAGCAGGCGGGCGATGTCTTCGCTGCCGGGCTCGGTGTCGAGCGCGCCGACCAAGAGGCGCGCGTAGCCGGGGCCGTAGTCCGCTTCGCCTGCATGCTGATCGCCGCCGCTCCATGCGCTGCTGACGCTGCTGGCAAGGCGCTCGGGATACGGCGCGGAATCGGCGCGCTTGCCCTCGACCGGCTCGCACAGCGCCGCCCAGCTGGAGCGCGGCAGGTAGGGCAGGCGCCCGCCCTGGCCCTCGCGCCAGAACTCAAGCAGCTGCGTCAGCCGCTGAACGAGATGGTGCAGCATGCGATCCCGCGTCGACGCATCGCCCGCACACAGTGCGGCATCCCAGGCGTTCAGCCCATCGATCCACGGGCTGGGCGCGTCGCGGTCGAGCAGCGCCAGCACCTGCAGGGGTTCGATCTCCGACGCGCCCTGCGCCGTCGCCAGGCGCAGCAGGGCCCAGTCGAGGAACAGCGGCAGCCGGCGGCGGAAGTCGAGCTCGTCCTCGCCCAGCAGATGGCTCTCGTCGCTTTTCAAGCGCGTACGCGAAAAGCCGCGCAGCAGCCAGTGGCCGCCGCCTGCGCGCGCATGCAGGCCAGCGACCTCGCCGACCAGCCGACAGCCGGCGACGCTGACGTCGACCGGCGCACTGATCGCCTCGCCGTCCTCGAAGCGTTCAACGTCGCGCAGCGCCGACAGCAGGGCCTCGAGCTTGGCGCGCTCCTGCGCCCAGGCCGCCTGCCCGAGTCGACCGGGTGGCAGCAGGCCCGACAGGCGCAGCCAGGCCGGCGCCTCGATCGGCACCTCGCACTGCGGCCAGCGTTTGAGCAGGCTGCTGAACAAACGATCCGACAGGCGCTCGCGCGCATCGATTTCCGCTTCCAGCGGCTCGCTGTCGGGCAGGCGCTGCGCGTCGAGCGCATCGAGATGCAGCTGCAGGCCCTGCGTCAGCACCTGTCGCGCCGGGTCGCGCCAGAAGGCCTGCAGCTCGCGCAGGCCGAGCTGGGCGGGCAGCGCGGCAGGCGCGCAGGCGCTGCTGTCGACGAAGGGCGGCAGCTCGGCCAGGGCCGCGCGCGTGGGCAGCGTGGCGTAGGCCTGCGCATGCGAGAACAGGCGCGCATCGCTGCCGTCGAAGTAGCGCGCATCGAAGGGCTGCAGCGGATGCTCGACGCACCACGGGCGGTCGCGCTGCGCATCGTCGATGTCGACACCGCAGTGCAGGTCGAGCAGGGCCAGCAGCTCAGCCAGCGGCGCCGACGGGTTGCGCGGCGCGCCGTCCTTCACCGCCCGGCCGAGGTAGCTGAAGTGCAGGCGCTGCCGCGCCGACATCACCGTCTCCAGAAACAGATAGCGGTCGTCGCTGCGCTGCTCGCGGTCGTACAGGCGCGGCGCTGCGCGCATCAGGTCGAGCCCGCCGTCGGCGCCCCGGCGCGGGAACTCGCCTTCGTTCAGGCCCAGCACGGCGACCAGGCCAAAAGGAATCGCACGCTGCGGCACCATGCCGCAGAAAGTGATGCCGCCGAGCAGAAAGGCCTGGCGCTCGGGCACCGCGTCCAGCGCTTCCTCCAGCAGGCTGCGCGCCAGCGCAAAGGGCAGGGGCGTGGCCTGCTGCGCGGCCGGCGGTTGCGCAGCCAGACCCTGCAGCATCTGCCGCAGCAGCTGCTCGGCTTCGCGTCCCGGGGCGTCCTCGGGGTCGGTGCGGAACAGCGCGTCGAGCAGGGCCTCGAAGCGCTCGCACCAGCGCGCCAGCGGCAGGGTCTCAGAGGCCAGATCGAACAGGCCCTGCAGGGCCTGCAGCAGTGCATCGAGCGCGCCGATCGGCTCGGCCTCGGGACCGTGCAGGCCGGACACCGGGGCGAGTTCGCTGCCGTCGCCCAGGGTGAGTGCGCGCGGTGTGTCCTCGCCGGCGGCGTCTTCGATCAGATAGCCCGCAATCAGCCGGTCCATGCCGAAGGCCAGGCTGTGCGCGTACAGCGCCGGCAGATCGAAGCGTTCGCGAAAGCCGGCATCGAGGCCCCAGCGCGCGCCCGCCGCCTGCAGCCAGTCGGCCAGCGATTCCACCGCTGCGGCATCAAGCCCGAAGCGGCGCGCCAGCTCCGGCTGCTGCAGCAGGTCGATCAGTTCGGGCGCGGACAAGCGCGTGGCGGGCAGCGCAAGCAGGCGGCGGAAGGCCGCGAACAGGCGGTGGCTGCGGGCGGTGCTGATGTCGGCGAGGTGGTAAGGCAGGCGCGCGCGCGCGTCGCCGGGTGGTCCGAACACGGCGGCAATCAGCGGCAGGTAGGCGCCGATGTCGGGCGCCATCACCACGATCTCGCCGGGTGCCAGCGCCGCATCGCCAGCGCTGCCGACGCCGGTGGCATCGAGCAGCACCTCGCGCAGCACTTCGAGCTCGCGCAGCCGCGTGTGGCAGGCGTGCACGCGCAGGCTGTCGTCGGCGCGTGCGCGGGTTTCATCGATGGCGTCGTCCAGCGGCTCGCGCAGCAGGCCGGGATCGAGTCGACGCAGGCTTTCCTGCAGGCGCTGCAGGCGATTCACGGGCTCGGGATCGCGGCGGTCCTGCCAGTGGCGCAGGTCTTCGGCGACCTCGTCGATCTCCGACAGCGCCATGAAGAACTGCTGGCCCAGCCGGCCCCAGCGCGCCAGCAGCGGGTGGCCCTGCTCGATGAACCAGTCGCCCTCGCCGGCGGCGTCGATGGCCGCGGCCTCCTGCGCGCGGCGCGCGGCCAGCGCATCAAGGTCGCGGCTCAGGCCACCCCAGAACTCGCGGCAGGGGTCGGGCGCGTACAGCGCGACCAGTCGTGAGTCGGCCAGCGCGCGCAGTACCGCCAGCTGCTGCGGCGGCGCGTGGTTCAGGCCGAACACGTGCAGCGGCGTGCTCGCCGGCAGCGCGCGCAGGCGCGGCAGCAGACGCTGCAGAATGTCCGCGCGGTGCTCGCCCAAGCGGAACTTCAGCGCCCGCCACAGCGGCGCGACCAGCTCGCCCTCAAGTCGCGCCCGCGGCGAATCGAGATGCGCCAGCGCGCGCTCGCCGCGCTCCCAGCGGCGCAGCCAGTCAGGGCGGTAGACCAGGTACTGCGCGTACAGCCGCGCCAGCCGGTCGGCCAGCTCGAAGCGCCGGCGCAGGCGATCCTCCGGCGCACCGTGGTCGAGGTAGGAGGCCAAGCGCGCGGCGTCGAGATCGGCACGCGCGCTGTCCAGCAGATCGAAGACCTGCCAGCGCAGCTGCGCGCTGCGCCACTGCGGCAGCGACACCGCCTGCCGGCCCAGCGTGTCCTGCGCCAGCCGGTCGATGAAGCTGCTCGGCAGCAGCACCTCCAGATTGGCGACGATGCCGCGCGGCCCGCGCGCTTTCGCCAGCGCCCGCGTCAGCCAATGGCGCATGCCCGGGTGCGCGGCCAGCACGGTCTGCGGGGTCAGCACGTCCTCGGGCGGTGCGGCATCGAGCAGCTCCAGCAGCGGTTCGAGCAGGGCTTCCAGCCGGCTGGCGCGATACACCACCAGCCCCGCGCCGACGCTGCGCCCATCGATGTGCTGCACGTTCGCCACGCCGTCTCCCGTTTGCCCGCGTCGCGGGGTGCGGTGGCATTGTGCCGCGAGTGGTGATGCCTGACGGGTGTGCAGGTTGGGACAAGCCGCAGGCGCGTCCGAACGTCGCAGGATCGCGGCCTGCATCGAGGATTGGGCGTGCATCCCTGCGCTGCATCGCGCGTCGAGGTATGCGCGTGTGATGTTGGGCCGCGCTGCGCTTGGCCCAACCTACGAGGGGCTGGCGGAGCGCTTGGCCCCACCTGCGAGGCTTTGGCCGGTGTGCAGGTTGGGCAGAGCCGAGGCCGTGGCCCAAGGACAGGCCTCCATCGTGAAGGTCGCTTTCGCGTCCGTCTGCGTATGCTCCGCTCCCTCTTCTTCACTTCTGTGAGAACCCCATGCCGCGACTGCGTCTGCCGCGATGGCCCTGGCTGCTGGCGATCGGTGTCGTCGTGCTGGTGGCGATGCGACTGCCCGGCTGGGTGCAGGGGCCGGAGGTGACGGTGTACGCGGTCGAGCGCGGTCCGCTGCTGGCGAACGTGGTGGCGACCGGGCGCGTGCAGACGCCCTCGCGCGTCACCCTGGGCAGCGAGATCGCCGGCGTGCTGGTCGAGCGCAGCGTCACCGAGGGCGATCGCGTGGCGCCGGGGCAGGTGATTGCGCGGCTGCGCGATGACGAACTGCGTGCGCGCTTGCACGAAGCGGAGGCCGCGCTGGCCCAGCTGGAGCTGAGGCAGCGCCCCGAAAGCCAGGCCGCGCTGCGCGAGGCCCGCGCCCGCGCGCAGCAGGCGCGGCGCGAGGCCGAGCGTCTGGCGACCCTGGTCGCGCGCGGTCTGGTCGCCAAGGAGCAGGCCGAGCAGGCGCAGGAAACCCGTGAGATCGCCGAGGCCCAGGCCGCGCGCGCAGCGACCGTGGCCGACGCGCTGGCCCCCGGCGGCGTCGAGGAACAACTGCTGCGCGAGCGCATCGCCACGGCGACTGCGCTGCTCGCGCGTGCCGATGTCCGCAGCCTGGTCGCAGGCACGGTGCTGCGTCGTCTGGCCGAGCCGGGCGATGTGCTGAGTGCCGGCCGCGGCATCGTCGAAGTGGCTGTCGATGGGCCGACCGAGATCGTCGCCCAGGTCGACGAGCGCAACCTCGATCGCCTGGCCTTGGGTCAGCCGGCGCTGGTGTCGGCCGATGCCTTCCCCGAGCGCCGCGAGCCCGGCGAGGTCAGCTTCATTTCGCCGGCGGTCGATCCGCAGACCGGTACGGTCGAGGTGCGCGTGCGGGTGCCGGAGCCGCCGGCCTACCTGCGCCAGGACATGACGGTATCGATCGACGTCGAGGTCGGCCGGCGCGAGGACGCGCTCAGCCTGCCGCTGGACGCGCTGCGCAATCCGCGCGCCGGTGCGGCGGAAGTGCTGGCGGTGCGCGAGGGCCGCGTCGAGCGCCTCAGCCTGCGCATCGGCCTACGCGGGCTGGGGCGCGTCGAGGTGCTCGAAGGGCTTGCCGCCGGCGAGTTCGTGCTGCCGGCGCGGGCGGCAATCGAACCCGGCGCGCGCGTGCGCCCGCGACCGGCCGGCTGACGCCCCGTGTTCAAGCGCGCGCTCGATTCGCTGTGGTTCGAATGGCTGCTGGCCTACCGCCTGCTGCTGGAGGGTCGGGCGCAGAGCCTGTTGATCATCAGCGGCATCGGCGTCGGCGTGTGCGTGATCGTGTTCCTGACCGCGCTGATCGGCGGCCTGCAGAAGCAGATCATCGACCGCACGCTCGGCACCCAGGCGCACATCCGCGTACGTCCGCCGGAAGAGCTCGCGCGGCCGCTTCGCACGGAAGCCGAAGCCGAGGCCGGGCTGATCTCGCAGGTCGACCAGCGCGCCCAGCGCCTGCGCGCGCTGGACCAGTGGCAGCGCATCGAGCAGAGCCTGCTCGCTGCCGACGACATCACCGCAGTCTCGCCGCTGGCCTCGGGCCCGGCGCTGGCGCGGCGCGGTGCGGCCAGCCGCTCGGTAGTGATCCTCGGCATCGAGCCCGAGCGCTACACCCGCATCGTGCCGGTGCAGGACTCGCTGCAGGAAGGCCGCTTCGCCATCGTCGGCAACGACATCGCCATCGGCCGTCAGCTGGCGACCGAGCTCGGCGCGCGGCTCGGCGATCGGCTGCGGCTCGATGCCGGTGACGGCCGCGCCGACGTGTTCACCATCGTCGGCATCTTCGAGCTTGGCGTGCGCGACATCGACCAGCGCTTCGTCTACACCGCGCTGAAACCCGCGCAGTCGCTGCTGGACCTGCCTGGGGGCGTGAGCAGCCTCGATCTGCGCGTCACCGAGATCTTCCAGGCCGAGCCGATCGCACAAAGGATCAGCGCGCGGCTCGGCGTGAATGCCGAGAGCTGGATGACCCTCAACCGCAACGTGCTCGACGCGCTGTCGGCGCAGAGCATGTCAACCAACCTGATCAAGTTCTTCGTCGGCCTGTCGGCGGCCTTCGGCATCGCCAGCGTGCTGGCGGTGAGCGTGGTCCAGCGCGGCCGCGAGATCGGCATCCTGCGTGCGATGGGTACGGGGCGGAGCCAAGTGCTGCGGGTGTTCCTGATCCAGGGCGGCGTGGTCGGCCTGCTCGGCTCGGCGCTGGGTGCGCTCGGCGGCGCGGGCTTGATCGGTGCGTGGAGCGCGGCCGGGCTGTCGCGCTCGGGGCGCGGCTCCTTCGAACTGGCGGTCAGCCCCGAGCTGTTCATCGGCGCGACCCTGCTGGCCACGGTGGTCGGCATGCTGGCCGCAGTGGCGCCCGCGCGGCGCGCGGCGAAACTCGACCCGGTGGAGGCGATGCGCGGTGGCTGAGTCCTCACCCGTTCTGGAACTGCACGGCCTGACCAAGCGCTATGCGATCGGCACACCGGCCGAAATCGAAGTGCTGCACGGGCTGGATCTGAAGCTCGAACGCGGCGAGTTCGCGGCGCTGATCGGGCCCTCGGGTTCGGGCAAAAGCACGCTGCTGAATCTGCTCGGCCTGCTCGATTCGCCGACCGCGGGCGAACTCAGTCTGGTGGGACAGCCAACCCGTGCGCTGGACGACGACGCGCGCACGCGCCTGCGCGCCGAGTCGATCGGCTTTGTCTTCCAGTTCCACCACCTGCTGCCGGCGTTCACGGCGTTGGAGAACGTGCTGATGCCGCTGATGGCGCGGCATGGCAAGCCCTCGGCCGCGCAGCGGCAGCGCGCGCAGCGCCTGCTCGATGCGGTGGGGCTCGGCGAGCTCGCGCATCGCAAGCCCAATGAACTGTCGGGCGGCCAGCAGCAGCGCGTGGCGATCGTCCGCGCCCTGGTCAGTGAGCCCGCCCTGCTGCTGGCCGATGAGCCCACCGGCAACCTCGACACCCAGACCGCGGATGAGGTCTTCGCCCTGCTGCGCCAGCTGCACGCCGAGCGCAGCTTCGCGGTGCTGGTGGTGACCCATGACCCGCGGTTGGCCGAGCGCTGCGACCGGATCATCCGCCTCGTCGACGGGCGGATCGTCGAGGATCAGCGCAAGCCGCCCCGCTGATTAAGGCGTCAGCTTTCGGGTCGCTTCCGTAGGTTGGGCCACGCCGGAGGCGCGGCCCAACATCGCGCTAGCGAATCGTGCGTCGAGGTGTACGACTGCGGTGCGGTGGCTTGCGTCCAGGCTTGCGCCAGCGTCGTTGGGCCGCGCTGCGCTTGGCCCAACCTACAGGGCTGATCAGTGCGCCAGCGTTCGGTTCGCTCTTGTAGGTTGGGCCAAGCCGAAGGCGCGGCCCAACGACGCTGGCTTCAGGCTTGCGCCGAGGATCGCGCGGGCGAGCCCAAATCTGTCATCGCTGCGTCAATGAACAGTCATGCCAGGTCGGCAGGATGCGCGCTCCCTCCGTTGTGGAGCTGCATCCATGCGTCTCGTACTGCTGTTGAGCCTGCTGCTGCCCGTCGCCTGCGCTGCGCAGCCGGCTGCTGAGCCCGCCGACGCCAAGCTGCTGGGCGGCCTGCCTGTGCAGCTGGGCCCACGTCCGTTCTTCCTGGTGGATGACATGCAGGACGGTGCGCTGAAGCGCGACCTGCAGCGCTGCGCGGCGACCCGGCCGCTGTATCGGCCCAGCCAGTTCTCGATCGGCCACCGCGGTGCGCCGATGCAGTTCCCCGAGCACACGCGCGAGTCGTATGTCGCTGCCGCGCGCATGGGGGCGGGCGTGCTGGAGTGCGATGTGGCCTTCACCCGCGACAAGGCGCTGGTCTGCCGCCACGCCCAGGACGATCTGCACACCACCACCAACATCCTCGCTACGCCGCTGGCGGCCAAGTGCACGCGCCCCTTTGCGCCGGCCGAGTTCGACGCCGCCGGCACCCTGGTGCGCGCGGCCAGCGCCGAGTGCCGCACCAGCGACATCACGCTCGCCGAGTTCAAGACCCTGCGCGGCAAGATGGATGCCTTCAATCCGCGTGCCCGCACGGTGGCCGAGTACCTGGCCAGCACCGCCAACTGGCGCACCGATCTGTATTCGGGCCCGAGCAGCGGCACCTTGCTGAGCCACGCCGAAAGCATCGAGCTGTTCAAGCAGCTCGGCGTGGACATGACGCCCGAGCTGAAGACGCCGGTGGTGGCCATGCCCTTCGAGGGCTTCAGCCAGCAGGACTACGCGCAGAAGCTGCTCGACGAGTACCGCGCCGCACGCGTGCCTGCCCGTCGGGTGTGGCCGCAGAGTTTCAACCAGGCCGACGTGCTGTACTGGGTGCAGCGCGGCGGCGACTACGGTCGCCAGGCGGTGTTTCTGGATGACGCCGCCACGGTGGCCGATCTGCCCAGCGCCACCGAGCTGCGCAACTACCGCAGCCAGGGCATCCGCATCGTCGCGCCGCCGACCTTCGCGCTGCTGGCGGTCGATGCGCAGAACCGCATCATGCCCTCGCAGTACGCCCGCGACGCGCGCGCCGCTGGCCTGCAGATCATCACCTGGACGCTGGAGCGCAGCGGCATCCTGGCCGACGGCAACAACGGCTTCTACTTCCAGACGTTTGACAGCGCGATCCGCCGCGACGGCGATGTGTTCGAAGTGATCGACGTGCTGGCGCAGGACGTCGGCGTGCTCGGCATCTTCACCGACTGGCCGGCGACCGTGAGCTTCTACGCCAACTGCAAGGGCTTGCGCTGAAGTGACTGATCGTCGCCGCGGCAAGGGTCGCGGCGACGATCGCGTGGGGCGTTTGCCGGCGGGTTTGGAGTTCGCATCGGGTTTCGGGTGAACGGCCTCGGGCCGCGCCGCGCGTGGAACACGCTGCGAAGGCTGTGCGTTGCATTCGCTGGAAGGGGACGAAGCCCGCGTGCGGCTTTCTTGGAGTTCAGGGAGGGCTCCGCGGCCCTGGCGCGACACAGCGTTGCAGCACCCCCGGTTGTTGCAGTGGATGGGCGCGACCATCCTTCAGCGCATGTCGGAAGCAGGATCGCTGCCCATGCCGCTCGCCCCCAGCCTGTTCGTGTCCCATGGCGCGCCGACCTTCGCGCTGGCGCAGTCGGCGCCGGCGCGCGCGCTGCGGGCTTTCGGCGCCGCGCAGCCGCGGCCGCGCGCGGTGGTGGTGGTCTCGGCGCATTGGCAGACCGCCGGTCTGCGCGTGCAAGCGGCTGAGTGGCCGTCGACGGTGCACGACTTCGGCGGCTTCCCCGAGGCGCTCTATCGCCTGCGCTATCCCGCGCCGGGTGCGCCGGCGCTGGCGGCCGAGGTGCGTGCGCTGTGCATCGCCGCGGGTCTGCCGGCGCAGCTCGACGCCACGCGCGGCTTCGACCACGGCGCCTGGGTGCCGCTGCTGCATCTGCTGCCCGCCGCTGAGGTGCCGGTGCTGCAGGTGTCGCTGCCGCAGATGGCGTCGCCGGCCTTGGCGCTGAAGCTGGGCGAAGTGCTGCAGCCGCTGCGCGCGCAGGGCATCTGGGTGCTGGGCTCGGGCAGCCTGACCCACAACCTGTACGAGCTGCAGGCGCCGCAGAGCGCAGCGGTCGGCTACGCCCAGGCCTTCGTCGATGGCGTCGAGCGCGCGCTGGCAGACGGCGATGTCGATGCCCTGATCCACTACCGCCAGCGCATTGAAGGTGGCGCGCGCGCGCATCCCAGCGAAGAGCACTACCTGCCCCTGCTGGTCGCGGTGGGTGCCGCAACGCCCGGCGAGCGGCCGCAGCGTATCGCCGCGGGCATGGAGTACGGCGTGCTGTCGATGGCGTCGTACGCCTACGGCGCGGCTGCGACGGTCGCCTGACGCGCTGCGGCCTGCGCGCATCACGGTCGCGGGCTGCACGCCGGGACGCGTCCTGACTTGGCTGTGGCACGCAATCTGCTACACAGCCGGCATGACGTTCCGCTTCCCCTTACCCCGAGCGCGCTCGCGCAGGCCCGCCGTGCTGCGCTCCGCGCTGCCGGCTGTCGCGCTTTTGCTGGCGCTGCTGCCGCTGCAGCCCAGCCTGGCGCAGCTTTCGCAGCGCCCCGAGGCGCTGCTGGTGTTCGATGCGCAGGATCCTCTGTCGAGCCTGGATGCCCGCGGCATCCGCGAAGCGCTGGCCGAGCAGAGAACGCCCCTGATCGAGCTGCCGCTGGCCGCGGGCGTCGAACTTCCGCCGCAAGCGCTGGAGCAGCACCCCGTGCTGCTGCTCGCGCAGCGCCGTCTGGCGGCTGCGGACGTCGCCCGCGTGCAGGCCTTCGTGCAGGCGGGCGGCGGGCTCGTGGTCAGCGGCGCGGCGGGCCTCGATCTGCAGCCGCTGCTGGGGCTGAAGAACCTGCGCGATCTCGGCCGCTTCCCGCCGGATCGACCGCCGCTGGACGAGCTCCGCTTCGGGCTCTCGCATCCGGTGTCGACCGGCAGCTTCTGGACCGGGCCGATCAGCCAGGTGCCGCCGATGCCGGCCTCCGAGCTGCCGGTGGTGCCGCAGCTGCTGTACCGGCTGCAGTGGCCGGCCTACACCGCCACGGTGGACGGTGCGCTGGTGCTGGCGCGCTGGCGCAGCTCCGGCAGCGCGTGGACGGTGGCCGATGTCGAGCCCGCCGTGTTCGCGGCGGCCCACGGCGCGGGCCGGGCCGTGTACTTCGGCGCGCTGCCGGGCGCCTACGCCGACTGGAACTACCCGCTGGGCTGGCGCATGCCGGTGCAGGAGGCCGTGTCCTGGGTCAACACGCGCGCGCCGCAGGTGCAGCTCGGCCACTGGCCGCAGGCCAAGCGTGCCGCCTATGCCTTCACCGCCGATACCGAGCGCGCGCCGATGCGCAGCGTGGTGCCGGCCCTGCTCGCGCTGTTCGAGCAGCTCGGTCTGCAGGAGTTCGGCACCTTCTTCATCGTCGGCCAGGCCGGCGGCGATGCCGGCAGCCAAGGGGCGGTCGAGAACCCCGCGGTCGTGCAGGCGATTCTCGATGCGGGCGCGGAGCTGGCCGGCCATGGCGATGTGCACAGCGTGTTCCGCGGGCAGGACCTGACAGCGCAGTCGACGCGTCTTTCCAGCATGCGCACGCTGATCGAAAGCAGCCGTCCGCAGGTGCCGCCGGTGCGCGGATTCCGCGCGCCGGCCCTGCTGGTGGACAACACCACCTGGCGCGCCGCCGCGGCCGCCGGCCTCGCCTACGACAGCAGCGATCAGGACGTCTGGTGCGAGTGCGGCCTGCCCTGGTTCACCGGCGAGGTTTGGAGCCTGCCGCCGTCGGCGCCGATGGACTATGTGCTGGTCGACACCTTCGGCTTGAGTGGCAACGAGATCGCGGTGCTGATGCGCGACAAGGCGGCCTACGTGGCGAGTCGGCGCGGCCTGTTCAACTGGGTCACCCACCCGTGGATTCTTGGCGGCTACGCGATCAACGATCCGGCGGGCGCGCCCAGCCGCGAGAACCTGCTGCCCACCGTCGCCAGTGTGCTTGCGGCCGCCCGCGATGACGGCGGTTTCTGGATGCAGCGGCTCGATCGCATCCTCGACTGGTGGCGGCAGCGCGAGTTGCTGTCGATCGACGTCATCGCCAGCGATCCCTTCCGCGTGCAGCTGCGCGTACGCAACCCGGGCAGCCAGGCGGTGCAAGACGCTTCGCTGTGGCTGCGGCTGCCGCTCTCGGAGTTCCCGTGGACGGTCGAACTGGACGGCGTGGAGCGCTCCACCCTGACGCGCCCGCACGGCCTTGGCGCCGCCACGCCCTTCGAAGTGCTGGTGGTGCCGCGAATCGAAGCGCAGTCGGAGGTGCAGGTCGAGCTGCGGCTGCTGCGCCCGGACGCCGTGTTCGCCAGCGGCTTCGAGCGCTAGCAGGCGGTTGAAAAGCAGCCTGCTGGCCCGTCCAGGGATGGCCGGGACGACGGAGCAAGCGCGTAAGCAATTGACTGGTCGTGAGACGGTACGGACCTGCGCCGGACCGCCGACTTGAAAAACTCCCCGGAAGGGAGTTCTCCAACACGCTGCTAGTCGGCGCGCCTGTAGCCCAAACGCAGACCGGGCCACGCGGGCCCGGTCTGCCTTACGTTCTTGCGTGAACTACGCGCTTACTGGGCGGCGCCGGCCGGTGCCGCTTCGGCATCGGCCTTGCGGCCTGCTTCCAGCGAGGCCTCGCGGGTGGCCTTGAAGGCACTGCTCGGGTACCAGTTCGGCCAGACCTCGGTGGTGACGATCTGCTGGCCGACCGCGAAGAGGGCGTCGAGGTCTTCCTTCACGCCGGCCAGGTCCCACTTCGGGTCGAACTCATCGCCTTGCTTGTGGTAACGGTTGGCGGTGTAGTCGGCGGCGAGCTGCTTGCCGAACTCTTCGCCCCTCTCAAAGTGGTCCACGCCGCCCTTCGCGTACAGCGAGGGCACGCCGGCCTTGGCGAAGTTGAAGTGATCCGAGCGGAAGTAGAAGCCGTTCTGCGGCGCCGACTCCGGCTGCAGCACGCGGCCCTGGCCTTCGGCGATCGGCCGCAGGATGTCCTCCAGCTCCGAGCTGCCGATGCCGATGACGGTGAAATCGCGCACGCGTCCGATCACGCTCATGGCATCGAGGTTGATGGTGGCGACGGTCTTGTGCAGCGGGATCACCGGGTTGGCGACGTAGTACTTCGAGCCGAGCAGGCCGGACTCCTCCAGGGTGACGGCGGCGAACAGGATCGAGCGCGAGGGCCGCGGGCCGCCGGCGAACTGGCCGGCGATTTCGAGAATGCCGGCCACGCCGGTGGCGTTGTCGATGGCGCCGTTGTAGATCTGGTCGCCGCCGGGCTGGAAGCTGCGGCCCAGGTGGTCCCAGTGGGCCATATAGACGACCACTTCATCGGCGCGGTCGGTGCCGGGCAGCAGGGCCAGCACGTTGTCCGACTGGCCTTCGCGCACGCTGCTCTTGACCGCGGCGCTGGCGGTGGCGTTCAGCGGCACCGGTTTGAAGCCGCGCTGGTTGGCAGCCGTGCGCAGGGCGTCGAGGTCCTGGCCGGCGGCCTGCATCAGCGCGGTCGCGGTGGGCGTGTCGATCCAGCCCTGCAGGGGCAGGCGCGGCTCGGGGTCGACGCTGGTCGGCAGGTCGAACTGCGGGCCGGTCCAGCCGTTCTCGACCACCGCCCACGGATAGGCCGCGCCGGCATCGTCGTGGATGATCAGGGCCAGCGCCGCACCCTGGCGCGCGGCTTCCTCGAACTTGTAGGTCCAGCGCCCGTAGTAGGTCATGCGCTTGCCTTCGAACAGGGTCTCGTCGCCGCTGTGGAAGCCCGGGTCATTGATCAGCATGACCACGGTCTTGCCGCGCACGTCGAGGCCTTCGTAGTCGTTCCAGCCGAGCTCGGGCGCGTTGACGCCGTAGCCGACGAACACCACTTCGCTGGCGTCGAGGGTGGACTCCGGCGCGCCGGTGCGGGTGCCGACCACCATCTGCGGGCCATAGGTCGGCGCCAGTTCGGTGTCGCCCGCCTTGAATGTGAGCGTCGCGCCCTTGTCGGTGGTGGTCGCCACCATTGGCACGGTCTGCACCCAGCTGCCGCGGTTGCCGGGCTCAAGGCCCATCTGCTGGAAGGCCTGGGTGAGGTACTCGACCGTCTTCTTCTCGCCGGCGCTGCCGGGCGCACGGCCTTCGAATTCGTCCGAAGCCAGCACCTTCACGTGCTCAGCCCAGTCGGCGGTGCTGATCGCCGGCGCGAAGCTGTGGCCCGCGGCGGGTGCGGCGGTTTTGGGCTGCGCGGTGGCCGCGGCGGGCGCTTCGGGTGCGGGCGCTTCGGAGGAGCAGGCTGCAAGGCCAAGGCCCAAGGAGAGTGCGACGGCCAGCGGGATCACGCGCATGCGCTCGATTCCTGATTAGGTGAGAGAGGCGCGGATGGTAGCAAGCCGCCGCGAGCTGCCTCCTGCGCCATCGGTCCTGCGCTCGGCATAGGATGGGCGAAGCCTTGCAGGGGACGGGAATGGTCGGCGACTACGGCGACTGGGGCATCAACGCGCTGGTGGTGGCGGCGACCGTGGTCATCGTTTCGCTGTGCGTGCTGCTGCACTACGAGGCCTTGCAGTGGCTGTCGGAGCGACTGCGCAGGCTCTCCACCCAGCGTCGCCGCAAGGTGCTGTACGGCGTCTACGCCCTGCTGGTGATCCATGTGGCCGAGATCTGGCTGTTCGGCGTTGGCCTGTGGCTGCTGATGGGGGTGCCGGGGGCGGGCCACATCGCTGGACTGCCGCAGGCGGGGCTGCTGGATTCGATCTACCTGTCGGCGGCCACCTTCACCACGGTCGGTTTCGGTGATCTCGCGCCGGTCGGGCCCATCCGCTTTCTGGTGGGCACCGAGGCCTTGACCGGCTTTGTGCTGATCACCTGGTCGGCGAGCTTCACCTTCATCGAGATGGAAACCTTCTGGCGATCGCGCTGAGACACCGGGCTGCGCTGGCGTCGGCACTCGCGGATCCAGACCGCGCCAGTCGCCGGGCGCCGGGCTATGCGGCCCTAAAGGCCGCATCAGGATCCGTGGCTCGCAACAGCATTTATCGAAGCCGTGCGCCATGGAGGGAGCGCCCGCGGCTGGGCCGCAGGCCGAGCCGGCCGAATGAGGAAATTCAAACGCCCGCGATCTCCCGCAAACAGCCGGGCATCTGCTGGACAGTATCGGGCTTCACGCGCACACTACGCGCCCCGCGCAGGATGCGCGGCGTTTCGAACCGGGGGGCGTGTGTCGGCACTGCTGCTGCTCAATGGGCCAAACCTCAACCTGCTTGGTGTCCGCGAGCCGGAGGTCTATGGCCGCACCACCCTGGCCGATATCGAGGCCGATCTGGCGCAGCACGCCGAGGCCGCAGGCTACGCCCTGCGCTGCTTCCAGTCGAATGCCGAACACGCGCTGATCGATCGCATCCACGCCGCGCGCACCGACGGCACCGCCTTCATCCTGATCAACCCGGGCGCCTTCACCCACACCAGCATCGCCCTGCGCGATGCCCTGGCCGGGGTGGCGATTCCCTTCATCGAGCTGCACCTGTCGAACGTGCACGCCCGCGAGCCCTTCCGCCAGCATTCCTACCTGTCGGACATCGCGGTGGGCGTGATCTGCGGCTTCGGCGCCGACAGCTACCGCCTCGCGCTTAGCGCCGCCCTGTCGCGGTTGGGCGCGGGCTGACCTTTCTCGCCCGCAGCAGCGGGCAATACGCCACGAGGACTGCATGGATCTGCGCAAGATCAAGAAGCTGATCGATCTGCTGGAAGAGTCGAACCTGACCGAGATCGAGATCCGCGAAGGCGAGGAGTCGGTGCGCCTGTCGCGCGCCAGCACCGGCGTTGCGGTGGCTGCGCCCGCGCCTATCGCCTATGCACCCGCGCCGCAGGCGGCAGCGGCGCCGGCTGCGGCCCCGCTGGCCGCCCCGAGCGAAGCCGCGATCGGCAGCGTCAAGAGCAGTGGCGCCGCCGCCCTGCCCGAGGGCCACGTGGTGCGCTCGCCGATGGTCGGCACCTTCTACGCCTCGCCGAACCCCGATTCCCCGCCCTTCGTAAAGCTCGGCCAGACCATCAAGGTGGGCGACACGCTGGGCATCATCGAGGCCATGAAGATGTTCAACCCGATCGAAGCCGACGTCGCCGGCACCGTGCTGTCGGTGCTGGTATCGAACGGCAAGCCGCTGGAGTTCGATGAGCCGATGTTTGTGATCGGCTGAAGAGCGGGGATTGGGGATTGGGGATTCGGGATTGAGCGATTCCTTGCACGGCGAGACTTCATCGACTCGACCGCACCAGCGCTTGGATGTGTGGCGCGACGCGATGGATCTGGTCGTGCTGGTGTACGCGCTCTGCGCGTCCCTGCCGGATTCGGAGCGCTTCGCTCTATCGCAGCAGCTGCGAAAGGCCGCAGTGAGCGTGCCCTCCAATATTGCGGAGGGTGCGGCGCGTCGCTCGACCTTGGAGTACCTCCGATTCCTGGCCGTGGCGCGGGGCTCGTTGGCTGAACTGGACACCCAGCTTGAGCTGGCTCGACGTCTATTCCAGCTGAATCCATCGCCCGAACTGAAGCAGACGCTCAACCGCACCTACATCCGCCTCAACGCCCAGATCCGCGCTCTCGAAGCCCGCATTGCCGAAGACCCCGAGGACTACAGCCTCGCCGGCTGCGAATCCCGAATCCCCAATCCCTAATCCCGGCTCCCCATGCTCGATAAAGTCGTCATCGCCAACCGAGGTGAAATCGCGCTGCGCATCCTGCGCGCCTGCCATGCGCTCGGCATCAAGACCGTGGCCGTGCACTCCACGGTCGACCGCAATCTGAAGCACGTGGCCATGGCCGACGAGTCGGTCTGCATCGGCCCGGCGCCGGCGTCGGAGAGCTATCTCAACGTGCCGGCTCTGATTGCCGCGGCGGAAGTCACCGACGCCCAGGCCATCCACCCGGGCTATGGCTTCCTGTCCGAGAACGCGGACTTCGCCGAACGGGTCGAGCAGTCGGGCTTCATCTTCATCGGCCCCAAGGCCGACACCATCCGCCTGATGGGCGACAAGGTCGAAGCCATCAAGGCGATGAAGGCCGCCGGCGTGCCCTGCGTGCCGGGCTCGGGTGGGCCGCTGGGCGATGAGGGCGTCGAGAACATCCGTATCGCGCGCGAGATTGGTTTTCCGGTGATCATCAAGGCGGCCGGCGGCGGCGGTGGTCGCGGCATGCGGGTGGTGCATTCCGAGGCTGCGCTCAACAACGCCATCCAGACCACCCGCGCCGAAGCCAAAGCGGCCTTCGGCAACGACATGGTCTACATGGAGAAATTCCTGGAGAACCCGCGCCACGTCGAGATCCAGGTGCTGGCCGACGGCCAGGGCAGCGCGATCCATCTCGGCGAGCGCGACTGCTCGATGCAGCGCCGCCACCAGAAGGTGGTCGAAGAAGCCCCTGCGCCCGGCCTCACGCCGGAGCAGCGCGCCGAGATCGGTGCGGTGTGCGTCGAGGCCTGTATCCGTATCGGCTACCGCGGCGCCGGCACCTTCGAGTTCCTGTACGAGAACGGGCGCTTCTACTTCATCGAAATGAACACCCGCATCCAGGTCGAGCATCCGGTCACCGAGCTCGTCACCGGCATCGATCTGGTGCGCGAGCAGCTGCTGATCGCCGCCGGGCATCGGCTCTCGATCAAGCAGGAAGACGTGGTGCTGCGTGGCCACGCCATCGAGTGCCGCATCAATGCCGAAGACCCCGAGACCTTCATGCCCTCGCCGGGCCTGATCAAGCACTTCCACGCCCCGGGCGGCCCCGGCGTGCGCGTCGACACCCACATCTACGAGGGCTATCGCGTGCCGCCGAACTACGACTCGATGATCGGCAAGCTGATCGTGCACGGCGCCGACCGCGCCCAGGCCATCGCCCGCATGCGCGTGGCGCTCAGCGAGATGGTCGTCGACGGCATCAAGACCAACGTGCCCCTGCAGCAGCGGATCATGGCCGACTCAGGCTTCCAGGCCGGCGGCGCCAACATCCACTACCTCGAGAAGAAGCTGGCTGAAGCGCGCGAGAAGGGGATTGGGCTGGGCTGAGATCGCCAGTACGTCGAGCAGGCTTTGCATAGGGTGGGTCTTGACCCACCGGGGCTGTACGCTCGCCTCGGTCCACACACGGGTGGTTCGCAGCTTCGCGGCGGCGGCAGGGTTGGCGGGTTCGCGAGCTTTCGTCAGGTCGAAACCCACGCTGGGATCGCGCCCTTTGGCCGCCACCAAGCCTTTGACACGATCGAGGCGCTCGGACGAAGCGTGAGCCGAAGCGAGTTAGAGGCGCTTCGCCAAGGCGGGGGCGAGGCTTTCCGTCGGGGCGATCGTTGAGGCGGGGGCGAGGCTATGGTGGGTCAAGACCCACCCTATGGCCTGCTTCGCGCGTTTCATGCAACGGCGGCTCAAGTGTCTCCCCATGTCACCGGAATCGATATGCCCCACCTCAAACTCCGCCTCACCTGCACCCTGCCGCAGCAGCCCGCCGTCGAAGAAGCGCTGGAGGAACTCGGCGCGCTGGCGGTGACACTGGCCGATGCGCATGCCGATGCGCCGGACGAGCAGGCGATCTTCGAGCCCGGCGTCGGCGAGATGCCGCTGTGGGGCGAGATCGTGCTGGAGGCCCTGTTCGAGCACGACGTCGACACCGAGGCGCTGCAGTCCGAGCTGGCTGCGCGCCTGCCGGCTGAAGTCGCCGCCAGTGCCAGCACGGAAGAGGTGCCCGACCAGGACTGGGAGCGCGCCTGGATGGACCAGTTCAAGCCGATGGCCTTTGGTCGGCGTACCTGGGTCCATCCCTGGAACATCGAGCCGCCGGCGGATCCGGAGCTTGCGGTCATCCGTCTTGATCCGGGGCTGGCCTTTGGCTCGGGCACGCACCCGACCACGGCGCTGTGTCTGGAATGGCTGGACGGCCTCGACCTGAAGGGCAAGACCGTGCTCGATTTCGGCTGCGGCTCGGGCGTGTTGGCGCTGGCGGCGCTGGTGCTGGGCGCCGAGTCCGCGGTGGGCGTCGACAACGATCCGCAGGCGCTCATCGCCACCGCCGACAACGCCGAGCGCAACGGCGTGGGGGATCGTCTGCAGGTCTATGCCCCGGAGAATGAGCCGGCGGTGCAGTACCCGATCGTTGTGGCCAACATCCTCGCCACTGCCCTCGATGAGCTTGAGCCCCTGCTGGCGGCACGCACCGCGCCCGGCGGTCTGATCGCGATGTCCGGCATCCTCGACGGTCAGGAAGACGAGCTGCTGCTGCGCTATGCGCCGCACTTCACCGAGCTGCGCGTCGATCGCCGCGAAGACTGGGTGCGCATCTCCGGACGCCGCCGGGCCTAGCAAATCATAGGGTGGGTCTCGCCCACCGCGCCTAGGCGCTCGCAGCGAGCCGGCCTGCAGGCGCCCATAGGGTGGGTCTTGACCCACCAAGCCTCGACGCTCGCAACGAGCCGGCCTGCAAGCGCCCATAGGGTGGGCCTTGACCCACCGAACCCCAGCGCTCGCCGACTCTCGGCTGCGTGCGGCGTTGATGCTCAGGCTCTGCGGGCCGGGATGTCCGGGTGCGCTGGCGTGGGGCCCGTCCATCGGGCCTCGCGGGGGCTTTGGGAGGCTTCGCTTCTTCGCTTCGTGGCATGCGTTGCGGCGCGGTGGGTCAAGACCCACCCTATGCGGCCGCTTCGCGAACCCCGAACACCCGAACCCCGAACCCCGAACACCCGAACCCCGAACCCCGAACCCCGAACCCCCGAACCCCCGAATCCCGAATCCGAATCCCGAATCCCGAATCCCGAATCCCGAAGCCCGAAGCCCGAAGCCCGAAGCCCCGAAGCCCGAAGCCCGAAGCCGAAACCCGAAGCCCGAAGCCCGAAGCCCGAAGCCCGAAGCCCGAAGCCCGAACCCCGAACCCCGAATCACCCATCCTCGCGCAGCCGCTAGACTCCGGCTCCAGGCGGACCGGGCTGAGGGCGTGCGCAATCGTCATGGCACCAGGCATCACACCGTAGCGATGCAGAGCCCCGACCTCGCCACCTGGAAGCGCCTCGAAGCCCTGCTCGATGCCGCGCTCGACCTGTCGCCCGCGGAGCGTGAAGCCTGGCTGCCTTCCGTCTGTCCCGAGCCTGAGCTGCAGGCGCGTCTGCGAGAACTCATCGCCCATGCCGAGGATGCGTCCGGCCCGCTGGAGGCGCTGGCCGCGCGCCTCGTTGCCGATGTCGACGAGACCCGCGTGGTGGACCGCGAGGTTGGCGGCTACCGCCTGGAGTCCTTGCTCGGCGAGGGCGGCATGGCCGTGGTCTGGCGCGCAAGCCGCGAGATCGCCGGCCAGCGCCGCGAGGTCGCGCTGAAGTGCCTGCGCCGCGGCCTGCTCTCGCCCGAGCTGCGCCAGCGCTTCCTGCAAGAGCAGTCGATCCTGGCGCGGCTGGAGCATCCGCACATCGCCACCCTGCTGGATGTCGGCGTAGAGCCCGACGGCACGCCCTGGCTGGCGATGCGCCTGGTCGAAGGCGAGCGCATTGATGACTGGTGCAATGCGCGTCATCTCGACGCGCGGGGGCGCGTGCGGGTGCTGCTCGATGTCGCCGCGGCGGTGGCTTTTGCCCATCGCAACCTCGTGGTCCACCGCGACATCAAGCCTTCCAACGTGCTGGTCGACCGAGAGGGCCACGTGCGCCTGCTCGACTTCGGCATCGCCCGCCTCACCGATGGCAGCCGCGGCGACGCGACTCGCACCCTGCAGCGCGCGCTCTCGCCGCAGTACGCCTCGCCGCAGCAGTTCGAGGGCCTGCCGGCCTCGACCGCGGACGACGTGTTCGGGCTGGGCGCCCTGCTGTATGTGCTGCTGTGCGGCCAGCCGCCGCGCGGTGAGCGCGATGCCCGCGTCACCGACACGCCGCCCTCGCGCGCTTCGCGGCCCGCCGCGCTGGCCGACGTACTGCCCGAAGCGCGCACGCTGCGCGGCGATCTCGATGCGATCGTGCTGCGCGCGCTGGCGCCGCGGCCGGAGGATCGCTATCCCTCGGTCGAGGCCCTGATCGACGAGCTGGAGCGCTGGATGGCTGGGCGACCCGTGCGTGCGCGCGGCGTCGGCTGGCTGTACCGCAGCCGGCGTTTCCTGCTGCGTCACTGGCTGGCTGCCAGCCTCGGGGCGGCGGCGCTGCTGTCGATGGGCGTGGGCACCTGGATCGCGCTGGATCGCGCGCGGGTTGCCGAGGCCGAGCGCGCGCGGGCCGAGGCGGTGCAGGAGTTCCTGCTCGGCATTTTCGCCGCCAACCAGTCCGACGCCAGCGGCAACTTCGTTCTGAGCCGTCGCGAGATCGCCGCCGAAGCCGCGCATCGTCTGACCGCTTCCGCCGCCCTGGGCAGTGAGCTCGACCCCGCACTCTCGCTGGGCCTCGCCCGCGTGCTGCATCTGCTCGATCTGCGCGAGGAGGCGAGGGAGCGCGCGCAGGCGGTGCGCGATCGGCTGGGCCCGGCCAGCGCTCGCGAGCCGCTGTCGATCCAGGCCGCCGTGCGCTTGGCGGCGCTGGCTGCCGACGCCCGCGACTACGCCGGGGCCGAGGCCCTGCTGCGCGAGTCGCTTGCGGCGAGCAGCGCCGCCAGCGCAAGCGAGCGCTTCGACATCGCCCAGCAGCTGGTGATGCCGATCTACTACCAGCAGCGCATCGACGAAGCGCTGGCGCACTCGGACGAACTCGTGCGTCTGCTCGACAGCGAGGCCGCGCTGAGCGCTGACCAGCGCGTCGGCGCCCTGCTGGACCGCAGCGTGCTGCTGCGCGGCGCCGGCCGGCTCGACGAGGCCCGCGAATTGATGGCGCGCACGCTCGCCGAGTCGCGCACGGCCTTCGGACCGCGCAGCCCGAAGCTGGTGCGGGTGCTCGACCTCAAGGGCACCATCGACAGCCGCGCCGGTTTCCTGCTCGACGCCATTCGCGCGCAGGAGGAGGCCATCGAGTTGGCCCGCACCACCAGCGGCTCGATCAATGCCGGCCGCCTTGGCAACCTCGCGCGCTCCTGGCTGCGGCTGGGGCACTTCGAGAAGGCCCGCGATGTGGCCCGCTACGGCGTTGAGCTGCGCGGCGAGGAATATCCGCCCGGCCATCCGCTGGATTTCCTCGCGCGCGAGCCGCTGCATCGGGCCGAGGCCGAGCTGGGCGACATCGAAGGCGCGATCGATTTCTATCGCCGCTGGAACCACGCCGAGCCGGTCGATGCGAGTTCGGTGCGACAGGCGCGCGTCCGCATCGAGCTCGCGGGCCTGCTGCGCCAGACCGACGCGGTCGAAGAGGCCGAGGCCCTGCTGCAGGGGGCGTTGGCCGTGCCGGGCGACATCTTCCCTGCGCGCAGCGTGCGCGCTGCCGCAGCAACCCAGCTCGGCTGCCTCCGACTCGGCGCGGGCCAGCAGGCCGCTGCGCGAGAGGCCTTCGCGAGGGCGCGCAGCGAGCTGGATCCGATGCATCTGGAGGTGGATGAGCGTTTGCTGCTGGCCGAGTGCGAGGCCCAGCTGTTGGCGCAATCGGGGGCAGCGCAGGATGCCGTGGCGCAACTGCAGGCGCTGGATGCCGAACTGGCGCCGCGCCTGGGCGAGGACAGCCCGCGCCGGGCGCGCCTGCAGCTCATGTGGGCGGCGTTGCTGCAGCGGCTCGCAGGCGTGGACGCCGCGGTGCGCGACGACGCCCTCGGGGTGCTCGCGCGTCACGGTCTTGCCAGCCCCGACTTCGCCGATCCCGCGCGCCTGCCGGGCGCGGCCTTCAGGCCCGCTGCGCCCGATCCCTGAGCCGGGTGGGCGCTTCCGCCCGCGCGGTGCGCTGGAACCCAGCCGAGGCCACCACGCTAGACTCGGCCGGGGCCAGCCGGGCCTGAAGACTTCAGATTTCTCGTGTCACAGCACATCACCCGACTGCTGCAGCAGGCCAGCGAAGGCGATCGCAGTGCGTTCGACGCCCTGATGCCGCTGGTCTACGAGCCGCTGCGGCGCATCGCCCGCGGCCAGATCGCCAGCGATGCGCGCGGACATACGCTTTCGACCACGGCGCTGGTCCACGAAGTCTGGATGCGGCTGTCGAGCGCGGGCGACGTCGGCTGGCAGGACCAGCAGCATTTCTACCGCTACGCCGCGCGCGCGATGCGCAACATCCTGATCGACGCCGCCCGCGCGCGGCAGGCGCAGAAGCGCGGCAGCGGTGCCGAGCACCTCGACATCGACGAAGTGGCCCTGCCGATCAGCGAGGCCACCAGCGGCGATCTGCTGGCGTTGGACGAAGCCTTGCTGAAGCTGGCCGAAGTCAATCCGCGACTCGCACAGGTGGTCGAGCTGCGCTTCTTTGCCGGGCTGGAGGTCGAACAGGTCGGCGAGGTGCTGGGCATCCATGCGCGCAGCGTGGTCCGCGACTGGCGGCGGGCCCGCGCACTGCTGGCGCAGATGCTGGAGGCCGAGGCCCTGCCGGGCTGACAGCAGCGCAGTGGGCCTGTCCTGCTGAGAGTGCAGAGGCTGTCACGTCGCATCGAGGCCCCCATGTTCGCGCGCTGGCACCTGTAGGAGCGCGCTTGCTGCCGAGCCGTGGATGCGCAAGACCCGTCGAGTCGGCGCGCCTGCAAACAGGTTTCCGCAGAAGCCTGCTTCGCTTTCGCGAGCCCCATGCAGCGTGCTGCCGGGCTGGGAGGCTGAAGCCGAGTCTGCCGCGCCGTACGCTTCCGCACTCGCGGCAGCGCCCCTAGACTAGGCGGCGGCCCTGCTGAGCCGGTCCGGCGCGGCGGCCGCTCGCCCCTGCAAGGTTGCCCGCGTGAACACCCCCATCCTGACCCCGGAACTCCCGGCCGCCAGCGCACCGCTGCGCGCCGCTCTCACTGCTGCCTGGCTGCGTGACGAAGACGAGGCCGTGCGCGCCCTCCTGGGCGAGCTGCAGCTCGATGCCGATGCGCGCGCGCGCATCCAGGCCACCGCCGTTGATCTGGTCGAACGCGTGCGCAAACGCGCGCAGGACCAGGGCGCCATCGAAGCCTTCATGCGCGAGTACGACCTCTCCAGCGAAGAGGGCGTGCTGCTGATGTGCGTGGCCGAGGCCCTGCTGCGCATTCCCGACAGCGAGACCGCCGATCGCCTGATCCGCGACAAGCTCGGTGATGCCGACTGGGGCAAGCATGTCGGCCAAAGCGACTCGCTGTTCGTCAACGCCAGCACCTGGGGCCTGATGCTGACCGGCCGCATGGTCAACCTGGCCGAAGAAACCCGCGGCAACTTCGTCGGTGCGCTGAAGCGTCTGGTCGGTCGCGCCGGCGAGCCGGTGGTGCGCCTGGCCGTGCGCCAGGCCATGAAGATCATGGGCCACCAGTTCGTCATGGGCCGCACCATCGAAGAGGCGCTGAAGCGCAGCAAGAAGGGCGAGAACGCCCGCTACCGCTACAGCTACGACATGCTCGGCGAGGGCGCGCTGACCCAGCCCGACGGCGACCGCTACTTCGAGGCCTATCGAAAGGCCATCCTCGCGATCGGCAGCACCGGACCCTTCGCCGACGTGTTCGATGCGCCCAGCATCTCGGTCAAACTCTCCGCCCTGCATCCGCGCTACGAACATGGCAAGCGCGCGCGTGTGCTGGCCGAGCTGGCGCCGCGCGTGCTGGAGCTGGCCAAGCTCGCGCGTGCCCAGGGCATTGGCTTCACGATCGACGCCGAGGAAACCGACCGGCTCGAACTCAGCCTCGACCTGATCCTCAAGGTCTTCGCCGACCCCTCTTTGGACGGCTGGCAGGGCTATGGCCTGGCCGTGCAGGCCTACCAGAAGCGCGCGCCGCAGGTGATCGACCTGGTCGCCGATGCCGCACGCAAAGCGGGGCGCCGCATCCCGATGCGTCTGGTCAAGGGCGCCTACTGGGATGCGGAAGTGAAGCGCGCCCAGATCGAAGGCCAGGCCGGCTATCCCGTGTTCACCCGCAAGCCGAATACGGATCTCAGCTACCTCGCCTGCGCGCGGCGCATGCTAGGCCACATCGACGCGCTGTACCCGATGTTCGCCTCGCACAACGCGCACACCATCGCCGCCATCCACCACATGGCGCAGGGCATGCTCGGCCCGGTCGAACCCACCGCGCCGCCGCGCTTCGAGTTCCAGAAGCTGCACGGCATGGGCGATGACCTCTACGCCGAGGTGATCGGCCCCGATCGCCTCAACACGCCCTGCCGCGTGTATGCGCCGGTCGGCAGCCACGAGGACCTGCTGCCCTACCTCGTGCGTCGCCTGCTGGAGAACGGCGCCAACTCCAGCTTCGTCAACCGCATCACCGATCCCGCGATCAGCCCGGTCGAACTGGTGGCCGACCCCACCGAAACCGTGCGCGGCTATGCCAACGCCGCGCATCCGCGCATTCCCCTGCCTGTCCACCTCTACGGAACCGAACGAGCCAACTCCATGGGCATCAACCTCGCCGACGACAACGCGCTGCGCGCCCTGGCCGAACGCATGAATGCGCTCAAGTTCCCGATCGAGGTCAAGCCGCTGGTGCCGGGTGCGAGTTCCGCCGGCGCCTGGGTGGACGTGCGCTCGCCCAGCGATCGCGGCCAGGTGCTGGGCCGCTGGCAGGCCGCGGATGCTGCGACCGTCGAGCGCGCCATTGCCAATGCCGAGAAAGCCCAGCACGGCTGGGACGCGCTGCCGGCGGCCTCTAGAGCCAAGATCATCGAGCACGCGGCCAGCCTGATGGAGCAGCGCATGCCCGAGTTCATGGCCCTGGCCACGCGCGAAGCCGGCAAGACGCTGGCCGACGGCATCGCCGAGGTGCGTGAAGCGGTCGACTTCTGCCGCTACTACGCAGTCCAAGGCCGTCGCCTGTTCAACCAGCCGGAAGTGCTGCCCGGGCCCACCGGCGAGAGCAACACCCTGCACCTGCACGGCCGCGGCGTGTTCGTCTGCATCAGCCCGTGGAACTTCCCGCTGGCCATCTTCATCGGTCAGGTGGTCGCCGGTCTGGTCGCCGGCAACGCCGTGATCGCGAAGCCCGCGGAGCAGACCACCCTGATCGCGCATGCCGCCGTGAAGCTGCTGCACGAGGCCGGCGTGCCCGAGGACGTGCTGCAGCTGGTGCCGGGCGACGGCCCCACGGTCGGCGCGCCGCTGACCCGCGATCCGCGCATCGCCGGCGTGGCCTTTACCGGCTCCACCGAAGTCGCGCGCCTGATCAACCGCACCCTGGCCGAACGCGACGGCCCGATCGGCGTGCTGATCGCCGAAACCGGCGGCCAGAACGCGCTGATCGCCGACTCCTCCTCGCTGCCCGAGCAGCTGGTCAAGGACGCCATCAGCGGAGCCTTTGGTTCAGCCGGGCAACGGTGTTCGGCGGCGCGCGTGCTGTTCGTGCAGGCCGACATCGCCGACAAGGTCGTGCACATGCTGGCCGGCGCCATGGCTGAGCTGAAGATCGGCGACCCCGGCCTGCTCAGCACCGACATCGGCCCGGTGATCGATGAGGAGGCCAAGGGCATCCTCGACGCGCACGCCGCGCGCATGGACGCCGAGGCCAAACTGATCGCCGTGGCCCCGCTGCCCGCCGAGTGCAGCAAGGGCACCTACTTCGCGCCGCGCGCCTACGAGATCCCGAACCTCGCGACGCTCAAGCGCGAAGTCTTCGGCCCGGTGCTGCACGTGATCCGCTGGCAGGCCAGCGAGCTGGACCAGGTCATCGACGCCATCAACGCCACCGGCTACGGCCTCACGCTCGGCATCCACTCGCGCATCGACGAAACGGTGGAGAAGATCAGCAAGCGTGTGCGCGTCGGCAACTGCTACGTCAACCGCAACCAGATCGGCGCCGTGGTCGGCGTGCAGCCCTTCGGTGGCGAAGGCCTGTCCGGCACCGGCCCCAAGGCCGGCGGCCCCCACTACCTGCTGCGCTTCACCACCGAGCGCACCTTGACCATCAACACCACGGCAGCGGGCGGCAATGCTTCGTTGTTGACCTTGGATGAGTGAGGTCAGGGGCTGCAGCGCCTGATGCGAACAGGGCCGCTTTTGGGCGGCCTTGTGCTGTTCGAGGGTGCGTCAAGCTGTCAGAACTTGCAGCTTGTTGGTCGGATCGGAGGGGGGTTAACTTCGCGTCGTCCTCCTGGATGCGTGCGACCGCCTCGGCCTGGACGGTTTGCTCCCTGTCCGGCATCTCGATCAGGCAGGGCTGTCTGGTGCGGAGGGTCTCCGCTCGGGGGGCATCAATGGATCTCTTTTTGGAAGGATTAATGACGTGAAACTTCTCGAAGTTTGTGGGTTGCTCGCTTTGGCAACGACTCTGACGATCGCCCCCGTTTCTTGCGTATTCGCCACGGGTTCTTCACAGGACTCGGGGATACAGACCAACGCAGAGCTTGATCCAAGTTCAAGGAGCATTGTTCAAGTTCAGATTGAGCCGGGTTCTCCGGCGTTCGAGTGGGTCAGGAGCCAGCTGGCTGGGCAGGCTGCTAGGGCCGAGCGGCTGACCTTGAGGATCGAGTACGCCGAAGGATACTCGCCCGACCACCTGGAGCTGGCCCAGTTTGGCCTGTCTCAGCCGACCTCGACGGTAGCCAAGACCAACTTCGACGTTTCCAATCCTCCGCGACCCACGGGCTCCGGCCGAACGATCGATCAACGAACGACCGTGACGGAGTTCTGTCAGTCCTACGTCGCGGTGAATGGCGTGACTCACACGGCGGACATCGAGTACCACTACGCGTGGCGGAAACCGCGCGACAGTCAGGGGCGGGTCATCGAGGACGCTGAGCCCGAGTGGACCCTGGTTGGCATCACAGTCAAAGAGGCCATGCCGCTGATGGCCAGTACCTGTTGAGCTTCACTCGACGCAAGACTCGCAGATGGGAACAGGGGCGCCCTTCGGCGCCCCTGTTCGTTTGCTTGAAGCGAAAGTGAGCCGCGTTATGGACGCTCGCGATCTTGCCTGGTCCACGTCGGGACACCTGCCTTGGTCGCGAACTGGGGCTTGGGGCGGCCACCCAATCACACTGGTTGCGGCCCACGAGCGGAGGGGCTTCTCTGTCTTGCGACAGCCAGCGCCACCCATGCCCTCACACCGACCTCCGCTCCGACACTGTCACCCGTCCCACAGCCGCGATGCGCGCGGCGATGCTAGCCGCCGAGGTGGGCGATGACGTGTAGGGCGACGACCCGACCGTCAACGCGCTGCAGGAGAAGCTCGCGGCGGTGCTCGGCTTCGAGGCGGGGCTGTTCGTCCCGTCGGGCACGCGGTCAGGCCTTGCGGAATGCTCCGTCCAGCTGTGTTTCTCCCATAGGCTAAATCATGACGATGCGGATCTTGATGATGCTGTTGACGTGCTCAGTCCTTGTAGCAGCTGGGCTGCTGGTCAGACTTGGGTCAGGATCCAGTTCAGAAGCGAATGCGATAGCTGAACACGCCGCGCCGCAACTGTCTGGCGATGTCGCCAAATCCTCGATGGCTTCGAGCCTTACGTCCGGCGATGTGGAATCCGACGAAGCTCCGGTGCTTTCGAGCGAAGCCGGCTCTGCCGCTTCGCTCGAGTCCGAGTTCACCGAGATCGAGGCGTTGGCAGCCGGCGGGGACGAAGAGGCCATCACCCAGCTTGGCGCACTCATGAGGTCCTGCGGAGGTGTGCTGGGCAATCAGTACACCGGGGAGCGTTCAGAGCGCTTCGAGCATCCGGCTTGGCGTCCATGGCGTGAGGCGTGCAGCTTCGAGCGCTCGTTGCGCTGGACGAAGTTGCTCAGGGCGGCGCCCCCTCCAAGCTCGCCCGACATCGATGCGTTTTCGGCACTGCCCGTCAACACCGACGATCCGGACGAACTGGCGGCGCGTGATCGCGTGTTGGAGGAGTTGTTGGCCCGGACTGACGACGTCGAGCTCGCTGCCTCGGCCGCTTGGCTCTACGCAGACCGTAGCCGTCAACTGGCGTTCGCTAACGGTGAGCTTCCAAACAGTCTCTTTCTGGCGGAGGGCTCCGAAGCCTTGAGAACTGACGTCGCAATCGCATTCGCCTGCCGCGTTGGCAGAGACTGTAGCCCCTTCTCGCAGTTGACGATCGCCGAGTGCGCGATGACCGCAGGTTGCACTCCAGGTGCATCGATGCAGCAGATCATGACGATGCGTCGCTCACCGCAGGAGCTGCAGCTGATCGACACCATGCTTGGACGTCTGCTTGAGCTCCGCAGAGGCCGTGGCTGAGGATGAAGCGGGCGCTCCCGCTGGGCGCGGGATAGTGAACGGGGCCGCCTTTGGGCGGCACCGTTTTGCATGTGATTGGCTACCGCGATCGACGCAGGCTCTCGGGTACAAAGCCTTCCTCGGTCAGCGAGCCAATGACGCCTCGGATCAGCGCGTTGTTGGCGAAGCCCACGGTGTACTGCCGAGCGCCTTCGCGGAGCGGGACCAGCATCCTTGCAGCGACCAGCTTGCCGACTTGATAGGTGCGCTGTTTCGTGTTCAATCCCGGCATGGCGTCCGTTAGATCGCCCGCCTTGGCGATGCCGAGTTTCGCTACGGTGAGCAGCACGCGCTCTTCGGTGTCAGTCAGCAGCTCCCGCTGACGCGCATGGCGCACTGCTGGGCTCAGGATGCGACCAAAGAGGTAGTCCGAGTCGATCAGGCGGTCCACCTTGCGCAGCTCTTCCAGGATGCCCGAGAGGACGTAGGCGCATCACGTCTCGCGGCCTTGCGCAGTGCCCGTGTCGGCCTCGGCGAGCATCGAGTAGTAACGGTCGCGATCATTCCAGAACACCGCCGTGGGATTCAGCAGGCGCCCCTGCGCCTTGACCTTGAAGCCGTACTTGATCAGCAGGGTGTAGGTCAGCAGCCTCACGACGCGACCGTTGCCGTTGCTGAAGGGGTGCACCCAAGCAAAGCGGTGATGCGCGAGCGTGGTCCTGATGAGGTCGTACTTCGATGCGTCTGATCGATTGATGAACTCCACAAGCTCCGTCATGTACTGGGGCACTAGCACGGGCTCAGGCGGCGAGTGCTCAGACAGTCCAATGCTTACCGTCGTCCGCCGATACGCACCCGGCGTTGCGTCTCCCTCGCGCTTTAGCCCACGCACTGCGAGAGCGTGCAGCTCGCGGATGAAGTGCTCGCTGAGCGACCGCCCCGGTTCGAAGTGCGCCTCGATGTAGCGCATTGCCTCGTCGATGTTGGCCATTTCCCGCAGGTGGTCGCTCGGCGAGGCAGGCGATTCGTCGAGTCGTGCCTCGACATAGTCCGCAAGCGTCGTATGGTTGCCTTCGATGCGCGCCGAACCCAGGCTCTCCAGCATGTGGAAGATGGTCTTGAGTTGCTGAAGCACGGGCTCGGGCGTCGACCCCTCCAGTCTCAGCCTGCGCAGATGCTCGAGTTGGGTGATCACATCGACCAGCGGAGAGTCGAACGCCGGGTTCAGCAGGCAAAGCGTAAGCTCCCCGGTACTGCGGACACAGGTTTCTAGAACTTTCTGGCAAGGTTTCCCCAGCCAGGAGGTTCAGATGAGCAAGTCAAAGTTCACCGAGACGCAGATCGTCTCAATCCTCAAGCAGGCCGATGCGGGTATGCCGGTCAAGGACGTCTGTCGGCAGGCCGGGATCAGCGTGGCGACGTACTACCAGTGGAAGTCGAAGTTCGGTGGCATGGAAGCCTCGGAGCTCAAGCGCGTGCGCGAGCTCGAGGAGGAAAACAGCCGCCTCAAGCGCCTGTACGCCGACCTCGCGCTGGAGAACTCGGCGATGAAGGACCTGATCGCAAAAAAGTTGTAGCGCCGGCGCAGAAGCGCGAGGCGGTGCGTTTCCTCTCGGAAGCCCATCGCCTGCCGCCGTCGGTCATGCAACCAGAACCCGCGCGCCCTCTTGATCGGCACTGCGGTACATGGCCTCGATCAGGCGGATGTCGCGCAAGCCCGTTTCTCCCGGGGTCCGGTGAGGCCTGCCGCTGCGCGCGGCTTCAGAGAAGGCATCGACCTGCGCTGCGAACTGCTGGATCGGGTTGCCAGGCCTCAACAGGGCCGGGGGCTGTCCGTCGCGACGCAGCGCGAGTGCGTTGTCGTAGTAGGTCGACGCCGGCTGCAGCTCCAGGCTGCCGCGGCTGCCGAGCATGCGTTGACCGGTGGTGTAGCTGAAGGTGTAGGACGAAGCGCCCTGCACCGAGACGCCGTTTGCGAATCGCAGGCGCCAGTCGATGCCGCCTTCGACCTCGGCGAATCGCGGGTCGCCTTGCGGGGTCGAGTAGACGGCCGAGACTTCCCTGGGGGCCTCGTCGAAGTACATCAACGCTCCATTCAAGCCGTAGATTCCGATGTCGAACATTGAGCCGCCGCCGCCGAGCGCCCGGGTCAGTCGCCAAGCGTGTGGGGGGTATTCGGGATTGATGACAAAGCCCGCTTCGGTGGACAGATGGCGCAGCTCGCCGATCTCACCGGCACGGAACCGACGCAGCGCCTCCAGGTTGGTGGCTTCGAAGTGGACCCGGTAAGCGACGCCCAGCTGCCGTCCGGCTTCGCGAGCGGCTGCGATCATCGCCTCGCATTCCTGCGACGTCGAAGCCATCGGCTTTTCGCAAAGCACGTGCTTGCCGGCCTTCAAGGCGCGGATGGTGTACTCGGCGTGCAGACCCACCGGCAGCGCGATGTACACGCACTCGACGCCGTCGTCGTCGATCAATCGGTCGAAGTCTTCGTAGCTGTAGCTGCGCGGAACGCCATAGCGTTCTGCCACCTGCTTCCGCTTTTCGGGATTGCCAGAGACCAGTGCGCCGATGCGCGAGAGACGTGCATCGAGGAATCCGGGAATCACCTGACCCAGCGCAAAGCTGCCCAGCCCGACAATCGCCCAGCCAACGCGCGTGGCGGGGGGCTCGGGCAGGGGTGTACCCCCCGGCAGGGCTTGGCCCGTGGCCTGCGGAGTTGCGCTACCGCCGGCGCCGATCAGCAGGGGCGCGCCGACGCCGGCAGCAATCAATCGACGACGACCAACACTGAAATGCGGCATGGCGTAGCTCCTCATTGCGCGGTCGATTGTGGGGCTCTTCGAATACCTTTGGCTGCGCTGTCACTGTAGTCCAACCGTGCCATCGACTGAATCCGCCGCTTCGTCCGGCCGTCATGGCGTTTCCGGGTACCTGTGGTCGCGAAGGTGTCGCGCGGGTCATGAGTCACGCGCTGTGCCGCTGCATGAGCGTGGCAGGATGCGCGAGGCTTTTCCGACCGAGACCAGAGCACATGCACGCTGAAGCCGATCTGCTGGACCTCCGCTCCGACACCGTCACCCGACCGACCGCTGCGATGCGCGCGGCCATGCTGTCCGCCGAGGTGGGCGATGACGTCTACGGCGATGATCCGACCGTCAATGCGCTGCAGGAGAAGCTCGCGGCGATGCTCGGCTTCGAGGCGGGGCTGTTCGTGCCGTCGGGCACGCAGTCGAACCTGCTGGCGCTGATGGCGCACTGCGAGCGCGGCGATGAGTACATCGTCGGCATGGATGCGCACACCTACAAGTACGAGGGCGGGGGCGCGGCCGTGCTGGGTTCGATCCAGCCGCAGCCGCTGCCGCAAGCGGCGGATGGCTCGATTCCGCTGGAGGCTGTGCGGGCGGCGATCAAGCCGATCGATCCGCATTTCGCGCGCAGCAAGATCCTGTGTCTGGAGAACACCTGGCACGGCCGGCCGCTGCCGCTGGACTACCTGGCCGAGGCGCGCGCGCTGTGCGATGCGCGCGGGCTCGGGCTGCACCTCGACGGCGCGCGTCTGTTCAATGCGGCAGTGGCGCAGGGCGTGCCGGCGGCGGCGATCACCCGGCACTTCGACAGCGTGTCGGTGTGTCTGTCGAAGGGCCTGGGCGCGCCGGTGGGTTCAGTGCTGCTGGGTAACGCTGCCCTCGTCGAGAAGGCGCGGCGCTGGCGCAAGGTGCTGGGCGGCGGCTGGCGGCAGGCAGGGATTCTCGCGGCGGGCTGCAGCTATGCGCTGGATCATCACGTCGAGCGTCTGGCCGACGACCATCGGCGTGCGGCCGAACTGGCAAGCGCGCTGCAGGCGCTCGGGCTGGTGGTGGAGCCCACGCCAACCAATCTGCTGTTCGTGCAGGTGCCCGAGGCGCGTCTCGACGCACTGCGCGCGGCGTTTCGCGACGCCGGCCTCCTCGCCTCGATCGGAGGCCCGCGCATCCGCCTCGCCACGCATCTGGACATCGATGACGCGGCCATCGAGCGCACCCGGCTGGCGTTTGCCGCGGCGCTGGGCTGAGCTGCGCGAGCCTGCTGGCGAACCGCAGGGTCGACGCGGCCGCAGCCGAGCGCATGCGCTTGGTTTCTACGCTTGCCGGACTGCCAGCACACAGAACGGCTGGGTCGCGTTGCTAAGCTCACGCCTCGATGGAAGGCAGCAGGGACTGAGGAGGATGGAGACGGAATTGGATCGCCCCGATGTGGACGTGGAGCTGCAGACCCTGCTTGCGCAGTGGTCGGCCGCGACCGGTTCCAGCGGCATCCCTGCACACGCGGCGCTCAATGCGCGCGAGCAGGACGCTCTGCTGCGCGAGGTCTATGCCGGGCTGCGCCAGCTGGCCGCGCGCAGCCTGCGCGGCGAGCGCCCCGAGCACACCCTGCGACCCACCGATCTCGCGCATGAGGCCTGGCTGCGTCTGCGCGAAGTCGAGGGGCCGTTCCGCGATCGCGCGCATCTGCTGGCGATCGCCGCGCTGATGATGCGCCGCATCCTGGTCGATCACGCCCGCGCGCGGCTGGCGGCCAAGCGCGATGGCCTGCGGGTGACGCTGGATGTCGAGCTGGCGGCCGAGCGGCCGGAGGCCGCTGACCTGCTCAGCTTGGATGCCGCGCTCAGCGCGCTGCAGGCGCAGGACGCGCGCAAGGCGCAGGCCCTGCAGCTGCACGTGTTCGGCGGCTTGAGCCAGCCCGAGATCGCGGAGCTGCTGGGCGTGTCGCTGGGCACGGTCGAGCGCGATCTGCGCTTGGCCCGCGCCTTCCTCAAGCGTGAGCTTGCCTGAGATCCGCGCATGCTTGATCCCCAGCGCTGGCGCCAGGTCGAAGCTTTGTTCCATGCGGCCGCGGACGCCGCCGATGCAAGCGCTCGCGAGGCCTTGATTGCGGCCTGCGAAGATGACGAGGTCCGCGCTGAAGTTTGCTCGCTGCTGGCGGCGGAGGCGGTCACCAGCGAGGCCCTGCGGGCGCCGGTGCGACTCGCACGCAGTCTGGACTTCGCTGCCGACCCGGTAGGCCGCAGTGTCGGCCCTTGGCGACTGCTGGAAGAGGTCGGCCGCGGCGGCATGGGCGTGGTGTATCGCGCCGAGCGCAGCGATGGGCTGTATGCGCAGCAGGTCGCAGTCAAGCTGCTGCGCGGCTTTCCCGACGGCGAGCGGCGGCTGCGCTTCGAGCGCGAACGCCGCTTGCTGGCGCGACTGGAGCATCCCGGCATCGCCCGCTTGCTGGACGGCGGCGTAAGTGCGGACGGCCAACCCTGGCTGGCGATGGAGTTCGTCGCCGGCGAGACGCTCGATGCCTGGTGCGCTGAGCCGACGACCACCCCGGCGCAGCGCCTGCAGCTGTGGCTGCAGGTGGTCGATGCGGTGGCCTATGCGCACGGCCAGCTGGTGCTGCATCGCGACCTCAAGCCCGCCAACGTGCGCGTCGACGGGCAGGGGCGCGCGCGCCTGCTCGACTTCGGCATCGCCGCGTGGATGGGCGAGGGCGAGGACGCCGAGACCCAGGGCCTGCGCCTGTTGACGCCGGGCTATGCCAGCCCCGAGCAGGCGCGCGGCGAGACGGTGGGCGTGGCCAGCGATGTGTACAGCCTTGTCGTGATCCTGCGCGAGCTGATGCCCGAGCCACCGCGCGCCTGGCGACGTGATCTGGCTGCCATCGTTGCGCGTGCGCTGCGCGACGAGCCCGCCGCGCGCTATGCCAGCGCGGCGGCGCTGGGCGAGGATGTGCGGCGTCTGCTGGCGGGCGAGCCGGTGCAGGCGCGCGCGGGCGGCTGGCGCTATCGCAGCGGACGCTTCCTGCGGCGCCATCGCTGGGCCTTGTCGGCCGCGGCGCTGGCGGTGTGCGCTGCGCTTGCCTTCACCCTGGGCCTGGTTCGCGAGCGCGACCGCGCGCTCGCCGCCGAGGCCCGCGCGGAGCGCGAGGCGCGTACCGCCGAGCGCACCACCGATCTGCTGGTGGGGCTGTTCCGCGGCGCCGATCCCTTTTCGCCGCGCGCGGCCGAACGCGATCTGCGCAGCGTGCTGGCGGAGGGCCTGCAGGCCGTTGACGCGCAAGCCTCGCTCGATCCGCAGGTGCGCGCCCGCCTGTACGACACGCTCGGCGCCATTCACCGCAATCTCGGTCTGCCCCAGCCTGCACTGCAGGCCTGGGACGCGGCGGAGCGTCTGCACAAGGAGTCCGCCGCGGGCACGGCGGCGGCCTACAGTGCCGCCGAGCAGGCGCTGCTGCAGGCACAGGCGCGTGAGATCGACGCGGCGCTGGCCTCGGCAGCGCGCGCGCGGGCGCATGCCGGGCCGCGGCTGGAGGCGACGACGCCGGGCGGCGACACGCTGCGGCTGGCCGTGCTGGTGGCCGAGGCGGCGGCCTTCGAAGCCGCGGGACAACTCGACGAGGCGCTGGCGCGCCTGAGCGCGGCCGAGCCCGTCGCGCAGCGTCTGCCGGTGGCTGAGGTCGATCCGCTGCAGCGCGTGCTGGAGCAGCAGGGCGAGGTCTACTGGCTGCTCGCCCGCTACGCCGATAGCGAACGCGTGCTGCGGGCGGCGCGCGCGCGCGCCGTGGGGCGATTGGGCGAGGGCTCGCCGGCGCTGCGCGGCCTCGATGCCGGCATCGCCCGTGCGCTGCGCGACCAGGGGCGCGGCGAGGAGGCCGTAGCCGTCTACCGCAGCCTGCTTCAAGGCCTCTCCGCTGACGAGCAGCGCAGCGCCGGTGCGGTCACGGCACAGGCCGATCTGGGGGCCGCCCTGCACGATCTCGGCCGCTATGCCGAAGCGGAGACGGCCTACCGCGCACAGGCCGAAGCCGCCATCACGGTCTACGGCGCGGACAGCCCGCAGCATGCGATGGCGCTGAACAACCTGGGCGCGCTGGCGGTGGACCGCGGTGATCCGCCCGCGGCGCTGCCGTACTCCCGTGAATCCCTGCGCCTGCGCCTGCGCACCCAGCCGGAGCGCAGCGTGCCGATGGCGCGGATGCAGGGCAATCTCGGCGATCTGCTGTCGCGGCTTGGCGCCCACGATGAGGCGCAGGCGCTGCTGGTGGCCTCGCTGCGCACGCGTCTCGACCTGCTCGGCCCGACGCACTTCGAGACCGTGCTCAGCCGGGTGTACCTGGGCGTGCTCGCCGTGGAGCGTGGCCGGGCCGATGAAGCCCGGGCCCAGCTCAAGGCGATCGCCGACAGCGGCTTCGTGGCCGAGCGCTTCGACCGAATGGTGGTGCTGCGCCTGCAGGGCCGCCTCGCCCTGCTGGAGGCGCAACCTGAGGTCGCGGTCCAGCACTTCGCCGATGCGCGGGCGTTTCTGGCCGGCGAGATGGGCGAGCAGCATCCCGATGTGGCCAAGCTCGATCTCTGGTGGTCGCGCGCGCTGCTGGCTGCCGGCCAGCGCGAGGCGGCGCGGCAGCGCTTCATCGAGGCGGCGCGCGTGCTCCGGCCGGTCTGGGCGCCTGGGGTGCTGATGCGCAGGGAGATGGAAGACCTGGGCCGAGCTCTCGGCGAGTAAGCCGGCGACGTGCGGGGCTGCGGCGCTGAGGGCGGCCAGCGCGGATTTCGTCCGGATGCAGGTGATCAGGGGGCTCAAGGCAAGGCTGAAGAATTCAGCGTTGTCGCGCGCCATGGAGGGCGCGGCCGCGGATCGAGCACGCACGTGCTTGATCCAGCGTGACCGAGCGAAGCGAAGGCGTCGCCGCATAGCGGCCGCACGCGTCCGGACAGGTGCCGGACTCGCGACCACGGGTCAAGGCCAGGAGGGACGTGATCCGTGTTGCCTTAAGGGGCAGGGCGCGGTTTTCCGCTTTCTCAGTGCATCCGTTGCTGCCCCGTGGTGATCCCATGCATCGCTTCCTTCATTCACGTCCTGGTGTGTCCGCGCACAGGCGGTCGCTGCCCTGCGCCCTGTTGTTCTGGCTGCTGCTGTGCGTCGCGCCGCCCAGCCAGGCTTTGCCCGAGTTCTACGCGCCCGATCCCGACGGTGAGGTGCTGGCGCTGGCGCGGGACGCCAGCGGTCGCGCTCTGGTGGGGGGCGATTTCGGGCGCATCGGCGGCGCCCAGCGGCGCGGCATCGCGCGTCTGCACGCCAACAGCGAGGCGGACCTCAGCTTCGATCCAGGCACGGGCGCGAACGGTCGCGTGCTCGCGGTCGCGGTGGCGGCCGATGGCAGCGTCTGGATCGGCGGCGAGTTCACCGAAGTCGATGGCCAGCCGCGCGCGCAGATCGCGCGCTTGAGCCCGCAGGGCGCGCTGCAGCCCGGCGTCGGCGTGACGGCGGCGCCCAACGGCAGCGTCAATGCGCTGCTGGTGCAGGCCGACGGCAGCGTGATTCTGGGCGGTGCCTTTACGCAGGTCGGTGGCGTCGACCGCGGGCGACTGGCACGGCTGGGCACCGACGGCCGGCTGGACCTCGCCTACGCCGTGGGTGCGGGTGCAGACGGGCGGGTGCGGGCCCTGGCGCAGCGCGCGGACGGTCGCGTCTGGGTCGGCGGTGAGTTCAGCAGCTTCGACGCGCAGGCCGCGGCGCGGCTCACCCTGTTGGACAGCGCGGGCCGTGCCGTGCCGCTGCCGCTGCCGCCCGCGCTGAGTGGGGTGGTCCGCGCCCTCCGGCTGGATCGCGCCGAGCGGCTCTGGGTCGGCGGCCAGTTCAGCACCGAGCCGCAGGGCGCCGTACGCGGCCTGGTGCGGCTCAGCGAAGACGGCCGCCTCGATGCCGGGATCGATCCGCAAGTGCAAGGCGGCAGCGGCGTGCATGCGCTGGCGATCGACGACGTCGACCGGCTGCTGCTGGCAGGCGACTTCGACCGCGTGGCCGGCTCGACCATGGGCGGTTTCGCGCGCTTGCTGGCCGATGGCAGCTTCGACGGCAGCTTCGAGCCCGATGCGCTCGACACGCGCGGCGCCCGCGCTCTCGTTCGACAAAGCGACGGCGGTCTGCTCGTCGGCGGCGATTTCAGCACCGTGGGCGGCGTCCTGCAGCGGGGCCTGGTGCGCTTCGACGAGGAGGGCCTGCGCGAACGCCCACTGCTCAACGGCTCCTTTGTCCATGGCATCGCCAATGCGCTGGCGCTGGACGCGCACAAGCGTGTGGTGCTGGCGGGTGGCTTCAATCGGGTGAATGGCGAGATGCGCGACAGCCTGGCGCGCTGGTCGCGAGACGGCGTGCTGGATCGGACGTTCGGCGTGAGCAGCGGCCTGACGCGGACGGGTGCCTTCGCCCAGGCCTTCGCGCAGTGGCTGGACTACGACGGCAGCGCGCTGCTGGCCGGTGAGTTCAACCGCGTCGGCGCACAGGTGCGCGAGGGTTTCGCACGCATCGATTCGAACGCGACCGTGCTGCCACCCTTCGCCGCCGTCGCAGCCGTCTCGGCGCCCGAGGTGCTGGGCCTGAGTCGCGACGCGCAGGGGCGCTGGCTGGTCCACGGACTGTTCACTTCCATCAACGGTGTGCCCCGTCCCTCGCTGGCGCGGCTGTTCGCCAACGGCAGCGTGGACCCGAGCTTCGCGCCTGCGGGCGGCAACGCCCTGCGCATGACGGCCGCTCGCGTCCTGAGCGATGGGCGCGTGCTGGTGGCGGGCCTGTTCGATCAGTACAACGGCCAGCCCCGTCGCGGCCTCGCCATGCTGACCTCCGACGGTCAGCTGGCCCAGGGCTTCGATGTGCCGGGCGGTGTGGTCGGTACGATCGATCTGATTCTGGAGATGGACGACGGCCGTCTGCTGCTCGGCGGCGACTTCAGCGCCATCGGCGGGGAGCCGCGGCGACACCTGGTCCGGCTGCTGCCCGACGGGCAGTTTGATCCGGCATTCCGTGTCGATGCCGGTCTCGACGGCGCAGTGCGCACGGCCGTGCAGCAGGCCGATGGCCGGGTCATCATCGGCGGCGACTTTCGCAATGTGCAGGGGCATGTGCAGGCCGGAATCGCGCGTCTGTTGGGCGACGGCAGCCGCGACCCGGAGTTCGCCACGCCCGGCGTCGACCCGGACGGGGTATCGCTGGTGTACGCGCTGGCGCTGGAGGACCGCGCGCATCTGCTGATCAGCGGCCTGGCGGTCGAAATCGGCGGCAGCTCGCGCGGCGGAATGGTGCGACTGGCCCTGCGCGAGCCCGCACGCTACCGCTGGTTTCTGGAGCAGGCGGATACCCGGCTCTGCTGGGCGGCGGAAGGTGCCGCACCACGGCCGTTTGCCGCGCGCTTCGAGCGCTCCAACGACGGCAGCCAGTGGACTCTGCTGGGCGATGCCCAGCGCGAAGGCGCCCGCTGGTGCATTGCGGCCAGTGCAGCGCTGAGCGGCCAGTGGCTGCGGGTGACCGCTCAGTACCGCAGCGGCCTGGCCGCATCCTCGACCTCGCTGCTGCGGCGGGTCTGGCGTGCGCCAACGCGAGCCCAGCTGTTTCGCGATGGCTTCGAGGCCGCGCCGACGCACTGAATGCCTCTCACAGACACGTCCACCTGCGGCGGCCGCCCGTGGACGCTCGTGGCGGCAGCCGCCCGGCGGACTCTGCTGTTTCCGGCGCGCCCGGCCGGCTTGAATTCGCGCGCTGCGCTGTGCCTCGATCCGCGTCGACCGCTTCCCAGCCGGGCCGCGGCGGTCTCGCGCGCTCGGCCTGCTGGGGGGCGGATGTGGCTCCATGCGACGTAATCGCCGCAGGGCGCGCCTCATTCGGTGGGCCGGAGCGCCCCGGAGTCGCCGCTAAGCGCCTGATTGCCAAAGGCCCAACAGGATATGACGACGCAGTATTTGGATTGATAATCCAAAGCATTGAAACATTTGCTTATGCAAACGCTGCGCTGCGCCATAAGGTCAAACGCCCCGATACGCCGGAGCATGGCCATGGCCCCCAGCAGCGCAGCCCAGACTTTCTCGACGGACCCCGCCGCCGATCCGCGGGTGCAGCGGGTGCTCACCGCCGAGGCCGTGGCCCTGCTCACCGAGCTGCACCGGCGCTTCGAGCCGACCCGCCAGCGCCTGCTGGCGGCGCGCCGCACCTGGCAGGCGCGGATCGATGCGGGCGCCCTGCCGGACTTCCGCCCCGAGACCCGCGAGATCCGCGAGAGCGACTGGACCGTCGCACCGATTCCCGAGGCCCTGCAGGACCGCCGCGTCGAGATCACCGGCCCGGTCGACCGCAAGATGATCATCAACGCGCTGAACTCGGGCGCGAAGGTGTTCATGGCGGATTTCGAGGACTCCAGCAGCCCGACCCGCCGCAACATGCTCGACGGCCAGATCAACCTGATGGATGCGGTCGCCGGCAGCATCGAGTTCACCTCGCCCGAGGGCAAGCGCTACGCGCTGAAGCCGGAAGGCCTGGCCACCCTGATCGTGCGTCCGCGCGGCTGGCATCTCGACGAGGCCAACTTCCGCGTCGACGGCCAGCCGATGTCGGGCAGCCTGTTCGACATGGCCCTGTTCGCCTTCCACAACGGCCGCACGCTGCATGCGCGCGATCGCGGGCCCTACTTCTACCTGCCGAAGATGCAGGCGTTTGAAGAGGCCGCGCTGTGGGACGAGGCCATGGCCTTGGTCGAGAACCGCCTCGGCCTGCCGGTGGGCTGTATGAAGGCCACCGTGCTGATCGAAACCCTGCCGGCGGTGTTCGAGATGCACGAGATCCTGCACGCCCTGCGCTGCCGCATCGTTGGCCTGAACTGCGGGCGCTGGGATTACATCTTCAGCTACATCAAGACCTTCCGCCGCCATGCCGACCGCGTGCTGCCCGACCGCAGCCAGGTGACGATGACGGTGCCGTTCCTGAAGGCCTATTCCGAGCTGCTGATCCAGACCTGCCACCGCCGCGGTGCGCATGCGATGGGCGGCATGGCCGCGCAGATTCCGATCCCGAGCGATCCGGTCGCCAACGAGGAAGCGCTGGCGCGGGTGCGCGCCGACAAGCTGCGCGAAGTCACCGCCGGCCATGACGGCACCTGGGTGGCGCACCCCGGCCTGATTCCGGTGGCGCGCGAGATCTTCGACAAGCACATGCCGACGCCGAACCAGCTGCACGTGCGCCGCGACGACGTTCAGGTCAGCCGCGACCTGTTGATCCACGCCTCGGTCGGCACGATCACCCGCGAAGGCTTCTACGCCAACATCGACGTCTGCGTGCGCTACCTCGCGGCCTGGCTGGACGGACAAGGCTGCGTGCCCATCCACAACCTGATGGAAGACGCCGCCACCGCCGAGATCAGCCGCGCCCAGCTCTGGCAGTGGCTGCACACGCCGGACCAGCGTTTCGACGATGGCGATCGTATCGACCTCGCCCTGTTCGAGCGCGCTATCAGCACCGTCGACCAGCGCCTTCCGCGCAGCGGCCTGCCGGGCCAGACCCGGCTCAAGGAAGCCGCCCAGCTGCTGGCCGAGCTGACCCGCGCCGACACCCTCGAAGACTTCATCACCCTGCCGGCCTACGGGCGGCTGGATCACGCCTGAGCTGCACCGCTTCGACACCCCCGACCCCGCGAACACCACAAGGACACCGCCATGAGCCACCACCTGCCGACCGCCGAAGAGCTCCAGCGCGACTGGGACACCAACCCGCGCTGGAAGGGCATCACCCGCAACTACAGCGCCGCTGACGTCGTGCGCCTGCGCGGCACCGTGCACATCGAGCACTCGCTGGCCCGTCGCGGCGCGGAGCGCCTGTGGCGCCAGCTGCACGAGATGCCCTTCGTCAATGCGCTGGGCGCGCTCACCGGCAACCAGGCCATGCAGCAGGTCAAGGCCGGTCTGCAGGCGATCTATCTGTCGGGCTGGCAGGTCGCGGCGGACGCCAACATCGCCGGCGAGATGTACCCCGACCAGAGCCTGTATCCGGCGAACTCGGTGCCGCAGGTGGTCAAGCGCATTAACAACTGCCTGGCGCGCGCCGACCAGCTGCACCACGCCGAAGGCAAGGACGACATCGACTGGTTCGCGCCGATCGTGGCCGATGCCGAGGCCGGCTTTGGCGGCGTGCTGAACGCCTTCGAGCTGATGAAGGCGATGATCGAAGCCGGCGCCGCCGGCGTGCACTTCGAGGACCAGCTGGCCTCGGTCAAGAAGTGCGGCCACATGGGCGGCAAGGTGCTGGTGCCGACCCGCGAGGCGGTCGAGAAGTTGAACGCCGCGCGTCTGGCCGCCGACATCATGGGCGTGCCCACCCTCATCGTCGCCCGCACCGATGCTGAAGCCGCTGATCTGCTGACCTCGGACATCGATTCGAACGACCGCCCCTTCACCACCGGCGAACGCACCGTCGAAGGCTTCTACAAGACGAACAACGGTCTGGACCAGGCGATCAGCCGCGGTCTCGCGTATGCGCCCTATGCGGACCTGGTCTGGTGCGAGACCGGCAAGCCCGATCTCGAGTTCGCGCGTAAGTTCGCCGCGGCCATCCACGCCAAGTTCCCCGGCAAGATGCTGGCCTACAACTGCTCGCCCAGCTTCAACTGGAAGAAGAACCTCGACGACGCCACGATCGCGAAGTTCCAGAAGGAAATCGCCTCCTACGGCTACAAGTTCCAGTTCATTACGCTCGCCGGCTTCCACAGCCTGAACTACTCGATGTTCAACCTGGCCTACGGCTACGCCCGCCATCAAATGAGCGCCTTCGTCGAGTTGCAGGAGGCCGAGTTCGCCGCCGCCGATCGCGGCTTCACCGCGGTCAAGCACCAGCGCGAAGTGGGTACGGGTTACTTCGATGCGGTGACCCAGACCATCCAAGGCGGCCAGAGCTCGACCACGGCGCTCAAGGGTTCCACGGAAGAAGAGCAGTTCCACGAGGGCGCGAAGCGCGATGCGGCCTGAGGCCATCCGCAGACCGCAGGCCACGCGGATCACGTCCATCGCGAGCGTGATCCGCGAGCACTGCCCGCATCGCGCGCCGCAAGCTTGAATTCTTCAGCCGTGTCGAAACTCGCATCGCAGCTCTCGAATCGCCTGCAGCACGCTTCGCCATCCATCTGAAACGCAAGGCAAAGGGCGCCCTGGCGGCGCCCTTTGCATTCGTATGCCGACGCGCGCTGGAGTGGACATTGGCGGGACATCGCAGGAAGGGCTCTTCCAAGACGATTTCCTCTTGCTAGAATCCTCGGCCCCCACGACCACCCTGCATTGCCCACGCGCGCTCCGCGGCCGGGTGCTCAGGCGATTGTGTCGAGTGACGCTGCTGGAGCCCGCCCGTGAACCTTCTCGCCCTGCGCAACGAATCCACCCCGGTCAGCGGACAGGACGCAGCGGTCGAGATCGATGGCACCAGCGGTTCGCCGCTGCGCAGCGCGGTCTCGCGCGCGGTGGCCCGCTACCTCACCGACATGGACGACCACGCCAACGGCGACCTGTTCGCCCTGCTGATGGCCGAGGTCGAAGCGCCGATGCTGGCCGAGGTGATGCGCCACTGCGAAGGCAAGCAGGTCCGCGCCGCCGAAGTGCTGGGCATCAACCGGGCCACCTTGCGCAAGAAGCTGCGCCAATACGGGCTGGCCTGACAGCAGACAGATTCCACCTCACGCGCTGCGCGATCGAGGTGCGGCGCGAAGGTCCCCCGCCTTTCCCTTCCGCCGAGTCCACCGATGACTGCTTCGCTGCAACCGATCCGCCGTGCGCTCATTTCCGTGTCCGACAAGACCGGGCTGATTCCGCTGGCCCAGGCGCTGGCCAAGACCGGCGTTGAACTGCTGTCTACCGGCGGCACCGCGCGCGCCCTGCGCGAGGCCGGGCTCAGCGTTCGCGATGTGTCCGAGCTCACCGGCTTCCCCGAGATCATGGACGGCCGCGTCAAAACCCTGCACCCGCGCGTGCACGGCGGTCTGCTGGGGCGCGAGGCCATCGATGCGGAGGTCATGGCCCAACACGGCATCGCGCCGATCGACCTGCTGGTGGTGAACCTGTATCCGTTCGAAGCCACCGTGGCCAGGCCCGACTGCAGCTACGAGGATGCGGTCGAGAACATCGACATCGGTGGCCCGGCGATGCTGCGCGCGGCCGCCAAGAACCACGCGCGGGTGAGCGTGGTGGTGGATCCGGCCGACTACGCGCGCATCGAAGCCGCGCTGCTCGCCGGCGGCACCGAGGCCGCGCTGCGCCGCGAACTCGCCGCCAAGACCTATGCCCACACCGCGCACTACGACGGCCGCATCGCCGAGTGGCTGTCGCCTCGCGCGGCCGATGTGGCCGCACCCGCCGAGTGGCCGAGCACCCTGCACCTCTCGCTCAAGCACGCGGCCAGCCTGCGCTACGGCGAGAACCCGCACCAGCGCGGCGCGCTGTATCTGGAGCCGAACGCTGGCGCAGGCCGCGTCGCGACGGCGCGCTTCCTGCAGGGCAAGGAGCTGTCCTACAACAACCTCGCCGACGCCGACGCCGCGCTTGAATGCGTGCGCCAGTTCGAGGCGCCGGCCTGCGTGATCGTCAAGCACGCCAATCCCTGCGGCGTGGCCGTGGCGGCCTCGCTCGGCGCCGCCTATGACCTGGCTTATGCGACCGATCCGACCTCGGCCTTCGGCGGCATCATCGCCTTCAACCGCGACCTTGACGCCGCCACCGCGGCCGAGATCCTGCGTCGCCAGTTCGTCGAAGTGGTGATCGCGCCGAACGTCGACGAAGCCGCGCTGGCCGAGTTCAAGAAGAAGCCCAACGTGCGCGTGCTGGCCTGCGGTGATCTCGGCGGCGCGGCGATGGGCCTCGAATACAAGCGCATCAACGGCGGCCTGCTGGTGCAGGACGCCGATACCGACGCGCTCACCGTCACCGACCTGCGCTGCGTCACGAAGAAGCAGCCAGAGGCGAAGCAGCTGGCCGACCTGCTGTTTGCCTGGAAGGTGGCGATGTACGTCAAGTCGAACGCCATCGTCTATGCGCGCGACCTGCGCAGCATCGGCATCGGCGCCGGCCAGATGAGCCGGGTGGTAAGCGCGAAAATTGCTGGACTCAAAGCGGAAGAAGCCGGCCTTGTCGTGCCGGGTTCGGTGATGGCCTCGGACGCGTTCTTTCCGTTCCGCGATGGCATCGATGCGGCAGCCGCGGCCGGCATCGCTGCGGTGATCCAGCCGGGCGGCTCGATGCGCGATGCCGAAGTCATCGCGGCTGCGGATGAGCACGGCATGGCGATGGTGTTCACCGATCGGCGGCATTTCCGGCACTGAGCTTTGGGCCCATCTTCCTGGCGGGAAGATGGGTTCGGGAGAAGGGGCGGACTTGGCGCAAGCGTTCCACCCCTCTCCCCCGACCCACCTTCGCCTCGCTCGGGCTTCGGAGAGCGTTGGCTGCCACCGGCAGCCAACAAGCACTCTCCTGCGCTTCGCTCAAGGGGAGAGGGGAGCAACGCGTCGAGCACGGGTCTCGCGCCCACACTGATTCGCACTTGAGGAGAGCGGCATGAAAGTTCTGGTAATCGGCGGCGGTGGCCGCGAACACGCGCTGGCCTGGAAGCTGGCGCAGTCGCCCAAGGTCAGCGAAGTGCTGGTCGCACCCGGCAATGCCGGCACCGCGCGCGCGCCGCGCTGCCGCAACGTGGCGGTGTCGGCGACCGATATCGACGGCCTGCTGAAGCTCGCGCAGGACGAGGGCGTGGGCTTGACGGTGGTCGGCCCTGAAGCCCCGCTGGTGGCGGGCGTGGTCGACCGCTTCAGCGCCGCCGGCCTGCGCTGCTTCGGCCCGAAGCGCATCGCCGCCCAGCTCGAGGGCAGCAAGGCGTTTGCCAAGGATTTCCTGGCGCGCCACAACATCCCCACCGCGCACTACGGCGTGTTCACCGAGCTGAAACCCGCGCTGGCCTATCTGCACAAGGTGGGCGCACCGATCGTGGTCAAGGCCGATGGGCTGGCCGCCGGCAAGGGCGTGGTGGTTGCGCTGACGCTGGCGGATGCCGAGCAGGCCCTGCACGACATGCTCGGCGCACACTCGCTGGGCGAGGCATCTGCACGCGTGGTGATCGAAGAGTTCCTCGAAGGTGAGGAAGCCAGCTACATCGCGCTCTGCGACGGCCGGCACTACCAGCCGATGGCGACCTCGCAGGATCACAAGCGCCGCGACGAGGGCGATCTCGGCCCCAACACCGGCGGCATGGGCGCCTACTCGCCGGCGCCGGTGGTCACGCCCGAGGTCGATGCGCGCATCCGTCGCGAGGTGATCGAGCCAACGCTGGCAGCGATGGCCGCCGAAGGCGCGCCCTTCACCGGCTTCCTCTATGCCGGCGTGATGATCGACGCGACCGGCGCGCCCAAGGTGCTGGAGTTCAACGTACGCTTCGGCGACCCCGAAACCCAGCCCATCATGCTGCGCCTGCGCTCGGATCTGGTTGAGCTGGTCGAAGCCGCGCTCGATGCGCGACTCGATCAGATCCAGGTCGACTGGGACCCGCGACCCTCGCTGGGCGTGGTGATGGCAGCCGGCGGCTATCCGGCGCGCCCGCGCAGCGGCGACGAGCTCCACGGCCTCGACAACACGCTGCCGTTGGATGCCCAGGTGTTCCATTCCGGAACGGTGGAATCCGAAGGCCGCGTGCTGAGCTCAGGCGGCCGCGTGCTGACCGTCTGCGCGCTCGGCGCCACCGTGGCCGAGGCGGCGGAGCGCGCCTATGGCGTGGCGCGCGGCATCCGTTTCGAGGGCGGCTTCTACCGGCGCGACATCGGCTACCGGGCAATCGCACGCGAGCGCGAATTGGGTGGGTCTTGACCCACCCGCGCGCGACCCTCGCCGCGGCTCACATTGAAACCCGCGACACGCGTCATCGCCCAGGGAGCCCATAGGGTGGGTCTTGACCCACCGAAGCCCGACCCTCGCCCCGGTCCACATCGAAACCGGCGACACGCGTCATCGCCCATGGAGCCCATAGGGTGGGTCTTGACCCACCGAAGCGCGACCCTCGCCCCGGTCCACATCGAAGCGAAGCCCAACCCTCGCCCCGGTCCACAGCGAAACCTGCGAGACGCGTCATCCGCCGCTCTGGCGGGTGAATCCGCCCCGGGCCTCCTTGCCCGGGTTCGGGGTGCTGCTGCGCGCCGCCCATCCAGGGCGGCGCCTTCCGGTGCATTGCCATCAAGGCAATCGACGTCCTCTGTCGCGCCGCAGTTCCGGCGGCGGCCCATCCGTGGGCGGCAAGGCGTTTGGGGCCTCGCCGCAGGTCGCGTCCTGCGACCGCGGTGGAAACCGGCTTCGGCGCCGGCCCGGTGTGGGCCGCGCCGAAACACCATCTCAAGTGTGGTCTTCGAACGCGATCCGGCTCCGCGCGGCCCGGAGCAGGCCGCAGCGGGCGCCAGCAGCGTGCCGCGGGTCACTGAGCAGCAGCGCACCGCGCTGTGCGGGCGGCTCGGGCGCGGGCCTGTGGGCGGGCTCGTTCGCCGGCAGGCCGCCGCTCAGCAGGGTCAGGATCAGGCCCAGCGCGTTCAGCGCCAGCTGGTGCAGGACTTGGATCAGCGATTCGAACATGGCGGCGCTCCGCGCTGGGGTTTCGAATAGCGCTCAGCAGCAACCGTGCCAAGCCCTTCGCGCCAAGCAAATCAAGCGTTTGCGACTCGGGCCGAGTGTCCGTCCGCCCCGTGCTGTCCGCCTTTGCGGACAGTGCGCCGAGGCGCGCGTCCGGATTCGGGCAACCCCTGCGCGGTCTGTCTGAGCACGCGACGCTGCCGAACCACTTGCAGTCCGCACCGTACAGGCGCGAACAGGCTGGATCACCGGGGGATGCGCCGACACAATACGGGCCCGTCTGAACAGCCGAAGGAGTGTCCATGGCCACCGTTGAAGCGCGCGTTCCCGATATCGGCAGCCACACCGATGTGCCCGTGATCGAGCTGTTGGTCGCGGTGGGGGATCGCGTCAGCAAGGACCAAGGCCTGGTCACGCTGGAATCGGACAAAGCGACCATGGAAGTGCCGTCCTCGGTGGCCGGCGTGGTGAAGGAACTCAAGGTCAAGCTGGGCGACACCCTCTCGGAGGGTTCGGTTGTCGCGCTGATCGAAGCCGATGAGGCCGGTGCCGCTGCACCCGCGCCGGCCAAAGCCGCAGCGCCGGCGCCTGCCAAGGTTGAAGCGCCCAAGGTCGAAGCGCCGAAGCCGGAGCCCGTCAAGGCCGCAGCTCCAGCGCCTGCCGCGCCCGCCGCTGCCGAAGCGCCGCGCAGTCCGCCGGTCAGCTTCAGCGCCGAAAGCGTGCTGCCGCAGAACGTGCCGCACGCCAGCCCCGCCGTGCGCCTGCACGCACGCGAGCTGGGCGTCGATCTGGCCAAGGTGTCGGGCAGCGGCCGCAAGGGCCGGATCACCCGCGAGGACGTCAACGCTTTCGTCAAGCAGGCGCTGGCGCGTCCCGCGGCTGCAGCCCCTGCGGGCGGCGGCGGCAACGGCCTCAACCTGCTGCCCTGGCCGAAGGTCGACTTCGCCAAGTTCGGCGCGGTGGAAACCCAGCCGCTGTCGCGCATTAAGAAGATCTCCGGCGCCAACCTCGCGCGCAACTGGGCGATGATCCCGCACGTCACCCAGTTCGAGCAGGCCGACATCAGCGAGATGGAGGCTTTCCGCAAGAAGATGGGCGAGGAGAACCCGAACCAGAAGATCACCCCGCTGGTGTTCCTGATCAAGGCGGCGGTGGCCTCGCTGAAGGCCTTCCCCAGCTTCAACGCCTCGCTGGATGAGAGCGGCGAGAACCTGGTGTTCAAGAAGTACTTCCACATCGGCATCGCGGTCGACACGCCGGATGGCCTGGTGGTGCCGGTGATCCGCGACGCCGATACCAAGGGCCTGTTCCAGCTCGCGGCCGAACTCGGCGAGATTTCGAAGAAGGCGCGCGACAAGAAGCTCGGCCCGGCCGACATGTCGGGCGGCTGCTTCTCGATCTCCAGCCTGGGCGGCATCGGCGGCACCAGCTTCACGCCGATCATCAACGCCCCCGAGGTCGCCATTCTCGGCGTCTCGAAGAGCGAGATGCGGCCGGTGTGGAACGGTCGCGAGTTCGAGCCCAGGCTGATGCTGCCGCTGTCGCTCTCCTACGACCACCGCGTCATCGACGGCGCAGAAGCCGCGCGCTTTGCCAGCTTCTTCGCCAAGCAGCTGGGCGATATCCGCCGCCTGCTGCTGTAAACGCCGCTGCTGGCAGCGGCGCCCGCACGCCCGCACGGTCGCCCCGACCGTGCGGGCGTGTGCGTTTGTGGGGCCGGTCGTGCCCGTGCGTGTCCCGGCAGCGTGCTTCGCGAGGCGGTTCCCTATCACGCATGTCTATAGGCATACTCGGCGCGCCCTCGCGCGGTGATGACGCCGCCCGAGGGCGACCGCAGCGGCATGAAGCCATCGCTGCGGTGGCATCCGAGCGAGTGCATCACGCGAAGGCTGCAAGGCCCGGAACAGGGCTGGCGAGGGCGATGCCGGGGGGTATCGCAGGCCGCAGCGGCCGCAGTGGATGTGCTTCGCCTGGGGAGGCTTCACTCACTCAAGCTGCGGGGAACTCCGATGGAAAACATGTATCGACGTGGGCCGCGTGCCCATCGTTTGGCGGGCGCGCTGCGTCTCGCCCTGATGAGCGGCTGCATCGCGGGCGCAGCGACCCTGCTGCCGGCAGCGACCGCTCACGCCCAGGACAGTGCGCCGGCAGCCGAAGACGCCAAGGCGCTGGATGTGATCTCGGTGCTGGGCTCGCGCAAGCAGCCGCGCAGCGAGGCCAACTCGCCGGTGCCGGTCGACATCATCAGCGGCGAAGAATTCCACAACCAGGGCCTGACCGACGTGCTGGATCAGATCCGCACCGTGGTGCCCTCGCTCAACGTCAACCAGCAGCCGATCAGCGACGCCGCCACCCTGGTGCGCCCGGCCAACCTGCGCGGTCTGCCGCCGGACAGCACGCTGGTGCTGGTCAACGGCAAGCGCCGGCACCGTTCGGCGGTGATCACCTTTCTCGGCAGCGGTCTCTCGGACGGCTCGCAGGGCCCGGATCTCTCGGTGTTTCCGTCGATCGCGCTCTCGCAGGTCGAAGTGCTGCGTGACGGCGCGGCCGCGCAGTACGGCTCGGACGCCATCGCCGGCGTCATCAACTTCAACCTGAAGTCCGACCGCGAAGGCGGCTCGCTGGAAGTCATGACCGGCCAGCACTACGAGGGCGATGGCACCACCGCCCAGGTGGCCGGCAACATCGGCCTGCCGTTCTCGCCGCAGGGCTTTGCCAATCTGAGCTTCGAGTACCGCGAGGCCGATTCCACCAGCCGCAGCGTGCAGCGCGGCGACGCCGCCGCGGTCGCCGCCAGCGGCAACACCTTTGTGCCTAATCCGGCGCAGATCTGGGGCAGCCCCAAGGTGAATCGCGACTTCAAGATGGTCGCCAACCTCGGTCTTGAGCTGAACGATGACCTCGACTGGTATCTGTTCGGCAACGTCGCCTCGCGCGATATCGACGGCGGCTTCTACTACCGCAACCCGACCTCGCGCGCTGGCGTGTTCTCCGGCGACGGCGGATCGACCCTGCTGATCGGCAATCTCGGCGGTGCGGCCTGCCCGACGATTGCCCTGCGTGACGCGGCGGGCAATCTGCGGCCCTTCAGTGCGGTTAATGCCCAGGTCACTGCGCTGCCGCGCAACTGCTACACCTTCTTCCGCGATTTCCCGGGTGGCTTTACGCCGCGCTTCGGCGGCGTGGTGCGCGACGGCGCGCTGGTCAGCGGCGTGCGCGGCACTACCGCCAACGGCCTGCGCTGGGATCTGAGCGCGTCGCAGGGTCGCAGCGAAGCCGACTTCTACATCTACAACACCGTCAACGCCTCGCTGGGGCCGAACCAGCCCGCAGGCAACCGCTTCAATCCGGGCGGCTACCAGCAGACCGAAACCAACTTCAACCTGGACCTCGTCAAGGTGGTCGATGCCTCGTGGACCCAGTACGGTCTGAGCGTGGCGGGCGGTCTGGAGTGGCGCGAGGAGCAGTTCGAGGCCTTCAATGGCGATCAGGCCAGCTTCGAGATCGGGCCGCTGGCCTCGCAGGGCTTCCTGATCGGCTCCAACGGCTTCCCGGGCTTCAGCCCGCGTGACGCCGGCACCTGGAGCCGCAGCAACTACGCGGCCTACGTCGATCTCGAAGGCGATCTGACCGAGCGCCTGCTGCTGGCCACTGCCCTGCGCTTCGAGGACTTCGAGGACTTCGGCACCACCACCAACTGGAAGCTCACCGGCCGCTTCCAGGCCACCGATGCACTCGCCCTGCGCGGTGCGGTCAGCACGGGCTTCCGTGCGCCGACGCCGGGCCAGAGCAATGTGCGTGCGGTGACGACCCAGTTCATCGCGGGTGAGCTGCGCGACACCGCGACCCTGCCGCCGACCAACCCGATCGCGCGCCGTTTCGGCGGCCAGCCGCTGCAGCCGGAGGAATCGTTCAACGTCTCCTTTGGTGCGGTGCTGAGCCTCGACGCGTGGCTGTTCACGGCCGACTACTACCGCATCGACGTCGAAGACCGCATCGCCCAGAGCCAGAACTTCAGCCTCAGCGATGCCGATCGCGCAGCGCTGGTGGCGCAGGGCGTGCAGGAGGCGATCAGCCTGTCGAGCGTGCGCTTCTTCATCAACGATTTCGACACCGAGACCGACGGTATCGACCTGGTGGGCAGCTACGAGAGCGACCACTTCGGCGGCGACACCACCTACTCGCTGGCGATGAACTGGAATCGCACCAAGGTCACCGACTTCTCGCCGAACATCATTGGCGAGGCGCGCGTGCAGATCCTTGAAGACGCGCTGCCGCGCAGCAAGGGCACCTTCAGCATCAACCACCAGCGCGAGCGCTGGCATCTGATGACCCGCCTCAACTACTACGGCAGCTTCTACGAGGACCACGTCGACAGCGGCTGCGTGGTCGGGCCGGACTGCCTGCCGATCTATGGCGACGCTGCCCTGCTGGTGGATGCGGAAGTCGGCTACAAGTTCGACAGTGGCCTGTTCGTCAACCTGGGCGCGCAGAACCTGTTCGACAAGGAGCCCGAGCTGAACCCCTACGGCGAAGACGTGGTCGGCGCGAAGTTCCCGCCGCTGACGCCGTACGGCTTCAACGGCGGCTTCTACTACGTGCGCATGGGCTGGAAGTTCTGAGGCAAGCCCAAGGACCGCAGCGCTGCCGCGCCCCGGGCGAGGCAGCGCTCGCGGATCCAGCGTGCACGTGCTTGACCCATGGGAAGCGAGTCCGGACCCGCGCCGGACTCGCCCTCCCGCAGGACATCCGGATCGATTCGATCCGTCCGGCCGCTCTGCATCCGCCACCGCGGCGACGGCTTTGCGCGGTCGCCGCGGGCTGGCAGGATGCGGCCCCATGAACACCGCCGCCAACGCCGCCGAGCCGCTGCTGACCCTGGCCCGCGAGGCCGCCCACTTCGAGGGCATCCTTGCCCTGCAGCGACGCAATCTGCGGCATCGCCTGAGTGAGGCCGAACAGGCCCAGGACGGCTTCGTCTACGTCGAGCACGACCTGCCCCTGCTCAGCCGCATGGCCCTGCAGTCGCCGCAGGCGATCGCGCTCGCGGAAGGCCGCGTGGTCGGCTACAGCCTGTCGATGCGGCCATCGATGGCCGAGTGGCTGCCGGCGCTGCAACCCATGTTCGAGCAATTCGAACGCATGCACTGGCGCGGTCGGCGACTGGGCGATTTCAGCTACGTGGTTGGCGGTCAGGTCTGCGTCGACCACGCCTGGCGCGGCCGCGGTCTGATTGGCGCACTGTACGCCTGTAGCCGCGATGCCGCGGGGCCTGAGGTGGAGCTCTGCCTCACCGAAATCGCCCTGCGCAATGTCGTCTCACGACGCGCGCATGAGCGCATCGGCTTTATCGAGGTCGGCCGCTATGCCGATGCCCACGAGGACTGGTCGGTCGTCGCCTGGCCCTGGTGGGACGCGCGCTGAGTGGATGCGCCTGCCGCTCAGACTGCGCCCTGGGCCACGACTGTTCTGATCCTGCTGCTGCTCGCCGCCTGCGCGCCTGCGCAGGCGCCGGAATCCCGCACGCCGATCGCGCAGGAGGCCTACGTCTGGCAGCGCACGTGGACGCCCGCCGTCGCCGCGGCGGTGCGCGAGCGCAGCGCGGACTTCAGCGGCCTGCGCGTGCTGGTGCTGCAGCAGATTGGCGATGAGCGCATCACGCTGGCGCCGGACCGCGCCGCGCTGCGCGAGCGCGGGCTGCCGCTGCGGCTGGTGCTGCGCATCGAGGGCAGTCGGCCGCGTGCCTCGGCGGAGTCGCTTGCGCAGCGCATGGGCGAGACCGCGCAGCACTGGCGCACACACGGGTTGCAGGTCGTAGGCGTCGAGGTCGACCACGACTGCGCGGGTGCCGCGCTGGCCGCTTACGCCGAGTGGCTGCAGACGTTTCGCGCGGCGCTGCCGGGCGGGCTCGCGCTGTCGGTGACCGCGCTGCCCAGCTGGCTGGAGGCGCCTGAGGGGCTGGCCCGCGTGCGCGAAGTCGCCGACGAGACCGTGCTGCAGGTGCATGCGGTGGAAGCCTGGCGCAGCGCGCTCGTCGATCTGGAGTCCAGCCTGCGCTGGGCGCGCGCCTGGCAGGCGCACGCGTCGCGGCCCTTCCGCATCGCTCTGCCGACCTACGCGCTGCGCGTGCAGCTTGGCCGTGAGGGCAGGCCCGCCGCGGTCGATGCCGAGGGTGCGTTCGATCGCAGCGGCGCGCGCGCGCAGGCGCGGCACGCCGATCCGGCCGAGGTCGCCGCGATCGTGCGCGCCCTGCAGGCCGCGGAACTGCCGCAGCTGCAGGGCCTGCTGTGGTTCCGCTTGCCGGTGGAGGGCGATCGGCGCAGCTGGGCGCCGGCCACGCTGGCGGCGGTGATGCGTGGCGCCGTGCCGCCGGCGCGCATCGAGCTGCAGGCGGTCGCTCGCGGCGCGGGCCTGCAGGATCTGCTGCTGCGCAATGCCGGCGAGATCGACGCCCAGGCACCGGCGCAGATCGCGCTGCCTGCGCACTGTGGCGTCGTGGAAGGCGTCGGCGACTATGCGTTCGCGCCGGGCAGCGCGGCGCTGCAGGCCAGGCAGCCGCCCTGGCTGGCGCCGGGCGCCACGCTTGCCCTTGGATTCGCGCGCTGCGCGCCAGCGCTGCCCGCGCGGCAGCGCCTGCCGGTCGAGGTGGGCGCTGGCAATGAGCGTGGCTTGTAGACGCAAGGAGGGATGGCCGCTGTGGCGCCATGCCCCCACGTCAAGCTGGCCGCCGCCGCGCGCGGCACGACTGCGCTGCCCCTGAATTGCCGGAAGACTGGCGTAGTGTTCTGCTGCCGCCGCTCCCCCACCATTGACCGCCGAGACCCGTGCCCCATGTCGAAACGCTCGCCCGCGCCCCGCTGGCTCAGCCTCAGCCTGATGGTTCTCTGCAGCCCGGCGCTCGCCTGCGGGCCGGACTTCCCGCTCACCCTGCTGGACCAGCGCCAACAGGTCCTGGGAGAGCTGCCCGAAGGCAGCTTCGAGTACGAGGTCAGCCGTCTGGTCGACATGTCCGCCTTCCGGTTCAAGCCCGTCGAAGCGCGCTGGCATGCCGAACCCGAGGGCCTGCGTCCGGCCGATGCGGACGGTCTGGATGAGGGGCAGCAGCGGCGCGTGCTGCGTCTGCGCGAACTGGCCAGCGCCGAGGAGGTGCTGGCGCGCGGCGGCACGCTTCCGCCGGCTCTCGTCCACTACACCGCCGGCGCCGTGGCCTGGCGCGCCGGTGATCCCGAGGCTGCGCGCCTGCAGTTCGAAGCCGTGCGCGCGCTGCCGATCGAGCAGCGCGGCAACCACGGGCCGATGGCCGCCTACATGCTGGGCAAGCTGTACCGGGGCGCAGAGTCGCAGGCGATCTATGCCGAGCTGCGCGCCGAAGTGCAGGCCGGCGCCCCCGACCCGCTGGGCCTTGCGGTGGCGAGCTTTGGCGAGGAAGCCCGCGATCTGCTGGAGGTGGGCGAGTACGCAGGCGCGGTTGAGCGGTATGCGCAGCAGGCCGCGCTGGGTTCCAGCTCGGGGCGTATGTCGCTGCTGTTCGTCGCCCGCAGGTTGGCGCCGAACGCCGATGCCCGCGCCCAGCTGATGGCGACCCCAAGCGGACGCGGCCTGCTGCTGGCCTATCTGTTCGCGCGCAGCTTCGAGCTGCCGCCAGCGCTGCCGGCGCCGGGCGAACCGGTGGAGGCCTACGACCCGTGGAACGGGCCCCATGGCAGCCAGGACAGCCCCAGCGTGCTGGCCCTGTTCGCCGAGCTGGACGTCGCGCTAGCGCCTGCAGACCCTGCTCGCGATCGCTTGGCGGCCGTCGCCTATCGTGCGGGCCGCTTCGATGACGCGGAGCGCGCGCTGGCCCAGACCGACAGCGGTATGGCCGGCTGGCTGCGCGCCAAGCTGGCCCTGCGCCGCGGCGACAGCGAAGCGGCCGCGGCCGCCTATGCGCAGGCGATCCGCAGCGCGGACGGAGGCGAGGTCTGGACCGCGCGCCCGGACGAGGTGGAGTTCCATTCGCCCTCGGAAGCACCGCTGGACATGCGCTGCCGCCTGCAGGCCGAAGCGGGCATCGTCGCGCTTTCGCGCAGTGACTATCTGCAGGCGATGGACCTGTTCTACGCGGCGTCGGCGCGCTACTGGACCGACGCCGCCTATCTCGCCGAGCGCGTGCTGACCGTCGACGAGCTGCAGGCTTTCGTCCAGCGCGTGGCGCCCGAAGTGCAGCGGGTGCATAACGACGAGTGGGTGATGGGCACCCGCCACCACGCCGCCGCGCTGCGCGCCCTGCTGGCGCGCCGCCTGCTGCGCGAGGGCCGCGGCCGCGAGGCGCTGCCCTACTTCGACGACGAGACCCTGCGCACGCAGGCGACGCGCTACGTCGATGCCCGCGAGGCCATGCAGCGCGGCGATCGGGTGGCGCGCGCCCGCGCCGCCTTTGAGGCCGCCGAGCTGGCGCGCTGGCAGGGCATGGACCTGCTGGGCACGCAGCTGGGGCCGGACCACGCCGAGTACGGCGGCATGTTCTCGCCGGGCGAGCGCTGGGTCGAGGTGCAGCTGCCCGGCAGCGCCGGGACCGAGTGGCAACAGCTGCCGGCGCAACCGGACGCGCTCGCCCAGGCGGATGAGCGAGCGCGGGTCGAGGCCAGCAGCCCTGTGCCGGCCCACCGCTTCCACTACCGCGGGCTGGCCGCGAACCTCGCCGAAGCCGCAGCCGATCAGCTGCCGCCGCGCTCGCAGGCCTACGCCGCGGTGATGTGCCAGGCGACCCGCTATGTGCTCAACACCGAGTACGAGCGCGGCCAGCAGCTGTATCGCCGCTACCTGCGCGAAGGGCCCTATGTGCCCTGGGGTGAGCGCTTCGGCCAGGAGTGCCCCGCGCCGGATTTCGACAAGGTCGAACGCGAGCTGCGCGCGGTCAGGATCGCGCAGATCCAGCGCGTGGCGACGTGGACCCTGCCGCCGCTGCTGGCACTCGGGCTGGCCGCGCTGTGGTGGCGCAGGCGCCGGTCGCGCTGACCGTGACTGCGCGTCAGTGGCCCCTGTCGATGGGGCAACACAGATCCAGCCCATTCCGAACCTGATCCGCGGCCGCGAGTCGGGCGTCGCCGGACTCGCTTACGCTGGATCAAGCACGTGCGTGCTCGATCCATGGGCGCGCCCTCCCTGGCGCGCGACAACGCTGAATTCCTCAGCGTTGTCTCAGATCCGGATGTGCGGCAACAGACCCAGCACGCCGACCACGATCAGGTAGATCGCGACGATGAAGGCCAGCAGCTTCGGCCGGATCAGGATGAGGATGCCGGCGAGCAGGGCCAGCAGCGGCTGCAGGGGAATCGAGCCCACGGAGTGTTCCTTCGGTTGGTCGGTGGAAAGAGGGTCAGCTGCGCAGGCCCACGCCGCGCTTCAGCAGCGTCAGGCCCAGCCAGGTCAGGGCGACGGTGAAGCCCAGCATCACCGCGAAGCTCAGGCCCAGGTCGACGCCGCTGGAGCCGAGCAGGCCGTAGCGGAAGGCGTTGACCATGTAGACGATCGGGTTGGCGAGCGTCAGCGTCTGCGCCCAGCCGGGCAGGGCGTCGACCGCGTAGAAGACGCCGCCCAGGTAGGTCAGCGGGGTCAGCACGAAGGTCGGGATGATCGCGATGTCGTCGAACTTCTTGGCGTAGACCGCGTTGACGAAGCCGGCCAGCGAGAACACCACCGCCGCCAGCAGCACGCTGCCCAGCGTCACCAGCGGATGCGGGATGGAGACCCTGGTGAAGAACATCGCGATGATCAGCACGATCGCGCCGACCATCAGCCCGCGCAGCACGCCGCCCAGCACATAGCCGAGCAGGATCACCCAGTTCGGCATCGGGCTGACCAGCAGCTCTTCGACGTGGCGGCCGAACTTGGCGCCGAAGAAGCTTGACGAGATGTTGCCGTACGCGTTCTGGATCACGCTCATCATCACCAGACCGGGGACGATGAAGTCCATGTAGCTGTGCCCGCCCATCTCGCCGATGCGGCTGCCGATCAGGCTGCCGAAGATCAGGAAGTAGAGCGTCATGGTGATCGCCGGCGGCACCAGGGTCTGGCCCCAGATGCGCAGGATGCGGTTGACCTCGCGGCGGACGATGGTGTGCAGCGCGGTCAGATTGGCCTGGGCGGTCGTGGGCGTGGTCATCACGCGGCCTCCTGGCCGGTCAGGCGCACGAAGAGTTCTTCCAGGCGGTTGGCGCGGTTGCGCATGCTGCGCACCTGGATGCCGGCCTCGCTGAGCGCGGCGAAGATCGCATTGAGATTGGCCGCCCGCGGGGTTTCGAGCTCCAACGTGTTGTCGTCGCTGCGTTCGATCTTGATGCCCGCGATGTGCGGCAGCGTGCCGCGGAAGGGTTCGGCCAGGTCGAGCACGAAGCCCTCGACGTCGAGCTTGGCCAGCAGCGACTTCATGCTGCTGTGCTCGACGATGCGGCCGCGGTCGATGATGGCGATGTTGCGGCAGAGGTTCTCGGCTTCTTCAAGATAGTGCGTGGTGAGAATGACCGTGGTGCCGCGGGCGTTGACCTCCTTCAGCGTCTTCCACATGCCGCGCCGGATCTCGATGTCGACGCCAGCCGTGGGCTCGTCGAGGATCAGCAGCCGCGGCCGGGTGATCATGGCGCGGGCGATCATCAGCCGGCGCTTCATGCCGCCCGACAGGGTGCGCGACATGACGTTCGCCTTCTCCCAGAGCTGCGCGGCGCGCAGCTCGGCCTCGGCGCGTTCGGCGGCCTCCTTGCGCGGCACGCCGTAGAAGCCCGCGTAGTTCACGCAGATGTCGAAGGGCTTCTCGAACATGTTGAAGTTGATTTCCTGCGGCACCAGGCCAATCTGGCGCATGGCCTCGCTGCGCTGCTTCATGAGATCGATGCCGCAGACCTGCACCGAGCCGCTGCTGGCGTTCACCAGCGAGCTGACGATGCCGATCAGGGTCGACTTGCCGGCGCCGTTGGGGCCCAGCAGAGCGAAGAAATCGCCTTCGGTGACGTCCAGCGAGATGCCCTTCAGGGCTTCCACGCCATTGGAGTAGGTCTTGCGCAGATCGCGCACGGACAGCGCAGCGGGCGCGCTCATTCGACAACGGCCTTTGGGAGCCGGCGGGCTCTCGGGTCGGGAGGGGAGATCCGTTCACGGCCCTCGCCAAGATGCGAACTGGCCGCTCACGGGCGGCGGCTACTATACACCCCCACTTCGAGCCTCCCGAGAGTCCGAGACCGCCATGATTGCGCCACCGCCCACCCTGCCGCTGCGGCTCGTCGACAGCCGCTGGCTGACCCCGAGCGTTCGGCACTTCGTGTTCGAGCGCAGCGACGGCGAGGCACTCGCCTTTCTGCCCGGACAGTTCGTGCGAGTGCGCGTGCGCGACGGCGAAGCGCCCGAGTTCCGGAGCTATTCGATCGCCAATCCCAACGACGCGGGCCGCAGCGATGCGCGGCGCATCGAGCTGGTGGTGAGCCTGGTCGAGGGCGGCGTCGGCAGCGCCTACATGCGCGCACTGGCGCACGGCGACGAGATCCAGGCCACCGCGCCCAACGGCCGCTTTTGCCTGCTGCCGGAAGACGAGGCCAAGCGCTACGTGCTGCTGGGCACCGGCACCGGCGTGGCGCCCTACCGCGGCATGCTGCCGCAGCTCGAAGCGCTGGCCGCGCGCGGTGTGCAGACCCTGCTGCTGCTCGGCAATCGCACACCGGCCGAACAACTCTACGCCGACGAGTTCCGCGCAGCGGCTGCACGCATCCCGGGCTTTACCCTGCGCTTCTGCCACTCGCGCGGTCTGCCCGAGGTGCCGACAGAACACGATGTGCACGCGTACGTGCAGGATGCGCTTGCGGCGTTCGCCCTCGACCCCGAGGGCGATATCGCTTACCTCTGCGGCAATCCGAATATGGTCGATGCCGGCTTCGAGCGCCTGAAAGCCGCGGGCCTGCACCTGCGCCGGATCCGCCGTGAGAAATACCAGACCCCGCGCCTGCCCGGCGCCGTCACACCGACGCCCCAGCCCGGTCAGTAGCCGCACGCTGCGGCCGCACGCCGCGCCACAGGGAGACCCCATGCATCGCATCCTGATCACCCTCGCCGCCGCCGGCGGCCTCGCGCTCAGCGCACCGGCAGACGCCCAGCGTCGCCTGGGCAGCCTCGCATTCGAGCCCTGCACGCTGACCGCGCCGCTGTCGGTGCTGAACGTCGAAGCCCAGTGCACGCAGTTCAAGGTGCCGGAGAATCCGGCCGAGCCGGACGGCCGCACCATCGAACTGGCAGTGGCCTGGGTGCCGACCGAGAACACCGCCGGTGCCGAGGATCCCGTGTTCATGATCGCCGGCGGGCCGGGCCAGTCGGCGCTGGAGAGCTATCCGGGTCTGCATGGCGCTTTCCGCGAGATCCGCAAGAATCGCCATGTGATCCTGGTCGACCAGCGCGGCACCGGCGGCTCCAACGCGCTCACCTGCACCACCGAGGAGGGCGAGCCCGGCGTGGTCGACGACATGGCCGAGGACGACCCCGCCGCCTGGCGCGCGTTCGCCGAGCGCTGCCGCGACGAACTCGCGGCGAAGGCCGACTTGAGCCAATACACCACCAGCGTCGCCATCACTGATCTGGACGCCGTGCGCCAGGCCATCGGCGTGGAGCAGATCAATCTGCTCGGCGTGAGCTACGGCACCCGCGTCGCCCAGCAGTACATGCGCCGCTATCCGCAGCACACCCGCAGCGTGGTGCTGGACTCAGTGGTGCCGAACACGCTCGTGCTCGGCGCCGAGCATGCGCGCAACCTCGAAGATGCGCTCGACCTGCACTTCGCCCAGTGCCAGCAGCAGCCGGCCTGCGCCGAGCGCTTCGGCAGCCCGCGCGAAGCGCTCAACGCGCTGCTCTCCGAACTGCGCGAGGCGCCGCGCGCGGTGAGCTGGCGCGATCCGCTGAGTGGTGAGGAGAAAGAAGGCGAGCTAACCGCTGGCCACGTCAGCGCGGTCGCCCGCATGTACTCGTATGCGCCGGCGCTGGCGGCGATGCTGCCGCTGTCCCTGCACGAGGCGGCGCAGGGCCGCGCCAGCGCGCTGATGGCCCAGGCCGAGATGATCACCGGCTCATTGTCCGAACAGATCACCCACGGCATGCAGCTGTCGGTGATCTGCAGCGAGGACGCGCCGAAGCTGCGTCCCGATCCGCTGGATGCGACCCGCACGCTCGGCGACATGATCACCCGCGTCACCGTCGAACAGTGCGCGGTCTGGCCGCGCGGCGAGTCACCCGCGGATTTCCATGAGCCCGTGAAGTCCGACATCCCGACCCTGCTGCTTTCGGGCGAATTCGATCCGGTGACGCCGCCGCGCTACGGCGATGCGGTCGTCGAGCACCTCGGCAACGCCCGGCATCTGATCCTTCGCGGCCAAGGCCACAGCGTTTCCGGGGCCGGCTGTACGCCGCGGCTGCTCGGTGAGTTCATCAACACCCTCACGCCCAAGGACATCGATGCCGACTGCCTCGACAGCCTGAAGCCCAATCCGCCGTTTGCCGGCTACTACGGCTGGGAGCCCTGAGATGCTGATCTGCGACAACCTGAGCAAGCAGTTCAAGACCAAGACCGGTCTGGTCAAGGCGGTGGATGGCGTCAGCTTCCGCGCCGAGGACGGCCAGATCACGGGTCTGCTCGGCCCCAATGGCGCCGGCAAGACCACCACCCTGCGCATGCTCTACACCCTGATGCGCCCGGACACCGGCACGGTCAGCGTCGACGGCGTCGACATCTTCAAGGATGCCGAAGCCGCGCGCCGTCGCTTGGGCGTGCTGCCGGATGCGCGCGGCGTCTACAAGCGCCTGACCGCGCGCGAGAACATCGAGTACTTCGGCCGCCTGCACGGCATGGAAGACGCGCTCATCCGCGAGCGCACCGCGCGCCTCGTCGCCGCGCTGGGCATGGAGGAAATCCTCGATCGCCAGGCCGAGGGCTTCTCGCAGGGCCAACGCACCAAGACCGCGATCGCGCGCGCGCTGGTGCACGACCCGAAGAACGTGATCCTCGACGAGCCGACCAACGGGCTCGATGTGATGACCACCCGCGGCCTGCGCCATTTCCTGCAGCAGCTGAAGTCGGAAGGCCGCTGCGTGGTGTTCTCCAGCCACATCATGCAGGAGGTCGCCGCCCTCTGTGACCGCATCGTCATCATCGCCAAGGGCCGCGTGGTGGCCCAGGGCACGCCGGACGAGCTGCGTGCGCTCACCGGCGAAACCAATCTCGAAGAGGCCTTCGTCAAGGCCATCGGCTCGGAAGAGGGACTGTTCGCATGAAAGCCGCCTGGACTGTGCTGAAGAAGGAACTTCTGGACCTGTTCCGCGACCGCCGCACCGTGATGATCAGCCTGCTGATGGGCCCGCTGCTGGGCCCGGCGCTGATGGTCGGCCTGATCACCCTGATCGCCAGCCAGGAAGTCGAGCGCGCCGAGAAGGCGCTCAAGCTGCCGGTGATCGGCGCCGAGCACGCGCCGAACCTGGTCGACTGGCTCGGCACGATGAACGTCGAGATCGAGCCGGCACCGGTCGACCCCGATGCCGCCATCCGCAGCCAGGACGAGGACGTGATCCTGCGCATCCCGGCCGAGTACGCGGAGGCATGGCGCCAGAGCCGACCGGCGCCCATCGAGATCCTTTACGACTCGACCCGCCAGGATGCCCGCACCCCGGTGCGCCGCGTTGAAGCCCTGCTGGAGACCTACGACCGCCAGATGGGCGCACTGCGTCTGGTCGCCCGCGGCATCAACCCGGCGGTCGGTACGCCGGTGCTGGTGCAGCACCGCGACCTGTCCACGCCCGAGAGCCGTGCCGGCATGCTGCTGGCCTTCCTGCCCTACATCCTGATCCTCGGCGGCTTTCTCGGTGGCGCCCAGCTGGCGATGGATGCCACGGCCGGTGAACGCGAGCGGCAGTCGCTGGAGCCGCTGCTGGCCACGCCCGCTGCACGCGGCGCGATCATGAGCGGCAAGTTGGGGGCGGCCGCGGTGTTCGCCCTGCTCTCGGCCCTGCTGACCCTGCTCGCCTTCAAGGCCTGTTTCAGCTTCATCCCGGCCTCGGTGCTCGGCTTCAAGATCGACATCAGCTGGCTGGCGATCGCCAAGCTGTTCGTGCTGATCCTGCCGATCGCGGTGTTCGGCTCCTGCCTTGTCACCCTGCTGGCCGCCACCACCAAGAGCATGAAGGAAGCGCAGAGCTACATGGCCCTGCTGATGCTGCTGCCGATGCTGCCGACGCTGGTGCTGATGGTCTCGCCGGTGAAGAACCAGCTGTGGATGTCGGCGGTGCCGCTGCTCGCACAGAACCAGCTGATCCTGAAGGTCGTGCGCGGCGAAGTCGTCAGTGGCGCTGAATGGGCGATCACGCTGGGCGCGGGCGTGCTGCTGGCCGGCCTGGTCTGGCTGATCGCGGCCAGGCTGTATCACCGCGAGCAGCTGGCGATATCGGCTTGAGAGCTGGGATTGGGGATTGGGGATTGGGGAGGCGCGCTTGCGGGCCACGGGTCCGCGCGCCGAGGAGCGCCCGAGCGCTGTGCGCGAGGGCCGTGGGTTCGTTAATGCAACGCGCGGCGAGGGTTCTCGCCGCGCCCATAGGGTGGCTCTCGACCCACCGTGGCCTTCACTCTCGCCCCGGTCCTCCAAGCCCATAGGGTGGGTCTCGACCCACCGAAGCTCGACGCTCGCTTCGGTCCTGACCCGACACCGGCTCAATCCGATCACGCGCCAGCGATCATCTGAACGCCCCACTTCGACAGATTCGGGCCACACCCTCGCGCTGAGCTTGCGCGAAGGCGCGGACCAGCGGTCTGCAAGCGGAGACCTTGGCCTTGAGCCTTCTGCTGTCACAGGTGACCGTCCTGGTGCTGCTGCCCCCGTTGATCATGGGCTGGGGCAATCGGCACGCGTCCGCGCGATCCACTGCGCTGCGGTTCCTGCTGGTGGTGATTCTCGTGTGGGTCTACCTGATCCTCGTACGCATCCATCTTGCTGACGCAGAGATCGCCGCTGCGCGTTCCATCGAAGAACTGCAGGCTATCTACGACGGCGATGGCGCGAAGAATGCGTTCGCGGCGGTGTTGGGCTGGGTGCCCGGCGCCTTTGCGGCAACTCTCGCCTGGGGCTTCAGCCGTATGCGGCTGTGGTATCGGGAGCGGCGACGCCCGCGGTGTTGAACGCTCGCGCGTAACGCCTTGAAGCTCCATAGGGTGGGTCTTGACCCACCGTGGCCTCCGCTCTCGCCCCGATCCTCCATCTTTTGACGTGCTCCCGCGGAGCTCACTTCGCCATGGCGGCGATCGCATCACGGCGCTGGCGAATCTGTTCGACGATGTTGCTGTCGGCGCCATAGCGCTGGCTGTAAATCTCGACCAGGCCGTCGTAGAGGGTCACGGCCTCGCCGATCCGGCCGTTGATGGCATAGGCCTCGGCGCGCGCTTCCATGGCCATGGTGTCGGTATCCAGGCCCGGCGTAGTGGAGGCGGCCACGATGCGATCGAGCGCTTCGCTCGCCGCCAGCGCATCCGCGGCTCGGCCCAGCTTGACCAGGGTGGACACGCGCTCGGCGGCGATGCTCAAGCATTCGGCCTGGGTCGCGCCGATGCTCTGGCAGCGCGCGAAGCCCTCGTCGAATGCCGCGATCGCGAGTTCGTAGCGCTCCCAGAAGTGCTGGTTGGAACCCAGCAGTCTCCAGGCGCGTGCTTCCCCTGGATGATCCAGTCGCGCGTACATGGCGGCGGCTTCGCGCAGCATGCGCGCGCCCTCGGCCTCGCCGTGGTCACGCGCGCGCACGTTGCCGACAGCGACCAGGGCCTGCGCGTGCAGCGGATGGTCGCCGGGGAAGTTCGAGCGCGCGACTTCCAGCATGCGATCGACAGCGGCGCGCTCGCGCTTGGGGTCCATCAGCACATTGGCATTACCGCGGACCCCGTCGAGCAGAGAGATCAAGGTCGCCGCATCGCCGCCCTGCAGGGCTTCCGCACGAAGCACGGCGTCGTCGAGGAAGGGCTTGGCCTCGCCGTCCTTGCGCTGGTGGCGCAGCACCATGGCAAAACGGAAGATCGACACCGGCAGTCGCGCGTCGTCGACCGGGAGGTGGGCCGTATGCAGGGCCAGCGCGTCGCGCGCGATCGGCTCGGCCGCGTCGGCCTTACCCTCGGTGAGCAGCAGGCCGGCCTGCAGGAACTTCGCGTCCCCGAGCAGCACCGGCTGGCGGTCGCGCAGGGGTTCGAGGATCGCGAGCGCGCGCTCGATCCGGGGTTTCGCTTCGACCAGGCTGCCCGCCTGCTCGGCGAGCGCGATCAGGTTGACCAGGGTCTCGGCGATCACCGGGCTGTCCGGCGGCAGGTGCTGCTCGGCCAGCGTCAGCGCCTTCTCCAGACGCGCGCGGCCTTCGTCGAAGCGGCCCTGGTTGACCAGGGTTTCGCCGAAGTCGTCATTGAGATCGATCGCCAGCAGCGGGCGGTCGCCGAACTCGCGATCCACGCGCGCCAGCGCGTCATCGAAGGCCTGCTGCAGGCTGATGGTGCCGCGCGCATCGCGCCGGAAGGGATCGGTCTGCCGGAAGATCGACAGCACGAAGCTGGTCGCTCCTTCCGCCCGCTGTGCCTGCGCCCGTGCGGCTGCCGCCTCGGTCTCGGCGCGCTGCGCCGCCAGCGCCGCCACGCGCGCCTGCCACAGCGCGATGCCGAGGCTGACCACGATCGCCAGCGCCGCCAGTGCGGTGATTGTCAGCGCGCCGCGGTGCCGCCGCAGGAAACGACCGGCGAGGTAGCGCCGGGTCGGTCGACGCGCGGAGACCGGTCGCGACTCCAGATGCCGGCGCACGTCCGCGGCCAGCTCGCCGACCGAACCGTAGCGCGCCTCAGCTTGTCCCCGGATCGCTTTCGACACGATCGCATCCAGATCGCCGGCCAGTGCCAAGGCCGGATAGGGCAGCGTGGCCTCGCGCTCGCGCGCGGTGGCGCTGGGCTGCAGGGTTTCCTCGTCGTCGAGTGAGGCCAGCACCTGGGCCACGCCGGCGCCGCGACGGGTCGGCGGGACATCGCCCGCCAGCAGACGGAACAGCAGCAGGCCGAGGGCATAGACATCGGTGGCCGTTGTGACCTCACCGCCGCGCAGCTGCTCCGGCGCCGCATACGCAGGCGTCAGCGCCGCGGCGGTGACTTCCTGGGTGCTGCCGTCGAGCAGCTTGGCCACGCCGAAGTCGAGCAGGTGAGGCACGCCCGAGGCGTCGACCAGCACGTTTCCGGGCTTGAGATCGCGATGCACGACGAGGTGTCGATGCGCGTGCTGCACGGCCGCGCAGATCGCGAGAAAGAGCTGCAGCCGCTGGCCCAGCGGCGGTCGCATGCGCTCGCACCAGTCATTCAGCGTGTCGCCCTCGATGTAGTCCAGCGCCAGCCAGGGTGCCCCGGTCGCATCGACGCCGGCGTCGATGAAGCGGGCGATGTTCGGATGCGAGAGCCTGGCGAGGATGCGCCGCTCCGCTTCCAGTCGCTGGGTGAACGATGCCGAGGCGCCGCGCACGCGCTTGATCGCAACGCGATGTTCGACAGTGCCGTCGGCGCGCTCGCCCAGCCACACATCACCCATGCCGCCGGAGCCCAGCAGACGCAGCAGCTTCCATGGGCCGATGCGGTCGGGGGCTACGGGTTCGGCGAGGTTGGCTGAGGCCTTGCCCGAGAAAAGCGTGTGCGCCACGCGCGCGAAGCGCAGCAGCTTCTGTACCGCCGGCTGCGCGGCCACATCGGCCGGAATGCTTGCCGGGTCGATGGTCTCGCCAGCGGCGATCCGCGCCGCGAGTGCGGCCAACTCCGCGCCATTTCCGGTGGACTGCTTGCGATCAGACATGTAGTCGCCCCTTGCCTCGTCCCACACAGCGTGGTCGTCCTGGCGGCGCGCTCGGCAGGACTTGCATCGTCGTCGGCGTATTCGCTCGACGCCCGACGCGAGCACGTCGGCGGGACGGGTGGCGACTGGCGCCTGGCGTCGGCTCGGGCCCATGTCGGCGTGAGCTCCAGGCTTCGGTCGCTGCCACAACGACACAAACCACGAAGCGTCGACCGAGCACCAGGGCCAGCCCTTCGCGCGGGGCTGCACAGGGGGCGCGCTGATTGCTCATGGCTTCGTCTCTGTCGACGGCCGATCGCGCTCCGGCGCAGTCGCACCCAGCCCTGCGCCAGCACGGATGCCCGGCGTGCCCGGGAGGGCTGGCCCAGAGCGCGCGCTCGCTCGCCGGCGTCCCTCTCGGCCGCGGTGCGACGGCGACGGAAGGGCGGACCCTCACACTTCTTCGCTCGCGGCGCGACGCGCGATCAGCTCATCCAGCCGCAGCACGTCGCGGTGCGCATCGCCGTAGCGACCGTGCACGGTTTCACGGGCAAGCCGCCACTCGGCGCTGGCCGCTTCCGCGTCGCCGAGCCGGTCCAGCGCCAGGGCCCGCGCGATCCGGGTCTGCGCGACGGCATCGCCGCCGATCTCCTTGGCGGCGATCCTCGCCAGCAGTGCGTCGGAGGACGCCAGCGCTGACCCGGCGTCTCCGATCACGCTCTCCGCTTGGGCGGCCAGCGCCTCGATCTCGATGCACAGCCACGTGTCCGGCACGCCATGGTGTACGCAGCGCGCCTTCGCACGCGTGGCGAGTGTCGCGACGTCCGTCCAGCGCGCCTGCGCGGCCATTCCCAGCACGAGATAGCGCCAGGCGAGGAGTTCCTGCGGCGTCTCGAGACCGGCGAGCATGGCGATCGCCGCCTCCAGTTGGGCCACGGCAGGCGCGATGTCCCCGGCACGCAGGCGGTGATAGCCCACCTCCGCCAGGCCGTTGCCGACCAGCCGATGCGGGCCCTCGAAGCTGGCCTGCGCGATCGAGAGCATGCGGCTTGCTGCGGCCTCGGCTTCCGCATGCCGACCGAGGTGGTCGAGGTTGGTCATCGAGAAATCGAGCAGCGGCAGCAGGCCCGCGCTGGCCTGGCCGTTGGCCGCCGCAGTGATCGCGATCGCACGATCGATGTGCGGCTGGGCTTCGGCCCAGCGGTCCATCACGTAGAGCTGAGCGCCAAAGTTGAACTCGGCGACCGCGAGGTCCGGGTCGTCCGGGCGCCCGAGGTCCTGGTAGATCGACACGACGCGCCCGAGCAGGGTCAGCGCCTCGTCGTGGCGCGCCTCGTGCGATCGCAGGTTGGCCAGCGACATCAACGCGTTGCCGAATTGCTCCGGATCCTCCTCGGCGCGGGGCTCGAGGATCGCCACGGCGCGCTCGATCCACGCTTTGCCGTCGAGTGCACGGCCCTGGGCCGAGGCCACCTCAGCGAGGTTGATCAGCGTTTCCGCCACCACCGGGCTGTCCGGGCCGTGCGCCTGCTCCGCCAGCGCCAGCGCCTGGCGCAGGCGCGCGTCGGCCTCATCGAAGCGCCCCTTCGAGGCCAGCAGCTCGGCGAAGTTGTCGTTGAGGTCGGCGGCGACCATCGGGTCGTCGGAGAACTCGCGATCGATGCGCCCGAGTGCATCCTCGAAGGCCTCATCGATGGTGATCGTGCCGCGCGCATCGCGGCGCAAGACGTCGGCCTGCTGGAACACCGACAGCACGAATTCGGCCGAGCGCTGCGCGCGCTGGGCCTGCAGTGCGGCGCGTTCGGCCTCGCGTTCGGCGCGCTGCGCCTGCCACAGGGCCAGCCCTGCGCCAACGACAAGTGCAAGCATCGCGGCGGTGCCCAGGCCCACGCCCAGCGCATTGCGCCGCACCCAGCGCGCGAACAGATAGGCCCGGGTCGGAGCGCGCGCCGACACCGGTCGCGATTCGAGATGCCGGCGCACGTCAGCCGCCAGCTCCGCCACCGAGCCATAGCGCGCCTCCGGCAGCGCGCGGATCGCCTTCGACACGATCGCATCCAGATCGCCTTCGAGCAGCGTCGCCGCATACGGCAGCTGCCCGGCCTGCCGGCGCGCCGTTGCGCTGGGCTGCTGTGTTTCCTCCTCGTCCAGCCGCGCCAGCACCTGCGCTACGCCGGCGTCGCGCCGCGTCGGCGGCAGCTCGCCGGCAAGCAGCCGGAACAGCAGCAGGCCCAGCGCATAGACGTCTGTGGCCGTCGACACCTCACCCCCGCGCAGCTGTTCCGGCGCCGCATACGCCGGAGTCAGTGCCGACGCCGTCAGCTCGCCGCCGCTGCCGTCCAGCAGCTTGGCCACCCCGAAGTCCAGCAGGTGCGGCACGCCGGAGCTGTCGACCAGGACGTTTGCCGGCTTGAGATCGCGATGCACGACCAGATGGCGATGCGCGTGCTCCACCGCCGCACAGATCGCCAGAAACAGCTGCAGTCGCTGGCCCAGTGTGGGTCGCGTGCGCGCGCACCACGCGTTCAGCGTGTCGCCCTCGATGTAGTCGAGCGCCAGCCAGGGCGCGCCGCTCGAGTCGACGCCGGCATCGATGAAGCGGGCGATGTTCGGATGCGACAGCCGGGCGAGGATGCGCCGCTCGGAGTCCAGCCGCGCAGTGAACGAGGCCGACGCGCCGCGCACGCGCTTGATCGCGACACGGTGCTCGACCGCGCCGTCGTCGCGTTCGCCGAGCCAGACGTCGCCCATGCCGCCCGAGCCCAGCAGGCGCAGCAGCTTCCACGGCCCGATGCGGTCGGGGGCAGGTGGGTCCGCCGCGGTGACGCTGGCATTGCTGGCCAGTGCCAGGGCGACGCGCGCGAAGCCCAGCAGGCGCTTCACCGCCGGCTGCTCTGCGAAGTCCTGGGGCAGCGCCGATCGGTCGATGGTCTCGCCGGCGGCAATGCGCGCCACCAGTGCGCTCAGGGGATCTTCATCCGGGCTGGCCATGGCTGTCCTGGGCGATGCGGGCGATGGCGCGATTGACGCGCATACGGATCACGTCCGCGGTTTCACCGAACTCGGCGGCGATCTCGCCGAAGCTCATGCCGAACTCGAAGCGCATCAGCACCAGTGCGCGCGACTCCGCGGGCAGCGCGGCGAGCACCTGTTCATAGGCCAACCAGTCGTCGAGCTCGACGTTCTCGGCGACCAGTTCCGCCAGGCTGGATTCGGCATCCGCGTGGACATCCACGCGTGAGCGACCGTGCTTGCGCAGGGCTTCGCGCAGGGCGTTCAGAAGCACGGTGCGCAGGTAGCTGAAGAAATCCCCCGGCGCCGAGAGCTCGATGCCGTCGAGCTTGTCGAGGACCTTGAGCCAGGTGAGCTGCACCAGATCGGCCGTGTCCTGCTCATGCCGCAGCACCTGCGGAAGACGCCCCTGCGCGAAGCGTCGCAGCAGCGGCTCGATGCGCGCCACCAGGGCGGCCCGCGCCCTCGTATCGCCCGTGCGCACGCGCTGCAGCAGCACCTGCGTGGTGTGTTCGCCGGCTTCGCCCATGGAACTCCGCCCCGACCGCCTCCCCCGGAGCGTCGAGCTTACCCGGCGCCGCCGATCCAAGGCGACCCACCGGCGCATCGGGACGTCAGCGCGCGATCGCCACATGCTCGGCCGCCGTACCGACGCAGGTCAGCGCGTCCTTGCCGCGCATTGGACGGGCAACGCGAAGCGGGCCCAAAGCCGGGGCCGGCAACAGGCGCATCGGAAGGACTCCGTGCCGAGAGATGGGTCGGCTTTTCCCGATGAATGCCGTTCGCAGGCAGGAGCGAACAGCCGGGCGCGCGTGTTGAACCGCGAGATCTGCGCCGCAGGGGGCGTGCCTGCGGGCTGTTCGCTTCGATGCCGCAGCGGCGTTCAGATCGACATCCGTCTCTGCGTGAGCGCGCCCATGTCCCGTCTTGCCCCCGTGTCCGTGCTGCTCGTGCTGCTTGTCAGCGCCTTCGCCCCGCCGCTGGGCGCCCAGCCCTGGGCCTTCGTCAGCGTGAGCGAACCCGGCAACCGTGCAGTGCGGGTGGTGAACCTCGACACGATGACGGTCGAAGCCTCGATCTCCGGCCTCGGCGACGAGCCGGGGCGGATGGTGGCCAACGTCGATCGCACGCGCATCTATCTGTCCAGCGCAACGCTCTCCGGCAGCGTCGCGGGTCAGGTGCATGTGATCGACACCCGCACGCGCCAGCGCATCGCCACCGCGGCCGTCGGCAACGCGCAGAACCGCACCATCGCGCTCAGCCCCGACGGCCAGCGCGTCTACACCTTCAAGCGTGAGGGCAGCGGATCCAGCCTGAGCAAGGGCGTGGTGGTGCTGGATGCCGTCACCCTGGCCGAGATCGCGACGGTGCCGTTGATCGGCAGCGGCTGTGCGACCAATTCCGGGGAGGTGCTGGTCATGCCCGACGGTCGCATCGTCGCCTCGGGCTGTTCAGATGGGCTGCGCGTGATCGATCCCGTGAGCTTCGCGGTGAGTTCCGGTGGGGCGACCCCGACCGCAGCGGCGCCACTGCTTGGCGTGTCGCCCGACGGCAGCGAGGTGTATGTGCCCCAGCCCGTGCAAGGGGGTCCCGGCGTGTTCGGCGCGACTGGCGTGCGGGCGATCAATCCGAGCACGGGCGCGAGCACGGTCCTGACCTGGAACGTACCGCCGGCCAGCAGCTACCCCGGCTTTGGCTCGGGCCTGCTGTCGCGCATCGCGGTGGTCGGCAGCGGGCCGGCAGCGGTGTACTACTTCTGCTATTTCGACCCCGGCTTCAGCAACACGGCCATCGCCTGGGCGACAGCGTCCAGCCTCAACGCGCGTCAGCTCATCGGGCTTGCAGCCGTCGGCTCCACTGCAGTGATCGGCGCGGATCCCGCCGGCCAGATCGGACTGTCAGGACGCCTCGGCAGCGTCAGACGGCTCGCCTTCGGCACGCCCAATGGCCTGTCACCGCCACCGGTGTCCGCGACCAGCAGTTTCCTGAGCCTGCCGGGTGTCGGCAGCTTGAGCGACATCATCGTGGTGCCCTATCCGCAGGAAGTGGTGTTCGTCGACGGATTCGAGGGCGACGAATGAGGCTCTCCGCGATGGCCACCCGCAGCGTGCCCAGCGCTGCGAACGACAACGCGCCGCCGAGTGCGGACGGCTTCGAGCATCGCGGATCGCAGCGGTCTGTTCGCTCCGGGCCTTGACCGGCATTCCGAGTTGAAAGGTCGCGTGCCGCGACCGAGGGGAGTCTTCCGATGCGTGCATGTCCTGGCCTGCTGCTGACCCGTATCTTCGAGGGGGCGCCTGTGCGAATGCCCCTGTCCCTGGGCATCGCGTGCACTGGCGCCCGGTCGTCGCTGCACGCGGCTCAGGCCGCGCTGCCTGATCACGAGCTTTGGGGCGGGTGCGCGCGACTCCTGCGGCTCGGCGCGCTGCTGCTGGCGGGCGCACTGCTGTTCAAGGATGCCCAGGCCGCGGTCATCAACGTCAGCACGGTGTTCGACGAGTTCAACACCAGCCCCTCGACCTGTTCACTGCGCGAGGCGGTGCAGGCCGCGAACACCGACGCGGCCTTCGGCGGCTGCAGCGCGGGCAGCGGCGCCGATGTGATCTTCCTGCCGGTGAGTCAGGGCGTCTATCGCCTGCAGATCAATGGCGGCGACGAGGACAACAACCTCACCGGTGATCTGGACATCCGCAGCGTCATTACCGTGGCGGGCCAGGCCCTGACGAACGGCGACATCGATCCGGAAATGGTGGAGCTCGAGTGTCGAACCGATCGCTGCTTCCACGTGTTCAGCGGCGGCGACTTGCGCGTCGTCAACATGACCCTGAGCGGCGGTGACGTGACCGGTTTCACCAGCAACTTCGGTGGACTCATCCGCCGCCAGTTCGACGGGATCCTGCAATTGGAGCGGCTCATCCTGCGCGACGGTCGTGCGGCCCAGGGCGGCGCCATATACGAGTTCGGCAACGGCACCACGACCATGACCAATGTGACCCTGGTCGGCAACAGCGCGACCGGGTTCGGCGGCGGCTGGACCCATCGTGGGCCGAGCCGCGCCACTCTCAACAACGTCACGATCAGCGGCAACATCGCCAACTCCGGCGGCGGCGTGGCGATGGACGGCCCGGCCTTGTTCCGGCATGTCACCGTCACCGACAACGTCGCCCGAACCGTTACTCAGGGCGCCGGCGGCGTGATGATCATCAACGCCGCGCAGGGCTCCACCGACCTCGACCTGGAGAACAGCGTCCTGGCGGGCAACCGCTATGCCAACAACAGTCTGCGCGACGACAACGACCTCTCCTGTACGGGCACCCAGCTCGGCGGGCGCAATCGCAGCCTGATTCAGCGGGGCGACTGCACGTTCGCGAGCGTGGCCGGGCCGGCCCTGAATGCCGATCCAAGGCTCGCTCCCCTGTTCGACTACGGCTCGGCGGTTCCGACCCACGCGCTGCTGGAGGGCAGTCCGCTGATCGATGCCGGCTTCAGCGGCACCTGTCTCGCGACCGACGCGCGCAGCGTGGCGCGGGTCGCCAGCACCTGCGACATCGGCGCCTACGAACGTGTCATCAACTACACGGTGAACTCGACCGCCGATTTCCCCGACGCCAATCTCGGCAACGGCACCTGCGCGGCCAGCAACGGCCAGTGCACGCTGCGTGCGGCGATCGGCGAGGCCGCCGCGAACGTGGGCCCGCGGATGATCCGGGTGCCCGACGGCCTCTACACCCTGGCCGGCGTCGACAACCAGGGCTCGATGTTCACCGTCGGCTCGGGACAGCGCCGCTCCATCACGATCGTCGGCAATGTCAATGCGCCGGCGGCCGTCGAGTTCCGCATCAGCGGGGTTGGCTCCGCCTTCTCACTGCTGGGGCCGATTGGCAGTACGAACGTGACCAACTCCATCCCGGCTCTGGCCCTGATGGGCGTCAGCATCACCGGGGCCAACAATTTCTTTCCTGGCGATGATGTGGGCGGTGCGATCCGCGTGCGCGCGGGCAATCTGCTGGTCTATCGCAGCGTCCTGCGCAACAACGAGGTCACGCGGGGCGACGGCGGGGCGATCGGCATCTTCAAGGATTCCGGCGTCGCCGGGCGCCGCTCGACGGTGATCGTGGACGCATCGGCCCTGCTCGACAACCGCGCGATCCGGCAGAGCGGCACGGGTGGCTCCGGTGGCGCCATCGGCCAAGTCATCAGCAGCAGCCAGAGCAGGCGCACCGAGCTGATCGTCCGCAACTCCACGCTGGCGGGCAACCGCGCGGATTTCCTCGGCGGCGCGATCTACGGATCCGGGCGCGTGCTGTTTTCGACGATCGTCGACAATCAGGCGGGCCAGGGCGGTGGGATCTACTTCGACCAGGGCATCGAGGGCAGGCTGCTCCTAGGCAACAGTATCGTGACCCGGAACCTCGCAACGCCCGGCTTTGGGCCCGACTGCTACACCCCGAACAATGCGTTCCCGATCAGCAGCCTTGGCTACAACCTGATTGGCAGCCTGACCGGTTGTTCGCTGTCCGGAGACAGCGCGACCAACCTCGTGGGTGCCGATCCGGGCCTCGGCCCCCTGCGTGCGGATCAGGGGCCGACGCCGGCCTTCTTCCCGCAGCCGACCAGCTCGGTCTACCGGGCGATTCCGGCGTCCCGCTGCGGCGACTTCGGCGATGGCTCGGTGCTGCCGCAGGACCAGAACGGCGACCCGCGCACGAGCTTGGTGGGCTCCAGCACCGCCTGCAACATCGGCGCAGTCGAAAGAGCGTTCTCGACCGAAGTCCAGATTTTCCTCGACGGCTTCGAGTGAGCGGATCCGCGGCCTTTCCACAGGAATCCCTGGCTGTGCAGTGCGCTGCCGGGCGGCGCTGAGGGCGAACGAGGCGTCGCTGATCGTTTCCGTTCTCGACATCGACAAATGCCTGCCACCCTCGCCACCTCCACGTTCCGCATGGCACAGTGCGGCGGTTTCGGTCGAGTCGCCCTGCCATGTGCCTATCGCTGTCCCCTGCTGAACGCCACCACGGGCTGTGCCCATGCGTCTGATCCGCAGCCCCTTGCGCGTGCTCACCATCCTGCGCGTGGCCTTGCGCTACCGCCTGGACGGCCTGCTGGAAGGCAGTCGCCTGGCGGGGCTGCTGCGGGTGCTGAAGCCCTTCGTGCCGGCGGCGCGCGGCAATGCGGCGACGCTGTCGCGCGGGGCGCGGCTGCGGCTGGCGCTGCAGGATCTCGGGCCGATCTTCGTCAAGTTCGGCCAGGTGCTGGCGACGCGGCGCGATCTGCTGCCGCCGGACATCGCCGACGAGCTGTGCCTGCTGCAGGACCAGGTGGCGCCCTTTGCCGGCACCCAGGCGCGTGCGGCCATCGAGCGCGAGCTGGGCGGGCGTATCGAGGACCACTACGCGCGCTTTGACGAAACGCCGCTGGCCTCGGCCTCGATCGCCCAGGTGCACGCCGCCGAACTGCCCGATGGCCGCGCGGTGGTCATCAAGGTGCTGCGGCCGGGCATCGCCCAGACCATCGAAGCCGACATCGGCCTGCTGCGCACGATCGCCGCGCTGTCCGAGCGCTTCGGCCCCGATCCAGAGCGCACGCGCCCGGCCGAGGTCGTGGACGAGATTGCGCGGTCCCTGCGCGACGAGCTCGACCTGCAGCGCGAGGGCGCCAACGCCTCGGTGCTGCGCCGGCACTTCGAAGGCTCGAAGGATCTCTACGTGCCGCAGGTGTTCTGGGACCTCACCACCGAAGGCGTGCTGACGATCGAACGCGTGCACGGCGTGCGCAGCGATGACCTCGCCGCCATCGAAGCCGCCGGCATCGATCGACGCGTGCTGGCGGCCAAGGGCGTGCAGCTGTTCTACACCCAGGTGTTCCGCGACAACTTCTTCCACGCCGACGCGCATGCGGGAAACATCTGGGTCGACACCACGCGCGTCGATGTGCCGCGCTTCATCGCGCTCGACTTCGGGATCATGGGTTCGCTGCCCGAGATCGACCAGTACTACCTGGCCGAGAACTTCACCGCGATCTTTGAGCGCGACTACCGGCGCATCGCCCAGCTGCATCTGGATGCCGGCTGGATGCCAGGCACCGTGCGCATCGATGAACTCGAAGGCGCGGTGCGCACGGTCTGCGAACCTTACTTCACGCGTCCGCTGTCGGAGATCGCGCTGGGCGAAGTGCTGCTCAAGCTGTTCAAGGTGGCGCACCAGTACAAGCTGACCATCCAGCCGCAGCTGATCCTGCTGCAGAAGACCCTGCTCAACATCGAAGGCCTGGGCCGGTTGCTCGACCCCAAGCTCGACATCTGGGCCGTGGCCAAGCCGGTGCTGGCCGAGATCCTGCGCGAGAAGCGCAACCCGCAGGCGCTGCTGAAGCGCGCGCGCCTGCGTATCCCGCAGATCCTCGCGGCGGCGCCCGAAGTCGCCGAGCTGGCGCATGCTTATCTCAAGCAGGCCGCCAGCGGCCGCGCCGCGCTGCGCCTGCATTCGGATGACCTGAAGCGGCTGGCCGATGCGGCCCAGGCCGGCCACCGGCAGACCGTGTTCGCGGTGATCGGCGTCGGTCTGATGCTGGTCGGCGCGGTGCTCTACGGTCTGGATGCCGGCGGGCCGGAGTGGCTGGGCGCACCCGCCGCCGTGTGGATCGCGGGCGCGGGGGCTGTGGGCGCCTTCTTCGCCGCTTGGCCGCGGCGCGGTTGAGGCCCGCAAGCGCCTGACCCGTGCATTGACGAGCTGCAGTCAGGCAGCGCCGATTTCACTGCTCGTCGCGCGCCGCAGGCAGGCGGTCGCGGGCGCTGGCACACTCGCAGCCCCGTTCGGGTCTTGCGGAGTCTGCAATGGTCTTGCTGCGTTCACTCGCTGCCCTGCTGGCCCTTGGCCTGCAGCCTGCCCACGCGCAGAGCCCGGCGCCTGCGGCGCCGCCGCCCTCGGATGCAGCGACCGCGACGGAATCGCCGAGCCCGCAGGCGCGCGCCGCGCTTCGCGAGGCGCAGCGGGCTGAGCACATGCGTCAGCTCACAGCGCGCGCCGACCAGCAGCGCCGCAACGCGGCGGGCGAGATTCGCACCCTGCGCGATCCCCTGTGGGACGGCTACGTGCTGGAGTTCGAGCACAGTCTGCTGTTCGAGGATGTGCGCGAGCAGGCCGGCTTCAGGGTGCGCGAGTACGAGCTGGCCCTGCGTCTGGTGCAGCCGCGCGTGGCGCTGGCGGCGCTGATGGAGCGGCTGCTGGATTCCGGCTTCACCGTCGAGGAGCCGATCGGCCCGCCGCAAGCGCGAGTGCTGCGCTTCTGGCGCCAGGGGCGCTCTGTGCAGGACGCGCGCTTCAGCGTGCACGTGGGCGAGCGCGCGCTGAGCGCGAAGCCCAGCCCGGTCGAGCTGGGTGCGACCGGCGTGCTGATTCTGCGACTGTACGAACGCCGCGCAGAATGAGCCGCGCGCCCGCTGTTCGGCGTATCTCCCGTCACACGCAGGTCGCGTCCGCGTCCTGCGCCCGCAGCCCGGAAGGGGCCACTTTCCGGGCAATGACAAGAAGCCGCAGCCAGCGGCATCGGTATCACCACGAGGATCGAAGCCATGAATGACGCACGCAAGACCGTCGAGAATCTGTTCGGCGGTGGACGCCCGCCGCGACCCGGCGGTGGGGGCGGTGGCAGCCAGCTGCCGAAGGTTCCGGGTGGCCTGATCGCACTGGGGATCGGCGCGGTCATCGCGCTGTGGGGCGTGGGCAGCGTGTTCTATACCGTGCAGCCGGAAGAGCGCGGCGTGGTCAAGCGCTTTGGTGAGGTCGTGAAGATCGCCGACCCCGGTCTGCACTTCAAGATTCCGTTCGGCGTCGACAGCGTGCAGCTGGTGGCCACCGAGCGCGTGCTGAAGCAGGAGTTCGGCTTCCGCACCACCGGCGTCGGCGAGGACGGCGCCAGCCAGTACGACGCCAATGATTTCGAGGAAGAATCGCTGATGCTTTCGGGCGACCTCAACATCATCGACGTCGAGTGGGTGGTGCAGTACCGCATCGCCGATCCGATGCAGTACATCTACTCGATGCGTGAGCCCACCCGCACCCTGCGCGACATCAGCGAATCGGTGATGCGTCGCGCGGTCGGCAACCGGCTCGGCAGCGAGGTGCTGACGACGGGGCGTGTGGAAATCAGCAACCTGGTGCGCGACGAAGTGCAGCAGGCGATGGAGCGCTATGAGACCGGCATCCATATCGTCACCGTCGAGCTGCAGGACGTGGTGCCGCCGCGCGCGGTGCAGCCGGCCTTCAACGAGGTCAACGAAGCGCGCCAGGAGCGCGAGCGGATGATCAACGAGGCGCAGAAGCAGGCCAATCAGCAGATTCCACTGGCCCGCGGTCAGGCCAACCGCGCGATCGCCGAAGCCGAAGGCTATGCCACCGAGCGCGTCAACCAGGCCCGCGGCGAAACCGCGCGCTTCTCCGCCATCCTCACCGAGTACCGCACGGCGCCCGAGGTCACCCGCACCCGCATGTATCTGGAAACGCTCAATGAGGTGCTGCCGAAGATCGGCAGCGTGGTGGTGCAGCAGGACGGCCAGATCTCGCCCGTGCCGCTGCTCAATCTGCGTGACGCCCAGCGCCAGCCCGCCGCTTCCGGAGACCGTCAATGAAGAGCCCCATCATTCTCGGTGCCATCGCCCTGCTCGGCTTCTTTGTCCTGCGCGATTCCACCTTCGTGATCGACCAGTCCGAGCAGGCCATCCTGGTGCAGTTCGGTGAGCCGATCGGAGAGCCGATCAACGAGCCCGGCCTGCACTTCAAGACGCCCTTCATCCAGGAGGTGCGCCGCTTCGACAAGCGCCTGCTGGCCTGGGACGGCGATGTCAGCCAGATTCCCACGCTGGGCCGCGAGTTCGTGATCGTCGACACCACCGCGCGCTGGCGCATTGCCGATCCGCTGCAGTTCATGCGCTCGGTGCGCGATGAGTCCGGCGCGCGTACGCGGCTGGACGACATCATCGACTCGGTCGCGCGCGACATCGTCTCGGGCACCAATCTCGAGGAGATCGTGCGCTCGCGCGACTGGCAGGTCGACAGCGAGACCGTCGAGGCGGAAGAGGGTGTGGTCCGCGGTGACGTCGATCTCGACAAGCCCAAGAAAGGCCGCGAGCGGCTGGAGCAGGAGATGCTGGCGGCGGCTTCGCGCCTGATGCCGGAGCTCGGCATCGAGCTGGTCGACGTGCGCATCAAGCGCATCAACTACATCGACAGCGTGCGTCGCCAGGTGGAGACCCGGATGATCGCTGAGCGCCAGTCGATCGCCGAACGCTTCCGCTCCGAGGGCCAGGGCCGCAGCCAGGAGATCCTGGGCGACATGGAGCGCCAGCTGCGCACCATCCGCTCCGAGGCCGAGCGCCAGGCGGCCGAGATCCGCGGCCGCGCCGACGCCGAAGCCACCCGCATCTACGGCGAAGCCTACGGTGCCGACCCCGAGTTCTACGCCTTCTTCCGCACGCTGGAGAGCTACCGCAACCTGGGCGACAACGCGACCCTGATGATCGATGCGGACTCCGAGTTCTTCCGCTATCTGGAGTCGACCCGCCGCCGCTGAGGCGGCGGGTCGAGGGAATTCGGGATTCGGGATCGGGGATTCGTAAGGGCAGGGCGCGGCGAGATGCATTCCGCGCCCTGCCCATAGGGTGGGTCTCGATCCAGCATGAGCTTGACGCTCGCCCCGGTCGTCCCGGGTCACCGCCCCCGGCGGCGGGTCAAGACCCACCCTGTGTGGTGAGGTCGGTAGGTCAAGACCCACCCTATGGGGTCTGCCGCGTGCTCCCATAGGGTGGGTCTCGACCCACCATGAGCTTGACGCTCGCCCCGGTCGCCCCAGGTCACCGCCCCCGGTGGTGGGTCAAGGTCCACCCTGTGTGCTGAGGCCGGTGGGTCAAGACCCACCCTATGTCCGATAGGGCGAAGCGCGCCAACGACACTCGCCCCACCCCGCTCTAGCGAATCCCCAATCCCCAATCCCGAATCCCGGCCCTCCATGTACACCCCCAGCGCCTTCCAACTCGACCAGGCTTCGGCGCTGGCGCTGATCGACGCGCACCCGCTGGCGACGCTGGTGTGCAGCAATGGCGAGGGCAGCGAAGTCAACCTGCTGCCGCTGCTGCGCGAAGGCGACAGCGTGCTGATCGGCCACATCGCCCGGGCGAATCCGCTGTGGCAGCGCTTCACCGACGGTGCGCGTGCGGTCGCGGTGTTCCGCGGCGCCCAGGGCTATGTGCATCCGGGCTGGTATCCGGCCAAGCGCGAGCACGGCAAGGTGGTTCCGACCTGGAACTACGAGGCCGTTGTCGTCCACGGGCGCGTGTACTGGCAGCACGATGCTGCGACCCTGCTGTCTCGGGTGGAGGCGCTGACCCGGCACATGGAGACGCCGCGTGAGGCGCCATGGCAGGTGGCCGACGCGCCGGCCGACTACACCGAGGCCCTGCTGCGCGCCATCGTCGGATTGCGCATCGACATCGAGTGCATCGAGGCCAAGGCCAAGCTCAGCCAGAACCACCCCGTCGCGAATCGCGAGGGCGTGATCGCCGGGCTGCAGGCCGCACCGGATGCAGGCGCCGCGGCTTTGGCCGCGGCGATGCGGCTTCGATCGCGATCCGAGTAGAAGACCGGCGATCCACGCTGGTCCGTGCCGCGCTGCGCGCTTACTCGTAGCCCGCGACCCACTCGCGCAGGCTGGCTTCGCTGAAGGCGCCGAACTTGCGCTTGGCGATGCGGCCTTCGGCGTCGATCAGCACCGAGTAGGGCAGCACCGAGTTGGCGTTGCCCAGCGTGGTCGAGAGATCCACGCGTCCCGGTTGGGCCAGGAACATCGGGAACTCCACCGGCAGCTCGCCAAGGAATTTCTCGACGGCGGCCGGGTCGTCGAGCGCGATGCCGATGACCTGCAGGCCGTCGGCTCCGCTGCGCTTGTGCAGGGCATCGAGCAGGGGCAGCTCTTCGATGCAGGGCGGGCACCAGGTTGCCCAGAAGTTGATCAGCAGCGGGCGGCCGTCGAAATCGCTGAGCTTGGCCGTGCTGCCGTCGAGCCGGCGCAGCTCGGCGTCCGGGCGCTTGGCGCCTTCTTCCAGCACCAGCGTGCCCTGCGGCAGCGGCGGTGCGCTGGGTGTGGCGAAGTGGCGACCCAGCAGCACGCCGCCGATGCCGCCGACCAGGGCGAAACCAAGGATCAGCGCGAGCTGCGCGGGCTTCATGGGGCGTCTCCGACGAGTGCTTCCTGTACGGAGGCGTCGGTCAGGATTGTCGGCAGCACGTGGCCCTCGGGCTCGCCGGGGTGGAACACCACGTAGAGCGGCACGCCGACGGCGCCGTGTTGCTCCAGGAACTCGGTGATCGCGGGGTCGACATTGGTCCAGTCGCCGACCATGTAGACCGCATTCGCCGCAGCCAGCGCGTCCTTGAACACCGGCTGCGAGAGCACGCGGGCCTCGTTGGCCTTGCAGGTCACGCACCAGTCGGCGGTCATGTTGACGAAGACGGTGCGGCCTTCGCTGCGCAGCGCGGCCAGACGCTGCGCCGAATAGGGTTCGACGCCTTCGGCTTGGACCGCAGCACTCGGCGTCGGCAGCCGTTCAACCATCAGCAGCGGCACGGCAGACGCAGCGATAAGCAGCCAGGCCAGTGCGCGCGCCGCGCCCTTCTCGGCGTAGCGGCTGCGCTCGAAGGCCCACAGGCCGGCGGCCAGCACGACGAGACCGATCAGGGCCAGGGCCACCGCATCCATGCCGCGCTGGTTGCCCAGCACCCACAGCAGCCACACGGCCGTGAGGTACATCGGGAAGGCAAGGATGTTCTTGAAGGTCTCCATCCACGCGCCCGGCTTGGGCAGGCTTTGCGCCAGCGCCGGCACGAAGCCGATCAGCAGGAAGGGCAGGGCAAGGCCGAGGCCGAGCGCGAGAAACAGGGCGATACCCAGCCAGGCTGGCGCGGTGAAGGCAAAGGCCAGCGCCGGGCCCATGAAGGGCGCGGTGCAGGGGCTGGCCACCACCACCGCCAGCACGCCGGTGAAGAAGTCGCCGGCCGGGCCGCTGCGCTGGGTCAGGCCCTGGCCGACGCCGGCAATGCCGCCACCCAGCGTGAACACGCCGGACAGCGAGAGGCCGACCGCGAACATCACATAGACCACGAAGCCGACGAACAGCGGCTGCTGCAGCTGGAAGCCCCAGCCGAGGGCCTCGCCGGCCGCACGCAGGCCCAGCGCGAGCGCGCCGAGCGCGGCGAAGCTGACCAGCACGCCGGCGGTGTACCAGAGCGCATGCGCGCGCGCCTTGTGCGCGCTCTCGCCGCTTTGCGCCAGACCAATCGCCTTCAGCGACAGCACCGGCAGCACGCAGGGCATCAGATTGAGGATCAGGCCGCCGGCGACCGCGCCGAGCAGGGCCAGCAGCACCGCCGCGATTCCGAGATCGCCGGCCGGCGGCAGGCTTCGCGCGACGTCTTCCGGCGGCAGCTCGCGAGCCGCGCCCGCGGGCAGGTCGAGGGCGATGCGACGCGTCATCGGCGGGTAGCAGATGCCGTCGGTCTGGCAGCCCTGGAACTCGGCGACTACGGTGACCGTGGCGGCAGCGCCGGTCGCGCGGGCGAGCGGCAACTCGACCTCGACCGGATCGAAGTAGACCAGCACTTCGCCGAAGTGCTCATCGCGATGGCTGACCCCCGGCGGCCAGCGCGGCTCGCCGGCGGTGGCTTCCTCACCTTCGATGCGGAAGCCCGAGCGGTCGCGGTACACGTAGTAGCCGCGTGCCGGCGTGATCCGCAGCAGCAGGGCGTCGGCGCCGTCGGCAATCGCCTCGAACTGGAAGGCTTCGGCCTCGGGCAGCGGCGCGGTCTCGGTCGGCGCTGCATCCACGTTCAACGGATTCGAGGTCGCGGGCAGCAGGCCGGCCTCGCCGATGAGCGGGGGTGCGCTCGGCGCCGGCAGTCCCGGCAAGCCACCTGCTGCAGGCGCTGGGGGCAAGCCCGTCGCGGTCGCGGTCGCCAAGGGCAGCTGCACCTCGATGGCCTGGGTGTGCGGCGGGTAGCAGATACCGACGTCGGCGCAGCCCTGATAGCGCACCTTGAGCGGCAGGCGACCGTCCGGCCCGGCGCGCACGCCGTCGAGACGCGCGATCAGCTCGCCGCGGTAGGTTTCGACATCGCCGAAGAAGTCGTCGGTGTAGGGCGTGCCGGGCGGCATCGCCAGCTCGCCGGCCGAGAGCCCTTCGCCGTCGGCTTCCGCGCCGGTGCGATGGCGATACAGGTAGTAGCCCTCGGCGATCTGCCAGCGCAGCTCGACGGATTCGGCATCGAGCGCGCGCGCCTCCAGCCGGAAGGCCTCGTCGATGGGCAGCAGCTCGGAATCGTCGATGGCGGGGGTGCTGCGGCTGGCAAAAAGCAGCAGCAGGCCGGCAAGGCGGAGGATCAGGGGCATGGTGGTTCGCGTCGAGGCAAGGCGCGCGGCGGTCGGGGCCAGACCGCGGCCGCTGCGTTTGGTTCGCCCGTGAGGGCGCAAGGGACTCGAAGCTTAGCGAATCGGGCTGCGGCGGGCCCGTGAGCGTCACCGGCCCCGCCCGTTCAAGCGGGCGGGGCCGGCCGCGCGCCGCGATCAGTTCAGCGCTTCGAAACCGTTGGCGAAGATCGCCGGCGGCACCGGCGTCACCAGCTGGCAGCTGCTGGGCTGGGCGCTGGTGAACAGCGCCTGCGTGCCCCATTCCGGGCGGTCGATGAAGGGGTTGCGATTGCCCTGGAACGAGAACACCACGTCGTTGCGACGCCGCTCGGCGGCGTCCGGCGGGTCGGCCTGGTGCCAGGCCAGCACCGTGCTCATCAGGCCCATGTAGGCCGGCGAGCTGGTGGTGCCGACGATCAGCGCACGGTTGTCGGTGAGCTCCAGATCCGGCTCGGCCTGGCCGGTCACCGGATGGCTGCCGCCCTCGTAGCGGATCGCCATGTACAGGATGGTGCGGGCGAAATCGCCTTTGCGCGCGCTCCACACCTCATAGCTGCTGCCGTTGAACCAGTTGGAATTGCCCGGGTACAGACCGGTGCCGCCGCCGACGCCGAGGTTCACATCGGTCGGGCGCTCGGTGCAGCCGCTGCTCTGCGCGCAGTCGGCATAAGGCTTGTTGCCGCGGTCGGCGTTGTAGCCGGTGTCGGTCAGATACAGCATGTGGGTGTCGGTGTAGGGCGCGTTCGGCCGGCCCTGTGCGTCCGTCTGGCTGGGGAAGCCGAGCGAGTTCGGCCAGCTGTGCTCGCGGTTGTAGGTGATGCCGGTGCCGGTGCCGGCGCGGTCGCTGCCCTTCAGGTACTGACGGTTGCGGTAGGCGTCGATGATCCGGGTCGGGTCGTTCGGGTCCTCTTCGGCCAGCTCCAGGATCGTCCAGGTGCTGGTGACGCCGGTGCCCGAGTAGGGGAACGCGGTATGGCCGCGGATGGTTGCGTGCAGCGAGCAGCGCAGCTGCTCGGGGCTGCTGGTGTTGACCTGGGCGTAGTAGTCGCCGACGCCCGCGCTGACCTGGAAGCTGACCTCGCGATCGGCCGGCAGCGCCTGGCCGGTGGCGTCGCGGATCTGGCTGGCGAGGATGCGCAGCGTGCAGCGGTCTCCTTCCTGCAGCAGGGCCTGCGGCGACAGCGCGACCGTCTGGCCGCTCGCCGGATGGTTGATCGATACCGCACCGCCCGCATCGCATTCCATGCTGAAGGCCGGCGCCGTGAGGGTCACGGTTTCGCTGAACTGCACGCTCGGCGTCACCGCCGGCGCGACGCCGGTGGCGCCATTGGCGGGCGTGGTCGAAACGACCTGCGGCGGCAGATCGGCTTCGGTAGCAAAGGCGAGCGTGACATCAGCAGCCAGCGGCTCCGGCGTGCCGTCGCGGTCGGTGATGGCCGCCGCCGGAATGCTCAGGCTGCAGTTCGCCGAGTAGGGCAGGGCGCTGTTCGGCGTCAGCACGATCTCGCTGGCCGGGCTGTTGCTGCTGAAGGCGACCGCGTTGCCGCCGCAGCTGAAACTCACGGCGGCGGCGTTGAGATCAACGCTCTCGGAGAAGCGCAGGCGCGGGGCCTGGGTGACAGCCACGTTGGTCGCGTTGTTCGCCGGGGTGGTCGAAACCAGGCTCGGCGGCGTATCGGCCAGCGTGCCGACGACGAGGTCGTCGATGGCGAGGCCGTCGTCATTGCTGCTGGCGTTGAAGTCGATCCAGCGGATCCACAGCACCTGATCCGCGCCCCAGCTGAGGCCCGTCAGGTTGCCGCTCACAGCGACCCGGTTGGCTGCGGCATTGCCAACGAGCGCGCCCGCGGTGCCCGCGGTCACCGGCGCGACGGCATCGAGCGCGTCGAACGCCGTCCAGGTGGCCGCCGTATCCGCCAGGCCCGTGGCATTCAGGCTGTACTCGAAGTCGAGGCGATCGACGCGGGCGGCGGTGCCGAGGCGCCATTGCTCGGCGATGTAGCTGATCGACACCGAAGACAGGCTGCCGCCGCTGCGGTTGACCAGCTGCACGCCGAAGCGGCTGTTGAGGCTGCCCGAGAGGATGCTGCCCAGCGCGCGCTCAGTGGAGCCAGTGCTGCCGTAGCTCCAGGTGTCGCCGCTGTTGCTGCTGCCATCGCCGGCCTGGTACTGGCCGTTGTTGTTGCCGCTGGTGCCGGCCTCGGCGATCGCCCAGCCGGCGGGCAGGGCAGCACTGCTGCCGCTATTGGCCAGCGTGTCGAAGTCCTGGCTGTAGCCACCGTTGAAATCCACCGCCTGCGCGGCGGCGAGCTGCGGCAGGGCCGCACACGAAAACAGGAACGCGACCGACGCGAACGCGCGGCCGGAGACGATGCGCATCTGGAACCCCCGAAGCATGCAGTGGATAGGCCCGGACACGGGGTCATCGCCGCCGTCCTTCCTGACGGTGCGCGGCCGTGTGGTGGTGCCGCCCGCGCGTGCGGGCCGGCCCGATCGGGCGAAAGCTCCGCCAGGCGCCACGCCCGAACGGAAGGACCGCCAAGGATAGCCGCCGAATGCTGCGCTGTCTTTTCAGCGCCAGGCCATAGCGCGAGGCCTTGGTGGATCACCGGCGGCGGGAAGCCCCGCGTGTTGCCCGATTCGTGGCCCGCGTTGGGCTGCGCCGGCGCTTGGCCCAAGCGACAACATCGACGCGCTTCGGTAGGTTGGGCCAAGCGCAGCGCGGCCCAACGTCGCGCACCAGTGCGCCCGCTGAGACCGCCGTGCGCGCACCCACTTCGCCCGGAACGCCGCCGCCCTCCGGCGGCGAGCGCTACGCCCTCAGCCCGCCCTTACCGGCGGCGTCGAGCCGAGGCGCATCCAGTCCAGATAGGCCGGCAGCCCGTCTTCAATCGGGAGCGCGATCAGCTCGGGCAGCGCATAGGGATGCAGGCGGCGGATCTCCTCGATCAATGCGGGCAAGGTGCTCGCGCGGGTCTTGATCAGCAGCTGCACTTCGCGCGCCGTTTCGACCTGACCCTGCCAGCGGTACACCGAGGTGACGCCCGGCAGCAGGCTGACGCAGGCGGCGAGCTGGGCGTCGACCAGGGCGCGCGCGATGGCCTCGGCGACCAGCGGGTCGGGGGCGGTGGTGAGGACAAGCTGGAGGTCGGACATCGTTAGGGCCGGGATTGGGGATTGGGGATTCGTACGAGCAGGATTGGCTGGGGCAGCGCCTGAGGGCAGCCAGCGGCTCGGATGCCGTCGCCAGCGCGTACATCATCAGCGGGCATAGGGTGGGTCTTGACCCACCGGAGCTTAACGCTCGCCCCAGTCCCCCGAGGTCACCGCTCCTCGCTCAGGTGGCGCCCGGCCGACAGTACTCGGAGCCGAAGGAGCAGGCACGGCTGCGCCGGGGCTGAGGGCGATTACGTCCGCCTGTGCCCCCGGCAAGCCGCGGCACCGGACGCGCCGGGTCGGCGTTCGCACCTTCCCGCGCTCCTCCCTCTTGAAAGCGCAGATCGGCCGCCCCATTTGTCTCCCGCCTCGACGCTGACGTCGGTCGAGCAGCCTACCCGGCTGGCATCGACGGCGTCACATTCCGTGGCTAAACTTGGCACTCACCAACGGCGAGTGCTAACAAAGCGCGTTGGACCATCGACAAATCAGCAACTTACCGAGGATCCACATGAACCTGAAACCCCTGCACGATCGCGTCGTCATCAAGCGCATGGAAGAAGAGAAGGTCTCTGCCGGCGGCATCGTGATCCCCGACAGCGCCACCGAGAAGCCCATCCGCGGCGAAGTCGTCGCCGTGGGCGAAGGCAAGCCGCTCGACAACGGCAGCGTGCGCGCGCTGAAGGTCAAGGCCGGTGACAAGGTGCTGTTCGGCAAGTACGCCGGCACCGAGGTCAAGGTCGACGGCACCGAGTACCTGGTGGTGCGCGAGGACGACATCTTGGCCGTCATCGGCTGAAGCCGCTGACGGCGGGATTGGGGATTAGGGATTGGGGATTCGTAGAAGCCTCGCGCTTCCGCCCATCGAGGCGTATCGATCCCATCGCCCTGCCCGAATCCTGTCACTGCTGATGTCGCAATCCCGAATCCCCAACCCCCAATCCCCGCTTCTGAGGTAATCCCCATGGCAGCCAAAGAAATCAAGTTCGGCGAAGACGCCCGCGTCAAGATCCTGCGCGGCGTGAACATTCTGGCCAACGCCGTCAAGGCCACGCTGGGCCCGAAGGGCCGCAACGTCGTGCTCGACAAGAGCTTCGGCGCCCCGACCATCACCAAGGACGGCGTCTCCGTCGCCAAGGAAATCGAGCTTGCCGACAAGTTCGAGAACATGGGCGCGCAGATGGTCAAGGAAGTCGCTTCCAAGACCTCCGACAACGCCGGTGACGGCACCACCACCGCGACCGTCCTGGCCCAGGCCATGATCCGCGAGGGCATGAAGGCGGTCGCCGCCGGCATGAACCCGATGGATCTGAAGCGCGGCATCGACAAGGCCGTGATCGCCGCCGTCGCCGAGCTGAAGAAGCTGTCCAAGCCCACCGCTGACGACAAGGCCATCGCCCAGGTCGGCACCATCTCCGCCAACTCCGACGAGTCGATCGGCAACATCATTGCCGACGCCATGAAGAAGGTCGGCAAGGAAGGCGTGATCACCGTTGAAGAAGGTTCGGGCCTGGAGAACGAGCTCGACGTCGTCGAGGGCATGCAGTTCGACCGCGGCTACCTCTCGCCCTACTTCATCAACAACCAGCAGAGCCAGCAGGTTGAGCTGGATGACCCGTTCATCCTGCTGCACGACAAGAAGATCTCGAACGTGCGCGAGCTGCTGCCGGTGCTGGAAGGCGTGGCCAAGGCCGGCAAGCCGCTGCTGATCGTCGCCGAGGAAGTCGAAGGCGAAGCGCTGGCGACCCTGGTCGTCAACACCATCCGCGGCATCGTCAAGGTCTGCGCAGTGAAGGCCCCGGGCTTCGGCGACCGTCGCAAGGCGATGCTGGAAGACATGGCGATCCTCACGGGCGGCACCGTGATCTCCGAAGAAGTCGGCCTGCAGCTTGAGAAGGCCACCATCAAGGATCTGGGCCGCGCCAAGAAGATCGTCGTCTCCAAGGAGAACAGCACGATCATCGACGGCGCCGGCGATGCCGACGGCATCCAGGCCCGCATCAAGCAGATCAAGGCGCAGATCGAGGAGACCTCCTCCGACTACGACCGCGAGAAGCTGCAGGAGCGCGTGGCCAAGCTGGCCGGCGGCGTGGCCGTCATCAAGGTCGGTGCTGCCACCGAAGTCGAGATGAAGGAAAAGAAGGCCCGCGTCGAAGACGCCCTGCACGCCACCCGTGCGGCCGTCGAAGAAGGCGTGGTCCCGGGCGGCGGCGTCGCCCTGATCCGCGCGCTGACCGCGATCGCTGACCTGAAGGGCATCAACGAAGAGCAGAACCACGGCATCGTGATCGCCAAGCGCGCCATGGAAGCCCCGCTGCGCGAGATCGTCACCAACGCCGGCGAAGAGCCCTCCGTGATCCTCAACAAGGTCGCGGAAGGCCAGGGCAACTTCGGCTACAACGCCGCTACCGGCGAGTTCGGCGACATGGTCGCGATGGGCATCCTGGACCCGACCAAGGTCACCCGCACGGCGCTGCAGAACGCGGCCTCGATCGCTGGCCTGCTGATCACCACCGAAGCCATGGTCGCCGAGCTGCCGAAGAAAGACGCCCCGGCCGGCGGTGACCACGGTCACGGCGGTGGTATGGGTGGCATGGACTTCTAAGTCCTGCTTCTCCAAGCGTCAGGTGTTGAACAGAAGCCCCGCCTTGTGCGGGGCTTCTGCTTTGGCTCGCTGCAAGCTGAAGAAGCGCGCGCAGCAGAGAAAGCAGGACCTTGCGCCTGCTGGGGCAGACGCATCGATCCCAAGGGCCATCTGCACCGAGAAACTCCGCGGCTTCGTTGCCGACCTTGCGCAAGCTCTCCTGGCAAGCGGATGGGAGCTTCCTGGGCCCGTTCGGCTGCTCGCGCTCTGGGCCAAGCACAGGCGCCTGCACAGCGCCGGGGCGAGTGCTTGTGCGACCTGTTCCTTCCGGCCAGACTGTTCGCAACGGACGATTGAATTCTTTTTGCGACCATGCTGACCGAGCTTCTGCAACGCTGGAGAGCCGGCGAACGAGCCGTCGAAGCCCAGCTGATGGAGCTCGCGTATCCCGTGCTTCGCGAGATCGCCCATGCGCATGCACGCCGTAACCCAGATGTCCTGACTCTGCAGCCCACCGAGCTGGCGCACGAAGCCTACGAGCGTCTGGCCGAGCAGAGTGAAGTCGACTGGAAGAGCCGGCAGCACTTCTTCGCAATCGCAGCCACGATCACGCGACGAGTGATGATCGACTACCTCAGGATGCGAAGCAGCGAAAAGCGTGGTGGAGGTCTGCCATTCGTGTCGCTGACTTCACTGGCCGAGACCGAACTGCCGGTCATCGACGAGTCGCTGGACTGGATCGGCCTTGACACGGCGCTTGACGAGCTTTCGCAGCAAGATGCAGACCTCGGCCGCCTGGTTGAACTCAAGTTCTTCTCCGGCCTCAACACGGAAGAGATCGCCGAGGTCATGGGAAGCTCAGTCGCCACGGTGGGGCGGCAGTGGCGTTTCGCGCGCGCCTGGCTGGGTCATCGGCTCAGCGTCGACGTGCAGGCCTGTTCGGGTGCATAGGCTGCAGGAGCTGTTCGCGGCTGCCTGCGAGCTGCCCGATACCGAACGCGATCTCTTCATTGATCGCAGCTGCGGTGACGCCTCTGAACTGGCCGTCGAGTTGCGCCAGCTGCTGCGCGCCGATCGCATGCTCGCCGGGGCAGAGCCTGCGCGGCCCGGAAAGGTGGGCTACGAATGGATCGATGCGGTCACGAGCTCCCGGCTGCGGCCTGGAGCACGGGTCGGCGAGTACACGCTGTGCGAGCCGATTGGCGCGGGCGGGATGGGCGTGGTGTTCCGGGCTGAGCGCGACATCCAGGGTGCCCGCCAACAGGTCGCGATCAAGGTTCTCCGCGGCGGGCTGCTGGACCCGGAGGTGCTGCGTCGCTTCAGGATCGAATGTCAGTCCCTGGCTCGGCTCGACCATCCCTACATCGCTGCGCTTCTGGAGCAGGGCGTCCTCGATGAGGGTGTGCCCTATCTGGTGCTGAGCTATGTCCGCGGGCTGCCGATCACCCAGTACGCCGAGAAGCACACCCTCAGCGTGCGCGCCAGGATCGAGCTGATGCGTCGCGTCTGCCAAGCGGTGTCGCATGCCCACCGGTACCTTGTGGTCCACCGCGATCTGAAGCCGGCCAATGTCCTGGTGGAAGTGAACGGGCTGCCGAAGCTGCTGGATTTCGGCATCGCCAGACTGCTGCCGGAGGAAAGTGCTTCCCAAGGCGACTGGACACGCACCGCCCATCGCTGCTTCTCGCCCGCGTATGCGGCGCCCGAGCAGCTCAGGGGAGAGGACAGTCGCGTCAGCTCAGACGTGTATTCGCTCGGCGCTCTGCTGTACGAACTGCTCGCTGGCGTGCCGGCGCTGCCGCTGCAGGGCCTCAGTGCGGGTGAAGCCGAGCGCCTGATCCTTGAGCACACGCCGACGGCGCCGAGTGTCCGCATAAGCGGTCAGGGCACTGAGGCCAAGAGCCTGAAGCGCAGCCTGAAGGGTGATCTCGACGACATCGTGCTGCGCTGTCTGCGCAAGCGCCCCGAGGAGCGCTACGCCTCGGTGGAGCAGCTGGACGCTGATCTTGAGTGCTTCCTGCAAGGTCGTCCGGTGAGCGCGCGTGGCAGCCATCGCTGGTATCGCGCGAGGAAATTCATCGCAAGGCACCGCATCGCCGTGACTTCAGTGGCAGCGGGTCTGCTCGGGCTGTCGATGGCTACGGTGGTCCTTTGGCAGCAGAACCGCGAACTGCGGATGCAGCGGGACCTTTCGTCCAGCGCCCTTGGCGTGCTCAGGTCGGCTTTCGTCGCCGCTGATCCCATCCGCGCCAGTGGCGCGGATGTGAGCGCGGGTCGCATCCTGGATGCAGCGCGTGAGCAGTTCGATGAGATCGAGCGCGACCAGCCCGAGCTGTTCGCCCGGCTCGCCGGCAGCGTGGCGGAAGTGGATCTCTCGCTGGGGCGTTTCGCCCAAGGCGTGGACCTTCTGGAGCGCGCTCTGGCGGCATCGGCCGGCGGCGAGCTTTCCGCCGATGAACTTGACGGGCTGCGCCTGCAGCTTGCACGGGCGCTGTTGGGAAGCGCCGAGTGGGAGAGGGCGGGCCAATTGCTGGCGACTGAAGTGCCGGCGGATCGAATCCACCATCTTGATTGGCTGACGACCCGGGGAAGGCAGTTGGCGCACAGCGGAAATCCGGACCAGGCCCTACCGCTGCTCGAGCGTGCGCTGGCCTTGTCGTCGACACGAGGTCCCGAAGATGAACTCGCAACCCGGGTGCGCTACACCTTGGCCGAGGCCCACAGCGTTGCCAAGCAGACCCAACAGGAACTGGCTGTGCTCGATGAAACTCTGGCCTGGCAGCGGCAAACGCTGCCGGACACCCATGCGCAGGTCCTGCGTACGCGCATGCGTCGGGTCGCCGCGCTGCGCGCATCGGACAAAACCGTAGAAGCCGTGGGTGAGGCCCGCGCCAGCCTGGGATTGATCGTCCGGGCCTTCGGGCCGGACAGTGCAGAAGCCATCTACGGCTACAACACCTTGGGCCGTGCGCTCGAACACAACGCGCAGCCGGATCTGGCGCTGGTCGAGTATCGACAGGCTCTGGAAGCCGCGAAACGCGGCCTGGGCGCGGACCATGTCAGCACGCAGCGCATCCAGTTCAATGTTGCTCACCTGTTGGACAAGGCCGGGGGGCACGAGGCCGAGGCCGAGCGCCTGTACCGCGGCGCGCTTGAAGCCAGCCAGGACCGGGGCGGTGCAGGGAGCGCGCTCAGCACCTACTTCAGGCTGCACTTCGCCCGCTTCCTGAATGGCAATGGGCGCGCCGAAGAAGCGCTGCAGCTGTTGGTGCACCCGGAGGCCGCCGTCGGGCTGGCGAATTCCAGCGCGTTCAATCGCGCGGAATACCTGGGCACGGTCGGGGCGCTGACGGCCGCGCTCGATTGCCGGCCCGCGAACACGGCCTCTGGCGCCTTGAGCGAGGTCTGCGAGCGCGCCCGCCGCCTTCTTGCAGCGAGCCCTGCCCCCTCACCCTGATCGGCGATTTCGCCAGAATCCGAGTTTGTAGTTGACCCCGTCCAGTGGAGACTCCGTATGTATCGCTCGTGCGCACTCATGGCCCGCCTGTGCCTGCTGTTCGGTTCGACAACCGCAATCGCCGTAGGAGCGACATGCGACGTCACGCCTCCCAACACGCCGCCTGATCTTCCGTGCGGCCGCCCGGACCTCATTCAGACCTTTCGAAAGAGCTGCCCGATGGGCAGTGGAATGCAGAGCTGTCCCCCCGAATCCTCCATGCCGCCGGCCGAGATCCAGTGTGTGGCCTGGGCGGAATCGGCTTTCTGCGAAGCCTGGCCGCAGTCAACCGTGCGCGTGTATCGATACGAATGGACAGTTCTGCAGGGGCTCGAGGACTACTTCACCGACGGCACCTCACGGACCCTGGTCGGCAACTGCAGAGCGGGCCGACCGGTTCGCGTGCGGGTCACCGTGACGGCGCCGGACGGCGCTTCGAGCAGCGCTGAGGGGGCGGCCATGTGCTGGACCAACCAGTGAAGCTGGGCTGGTGATCGAGAATTTTCGGTTTCTTCGAGTCTTTGGAATGGACGGGTGATGCAAGCCTTTCGTTGGCAGCGTCGCTCCGTCCACCCCTGCCTTCGCAAGCTTGCGGAGCGCTGTGTGTTTCCAAGACCCCAAGAGGATCGATTCATGAATCTGCGAAAGAAGCTCTCGGTTGCACTGTTCCTGCTGACTGCCGGAGTCGCCGGCGTGGTTTCCGCCACCAGCGGCGCCTGCTTTGCATGCGATGACGTGCTCTGGCAGTGCGGCGGCTGGCAGAACGACCACTGCGTTCTCAAGTACCAGCGTTGTCTGTTGCGGAACGGCTGCGAGCTGCCGTTCTAGTTCCGGGACGATTGAGCGCCCGACGGATCGATTCGATGGCCACCGCTTCGGTGGCCATCGATTTCCAGCCTCGAATGGAACGTAGACGATGAATACTCGACCGAAGACATGGATTCGCGAAGCGCTGTTCTGGCTCCTGCCGCTGGCGGCCGCCGCCGTAATCGGGATTGCCGCTGGCAGAAGCTGGAGGGCGCTCGCCGTTCCACCCTTGATCGAGCCCCTGAACTGGCAGGCCACCGGGCTGGCGAGACCCGAAGTGACGATCATGGTCTCGGCGAAGAGCTGCCCTGTGTGCGATCGCGCCAGACAGTTCTTGAACGAAAGGGAAGTTGACTTCATCGAACTCGACGTCGAACAGTCCGAGCGTGCGCGCGAGCTCGCGGAACGACTGCAGGTTCGCTCAGTGCCGACGTTCCTGATGGCCGACGTCCGCCTGAATGGATTCGAGCCCGAGTTGCTTCTGCAGCAGCTGGAGCCAGCACGCGACACCCTTCAGTAAGCGAGTTCCCGGTGGACCGGTGCCGTCCATCCGTTCCACCCGACCTCGGGGCGTTCGGGTCAGCGATCCACGATGGCGTTCCCTCTCCGCAGGTTTGGCCACTGGTTACTGGAAAGCTCTGCCTTCCTGGGGCAGTCGAGGTCGACCTTCGCTCCAAGCCGGTGCATAGATCTCCGAGGAACGCGACCAGAAGATCGAGACGTCGAGATCCTGTGTCCGGGCCGCGCACTGCAGAGCGTGATCTCGAAAGAGAACAGCACGATCATCGACGGCGCTGGTGAGGCCGACGGCATCCAGGCTCGCATCAAGCAGATCAACGCGCAGATCGAAGAGACCACCTCCGACTACGACCGCGAGAAGCTGCAGGAGCGCGTGGCCAAGCTGACCGGCGGCGTGGCCGTCATCAAGGTCGTTGCCGCCACCGAAGTCGAGGTGAAGGTGAGAAGGCCCGCGTTGAAGACACCCTGCACGCCACCCGTGCAGCTGTGGAAGAAGGTGTGGTCCCCGGCGGCGGCGTGGCGCTGATCCGCGCACTGACCGCGATCCGCGACCTGAAGGGCATCAACGAAGAGCAGAACCACAGCATCGCGATCGCCATGCGCGCCATGGAAGCCCCGCTGCGCGAGATCGTCACCAACGCCGGCGACCCGCGCTAGTTCACAACATCGCCAGACGCCTGCAACATGGTGCCAGAACACGATTTCCCGTCATCGAAGTCGAAGCTGACTCTCGCGTATCGAGTCCCGCCCCGACATCGTGCGAATCGGCGCCGGGCTTCGAATGCGCATGCCCCTTGGCCCCTGTCGACGCGGGTTGGCGCGCTGCCGTATCTGTCTGCCCGTGTCGCACCTCGGACTGTCGGCGCGCCCCTGGATCCCGTTTTGCGCTGTGCGCCGGGGCGTTGCGAGCGCTTGCCCAGCTGGATATGTTAGTGCTTACACAACGACTGGAATGCCGTCATGGAATACATCTCCAGCCTGGGCTTGGTCGCCCTGGGTAGCCGACTTCGGGCGGTCAGCGAGCGTGTCTATGCCGTTGCGGACGACGTGTATCGGGCGCTGGGTTTGAAGCTTCAAGCGCGCTGGCTGCCGGTGTTGCGGATCCTCAACGACCGTGGGGCGCTGACCGTGGGAGAGATCGCCCAGGCCGTCGGCCAAACGCATTCCGCCGTGAGTCAACTCGCGCAGCGGCTGCTTGCCTTGGATTGGATTTCGGTTGAACTCGACGCCACGGACGGACGCGTGCGCCGGCTGTCCATCACTCCGAAGGCGCAGGCTGAACTGCGCAGGGCGAAGCCGTACTGGCGCGCCATCGAGGACGTCTACGCCGCGCACTGCCACGCGCATGGCGTCGACCTGCTGCATGCGCTGACGGTGTTCGAGCGGGTGATCACGCCGACGCTCGCCGAGGAAGTGCTCGCGCGCGGCGCCGGAGCCGCCCGCGACGCACTGCGGATCGTGCCCTACGCGCCCGCGCTCGCGCCGCATTTCCTTCGGCTCAACGAAGCTTGGCTGCGTCGATACTTCTATGTCGAGGAAATCGACCACCGCGTGCTGTCCAACCCGGAGCCCGAGATCCTCGCCCGAGGCGGCAGCATCCTGTTCGCGATGCTCGGCGACGATGTGGTGGGCACCTGCGCGCTGCTGCCGGATGCGGCTAAATCCTACGAACTCACCAAGATGGCCGTGGACGAGTCGCGCCAGGGGCTGGGTATCGGCCGCGCGCTGCTGGAGGCGGCGATCGCCGAGTTCCGCCGCCGCGGCGGCCGGAGACTGTTTCTCGAGACCAACAGCAAGCTCATTCCGGCCCTGCGGCTTTACGAGAGTCTTGGGTTCGAGCGGCAGCCCTCGATCAAGCCCGATTCGCACTACGCCCGAGCCGATGTCTACATGGTCTGGCGTGATCCGCAGCATGGCCCGGCCACGCGTCGCAGCCCGCGCAAGGCCAAGCCTGCACGCAAGGCCAAGCCCGATGGTCGGAGTGCTTGACGAAAGCGGGAGCCAGCGTACGTCTCCCATCGCCTGTGGGTGATTGCGGCTACTGCCCCCGAGAAATGTCCGCTCACCCTGTTTCAGCCTTGCGGCGGTCGTCAGCCCGGTCTGTCCAAGGAGAGCAGCACGATCATCGACGGCGCCGGCGATGCCGGCGGTATCCAGGCTCGCATCAAGCAGATCATGGCGCAGATCGAGAAGATCTCCTCCGACTACGACCGCGAGAAGCGGCAGCGTAAGCGCCTGCCGACAGCGGACACTGGTCTGCAGAACCTTCTGGCAAGGCGCCTTCAGCCGGCAACTTCAGATCCGCATTCGGAGCCCATCCGCTGCTGCCGCCCCGGCGTCATGGGGATCGGAGGCATGCCGCAGAACGGGCGTGAGCCGCACGCGTTCGGGCCTGACGCGGACGCTCAGGCGGCTTGCCCAGCCCGGCGCGCCGCGATGAAGGCGCGCACCATCAGCACCAGCAGAACTGCGCACAGCGTCAGCATGCCAAGGTTGACTCCCAAGGCCAGCGGGCTCATTTGCGCGGCGCGAATCAGCAGGGCGGCCGCAGGCGCGAGCGACCCGAGCAGGGCCACCACGGCGGCCACATGCATCAGGTGCTTGCGTGCACCATTGAAGCCCAGGGCGAAGCCGGCGAGTGTGCCAAGGGCGATGCCGACATAGGCGGGAAGCAGTGCGGTGCTGCTCGACGACACAGCGAACGCGCCGACGCCCAGCAGGACGAGCAGGGCGGCGAAGATCAGGGTCGTCTTGGGCATCGGTCGGCTCGCGCGGTCTTGAGATTGGCCCACGAGGCTGCCGGAGCGGCCGTCGCCGGCCCGTCATCGCGCACCGGCCTGCACACCGGCCCGCACCACGAAGCGACACGATGCAGCCGAGCCCGGCAAGGGCGGGCTGGCAGGCCGAACGCAACGCGCCTTCGAGTTTCCCGGGCGCGTTGCGGGTCTTCGTCCTCACGGTGCTTCGATGGGGCGCGTCGCTACGCTGAGGCGCCTCGCTCGTGACCCCGCATGCTGACGTTCGCGTTTCCTCCGGCCCTTCGTCGTCGTCGGCTCGCCCTCGGCGGCGCCCTGTTCCTCGCCTTCGACGCTCTGATGATGGGCGTCGGCGTTGCCGTGATTACCCGCGGCGAGCATCTCGGGGCCGCAGCGGCCCTCGCGGCGCTGGGCGCGGGCGTGTCGATGCTGCTGGCGTGGGCGCTGGTCCGACCCCCCAAGGCGACACTGGTGGAAGGCGCGCTGCGCATCGAGGCGGCGCATCGGCACTTCGTGCTGGACCGCAAGGCCCTGTGCGACGCCTCTATCGTTGAACTCGACCTTTCCAGCGTGCCGGACGAGACCCTGCCGAAGCCGCTGCTGAAGCGGGCGTGGTGGTCGCCAGGCGACGCGATGGGATGGCAGATCGACGGCCGCGGCGAACCGGTGTTCTGCGCGGTCACGCGGATCGGTCCGGCGCTGCGGATCGAAAGCGGGAGCGGTGCGCTGCTGTGGACGCCAAGCGACCCGGCTGCGGTCGCGCGGGCCCTGCGCCAGGCGGCAGGACTGCGCTGATCGGCCCGGGTGGGTGAGCGCAACAGGCGGAGTGCGTCGGGCTTGCTGCGCGCTGCTCGCCCCGTGGGCCGCCGCGCGACAACGCCCGCTGCGCGTGCTACGCCTTCGCGGTGATGGAGCTCGACAGGCTCGAAGACGCGAAGGTTGCGGGCAAGGCGAACGTCTTTGTGCCTTCCCGTGCGGGGCTGAAGCTGGATCTCGGCGGCGGGCTCAAGGCTCTGGTCGTCGCAGCTTGGGTCAGTAGGTGCGCCGTGCCGAGCGACCGGCTGACTCGAATCGCCCCGAATCAACCCATGGTCGCCCGCTGCGACACGCATGTGGCAGCGCGAGATGTGTAGCCTCCGTTCGCTGTGCTGCGAACTGTAGTGCGAGGTAGCGTCGTCCAACCAAAACGTGGCAGTCACCCGCTGCCGAAGGGGGCTTTGTGGCCGAAAGCAGAAGGAAGTCGACGAAGGCGGCGGAAGCCGCTGACACCCATGCCAACGCGGATATGGCGATTGTTGGTGGCGGCGTCTCGGGTGTGTACAGCGCTTGGCGGCTCAAGCAGCGCTACCCCAACCGCCGGATCGTGCTGATCGAAGCCAGCGACCACATCGGCGGGCGACTGCTGTCGGTGCGGCCACCGGGCATACCTAATATGGTTGCCGAACTGGGCGGCATGCGCATCCTGCCGAAGACCCAGCCGCTGATCGTTGCCCTGCTGAAGGAACTGAACAAGGCCCTGCCCAAGATCGAACGCATCGAGACCTACCCGTTCCCGGTGGACCAGGACCAGAACATCGCGTATCTGCGTGGCGTGCATTTGCGTCTGTCGGACTTCACCAAGCAGCCGGACAAAGTGCCGTATCGCCTGTCGTTCCTGGAGCAGGGCAACACGCCGGGCGTAGTCATGGTCAATGCCATCGAGCAGATCGTTCCGGGCATCACCGCGGCGGGCCTGACCAATGCGGAGCGTCATGAGATGGCGCGCAGGGCCAGCTTCGATGGTCGTCCACTGTACGAGCAGGGCTTCTGGAATCTGCTACTGCGTGTCATCAGCGATGAAGCCTATCAACTGGGCCTGGACGCAGGCGGCTACGAAACGGTGGTCTCCAACTGGAACGCCGCGGACGCTATCCCGTGGTTCTTGTCGGACTTCGGCATCGCGCCCGAGTACGAGGGCTTCAAGCAGGGCTTTCAGCAGGTGCCGCTGGCCATGGAAGCCCTGTTCCGCAGGTTGCGGGGTGAAGTGATGCTGGAAACCCGCTTGGAGCGTTTCGAGTGGAGCAACGGCACGTTCCTGCTGGGCCTATCCGGAGGCAAGCGTCTGCAGGCCAGCACGCTGATACTGGCCATGCCCCGCCGCTCGCTTGAACTGGTGGCCGACAAGACGCCCCTGCTGCAGGCTCCGAGCGTCGCCAATCTCATCGCCAGCGTCACGCCACAGCCATTGTTCAAGATGTTCACGACCTACACGAATCCGTGGTGGCGGGCTGCGGGCTTCTACGACTACAGCAGGGGGCAGGGCGAGTTCGTGCCTGTGGAAAGTGGCCGCACGGTGACCAGTCTGCCGGTGCGCCAGACTTACTACTGGCCCACATCGGAAGGCAAACCCGCCAAGGCCGGCCCCGCCATGCTGATGGCCAGCTACGACGATGGCTTCAATATCGGCTTCTGGGACGGCCTGCGCCCGCGCCGGCGCCAAGCGTGGCGCGAAGGGCTGGAAGTACCGGTGCCGCGCAATCCGTTCCAGGCCCTGGTGACGCATGCATCCAGCGACAACACCTGGAATCGCTACGTGGCGAGCCAGGAAATGGTCGATGAGGTCGAGCGTCAGTTGCGCGCCATCCACGGCCAGAGCTTCTCACCCGAAGTGCAGGCGGCAGCGTTCCGTGACTGGGGTGACGACCCGTTCGGCGGCGGCTGGAACAGCTGGAACATCGGCGTGAAGAGCTGGGAGGTCAAGCAGCAGATCGTTCAGCCGTTGACCGGAACGCCACTCTTCATTTGCGGTGAGGCCTACTCCGATGCGCAGGGCTGGGTTGAGGGCGCGCTGGAGACGGCGGATATCATGCTGAAGAAGATCCACTGAGGTCAGCGCGGTCCAGCGGGCCACGCGGTGGCAGTCGCGAATCAGCCGACTGCGCCTCCGTGGCTCGCTGTGCGTCCACGCCACGGTCTCGGGGCGTGAGCTGTCCGTGGCGTTCCCGATGACTGTGACTTCTGGTCTGTTCCGGTGCCCGCCTTTCCGCGTCGCCCGTCCCGGCTGCCATGGGGTCTCGGCATGTTCATGGAGCTGTGGGAAGACGAGCGCGTGTCGGCATAATCGCGAAACGCTCGCGGGTGATCTTGAGATCACGCTGAGCTCCATCGACGAGTTCGATGCCCTGAAACCTTTGCTGCAGCAGGCCTACGAGGGCAGGGCGGCACGATCCTTAGCGCGCTGTCATCGTTCGCCTGCGCCGCAGAGGCCGCAGACGTGGACGTCGATATCGCCGAGTTGGCCGATAGCGGTGCTCGCAGGCGCTCGCCCATGAAGACGGCGGCTCGGCCAAAAGCGAAGCCCGGCGCGAGGCCGGGCTTCGAAGTTTTGCTGTGGACGTCTGCGGCGCTTCAGTCCAGCGCGTAGGTGAACTGCACGGAGATCTCGCGGCCGATCGGGCTGAAGGCGCGCCAGAAGTACGGATAGGCGTTGAAGCCGTCATCCCGCGGCGCGAACTTGTTGAACAGGTTGTTCACGTAGAGGCCGATCGAGGCCTGCTTGGTCAGCTGCCTGCTCGCGTTGACGTTCCACAGGATGTAGGGCGCGATGCGTCCAGTCTCCTGCCAGTTCGGCACGCTGCCGTAGCGGGTGCCGAACACGTTCGTCGTCCAGTCCCCCCGGGCCCAGGCCACCGAGCCGCGCATGCGGCTGCGGAAATCAAAGTTCTCGGGGTCGTCGCGCCAGTCTTCCTGCACCGGATCGGTCGCGAAGCTCTGCAGTTCGAAGCTCAGCACGTGCGACCAGTCGAGGCTGAAGGCGAACGTGCCGAAGCTGTCGGTGTCCAGGCGGTTGCGGATCGACGCGTCGATGCCCTTGATGCGCTGATAGGCCTGGTTGACCGGACCGCTGCGGACGCCGGTGATGCGCTCCGTCGGCTCGCCCGGCGCCGGTGCGCGCTGCACGCGGCTGACGATCTCCCGGCAGAACGCCGAGTCGATGGCGAAGGCATAGGGCTGGCGCGTGCGCGTGAGCCCCGTGCGGCAGCCGGCCTCGGCGTCGAGGATGTAGGTCGAGGTGAGGTTCGTGACCGCGCCCTCAAGCTTGATCTCGTAGTAGTCCACCGACGTGGAAACGGTGTCGGTGACGTCCCAGACGAATCCACCGGTGAAGGAACGTCCTCTTTCCTCCTCGAGCGTCGGCTCGCCGCGGCTGGTCGCGAACACCGAGTACGTATAGGTGGCGCCTGCGCAGGTCGAGGCGCCGGGCGTGCCGCCAGTCGACAGGCAGCGGAAGGTGTCGAGCGCATTGCTGAAGCTGCCGCTGCCCTCGTTGTAGACATAGTGCATGTCCGGCGCTTTGAAGCTCGTCGACAGGTTGCCGCGCACCAGCAGCGACTCGGTGGGGCGCCACTCGAGGCCCGCTGCCCAGGTGCGGGCATCGTCCACATTGGTGATGTCGTCGTACTTGTCGTAGCGGGCTGCGAGGGTTGCGCGCAGCGAGTCGAGCAGGGGCAGCCCGGCCTCCAGGCCGATCGCATAGCGATCGCGATCGCCGCCGCCGTTGGTGCCGGTCAGGTTGTAGGCCTGGCGATTCGTGGGCAGGATTTCCGGCGGCGAATCCAGATCGTAGCCCTGCTGAGTGAATTCGAGCACCGTCGCGAAACCGACGGGGCCGGCGGGCAGATCGAACAGATCGCCGCTCAGCACGAAGTTGCCCTGGTTGACGTAGGACTCCGACTCGTACTTCAGGTTCGTCGAGAGCGACGCAAACTCGGCAGGCGTCAAGGGCCGGTAGAAGCGCTCAAGGTTGAGCAGGTGGCGCGGCGTGCCGGTGGTGTTCAAGCGGGGGCCAAAGAAGAAGTCGGTGACCGCCGAGCCATCGAGGCGAGGCCGTGTGCGCGTCGCGATGTAGTCGGCGCGACCGAGGGTGGCCTCCCAGTCGAACCGATCGCCCAGCAGGCCGCGCAGGCCGAAGGCGAGGTCGAGCGAGGACTCCTCGAAGCGCTGCAGCGTGCCTTCGATGCCGCCGTACTCCTGCGGCGTGAAGATGCGCTGAACCTGGACGTTGCCGTTGATCTCCGAGTTCGTCGCGAAGAAGGTGTTGGTGACGCCCACGCCGTCAGTGTGGGGGCCGTTGATGAACTCGACGCCGCCGGTCAACTTGGAGCGTGAGTTGAAGCCCATCAGGCTGGCCCAGGCCTGCACGCCGTTGTCGAAGTCGAGGTCGCCGAAGAGATAGCCGGAGAGGTCGTTGTTGCCGTTGGCGATCGACTGGTAGCCCACGTCCTCGAAGTAGCCGCAGGCATTGCCCTGGGTGAAGGGCTGGCTGGTTGCCGCATTGACCGCGCGGTACGTCCAGTCGACGTACTCACCGCCAAAACGCGCGCAGGTGCCGGACGGCGGCGCAATGAATGAGGTGGAGCCGGTGGGCAGGCCGATGCGGTTGATGCGCAGCCCTGCGGCGGGCTGGATGCCGACAATCTCCGGCGGCAGCGGGTTGTCGAGACGGGAATCCATGAAGTCGCGCTGGTACCCGTAGACCGGCTCGTCGGCGTAGTACTGGAGGGCGTAGGTGAGGCTCCAGCGATCGGAAGTGCGTCCACCGACCCACTGCAGATCGGCGAAGTCACCGCCGCCTTCCTTCGACGTACCCGTGCGCAGCTTGGCCACGTCGCCGCGGAAGTCCTTGCGCAGCACGACGTTGATGACGCCGGCGACCGCATCCGAGCCGTAGATCGCTGAAGCGCCGCCGCTGAGGATCTCGATGCGCTCGACGGCCGCTGTCGGGATGTTGTTGAAGTTCTGGAAGTTGCTTTGGCCGTTGTAGGGGAACGGATAGTCAGCCGCGCGGCGGCCGTTGATGAGCAGCAGGGTCCGGCCAGCGCCGAGGCCGCGCAGGTTCACCGGCGACCCGTTGGGCGTGAAGCCGCCGGCCGCGTTCAGTTCGTTCTGCACCGAGCCGGCGTTCTGGGTGATGGTCTCCAGCGTTTCCGCGACCGTGACAAACCCCTCGCGCTGCAGCTGGCTGTTGCTGATGATCGTGACCGGAGACGGTCCCTCGATCGTTGCGCGCTTGATGCGCGACCCCACCACCTGCACCGACTCCAGCCGCTGAGCCTCGCGCTCTACCGCCTCCTCCTCGGGAGTGTTGTTGCTGGCGTTCTGGGCCAGGGCCGGGATGCTGATCCCCAGAGCCAGCGCGGTGAGCGTGGCCGTGAAAAGCGCGGAACGAGCCGGGTGCCTCTTGATTTGCATGATTCGAATCTCCCCATTCGACGTGGCGGTCAAGGCGTCCATCTCCGCAGGGAACGCTGGATGTGACGGAGCCCGGGGAGAGGCTAGCAAGATTGTGAAGTTTTTGTGTGGGGTGGTGCCCCGACGATCACGGACAGGGCGGGCTTCGCCTTGGACGCGGCTCCTGATGCCGCTTGCCCGGCGGGTCGCACGCCTGCCCTGATACGTTCGTCAGCCCTTCGTCGTAAACCGCTCCAGCGGGGGCGTACTGCTCCCGAGTTCAGCGGGAGTGGTGAGCGATGCGTGGCGAAGCAAAAGGGACTGGACGGCGTGGGTGGGTGGGGCGTTGGCTGCGCTTCGGGCTTGGGCTGCTGATGGCACCGGCGGCCGTCTGGGCCCAGTCTCAACCTGCGCCGGGCTATGTGGTCCGCCTGCTGGATGGGCAGGACGACTTCGGCGAGCACCTCGCGGTGACGCGCTCTGGAAACAGCGAGCAGTGGACCGCGTTCCACTACGTCGAGAACAGGCGTGCGCTCTTCGCCGGGTCCTGTGGCGATGGCTGCGCGCCCGAGATTCAGCTCAGCAGCGGCGACGACCGCGGGCGCTACGTCAGCGCTGCACGCCGAACTGCCCTGGCGCAGCGGCCGTTCGCGGCCTACTACAACGCGACCCGTGGTGATCTGGAAGCGGCCGACTGTTTCGACTCGTCCTGCAATTTCGCCACGCTGCGCGTGCTCGATACGGTGAACGATGTCGGCGTCGGCACGGCCACGGCCATCGATCCTGCGACGGGCTTTCCCGCCATCGCCTACTACGATGCGACGAGCGGCGACCTGCGCCTGTACCGCTGCGGCAGTGCGACCTGCGACAGCGGCAGCAGCGTCGTCGTCGACGGCGTCGGCGACCGTGGTCGCAACCCGAGCATGGCCTTCGCGAACAATCTGCTGTGGATCGCCTACGACGACAGCAGCAGCGGTGAGCTGCGTCTGGCGCGCGGCGTAGCGCCTTTCGGCGCAGCCAGCTTCCAGTCGTTCTCGATCGGGCCGGGTGGCGATGCCTCGATCACCCTTGATGCCAGCGGCTTCGTCGATCTGGTGTTCCGCGGCGGTGCCAGCGGTACCCTGGAGCGTCTGCGCTGCAATGACGGCAACTGCGCTGCCAGCGAGCAGTCGACGTTGGATGGCGCGGGCCGCGGCCATGCGCCCTCGGCCACGCGCCTGCCGAACGGCCATCTGCTGGTCAGCCACCATCAGCCTGCCGCCGGCGCCATGCGCGCGACGGTCTGCAGCGACGCGGCCTGCAGTACGCCGCAGCGCCTGACGCTGGAGGCGGGCCCTGGCTTCGGTCCGACCAGTGTTGCCCTGGCCTATTCGACGGGACGTCCGCTGATCCAGTACCAGGATGCCGCGCTGAGCGAGCTGCGCTCGACCCAATGCACGACCACGGCCTGTACCGCCTTCATCCGTCGCATTGCCAACGGTGTGCCTGCTGTGTCGCCGGATGTGGCGCTGCTTCCGGATGGTCGCCCGGTGGCGATCTGGACCCAACTGAGGCGGCCGCGCATCGGCGTCTGCGCGGACGCGCTGTGCTCGTCGGTCGGCTACCGCACAACCGGCGGCGTCAATGCCGATGCATCGCGGCCCTCCATCGCCATCCGCCCCGACGGCCGCCCCTTCGCCTACTACTCCAGCGCGGGTGGCAGTGCCGCCTGGGACTGTGCGGATACCGAGTGCACGACAGGCACACACCGCGAAGTGAGCGGGTCGGGCAATGCCAGCGGGGAATTCACCGAGCTGGTGATCCGCCCGGATGGTCGACCGCTGATGCTCTACATGATCCGCAGCACCAATACCGTCCATCTCTTCTCGTGCGCCGACGTGAACTGCGCGAGCGGCCAGGCGCGGCTGGTGGCCGATGAGCCGGACGCCGCGCAGCAGTCGACTTCGCTCGCGGACCTCGGCCTGGCGGTCGGCGGCGATGGTCGGCCGGTGGTGACCTGGTCGGTGAGCCGCCAGCCCACGCCGGGCAACTTTGCGGGGGCGCTGCGGCTCGCGCGCTGCGACGACATCGAGTGCACTGGCCTGACCGTGCGAACCCTGGGCGAGGAGCAGGTCTTCAACGGCGGCGGCATCGCCATTCGCGCGGACAACCGCCCGGTGCTGCTGGAGAACACCTTCTCCGGGGCGCGAAACCTGCTGACCTGCGCCGATGCCAGCTGTTCGAGCGCGCCGCGCGCGGCCTTGCCCAATCCCTTCGACATCGCGCCCCAGCTGCGGCTGCGTCCGGGCGACCGGCCGGCCTACGTCAGCGGCAGCCTCGGCAGCGGCGGCTGGTGGCAGTGCAGCGACGCTGCCTGCACCAGCAGCGAGCGCACCGAAATGATCCGCGATACCGAAACCACGCAGCGCGGCTTCACCGGGCGCATCGCCTTCGGTGCGGATCCGCGGCCCGTGGGGGTGTTCGCCGAGCAGCAGCTGCGCGATGTCTGGCTCGCGCTGCCGCTGCCTGCGGCAGTCTTCAGCAACGGCTTCGAGCCCTGAGGTGCTCGCGGTGAGCAGGTGTCTCAGCGCCGGTACGCAGAAATCCGCGTTCCCACGCGGCAGGCGCGCGCGCGGAGCGGGGGATTTCGCCTCTGCGAGCGCTGTGGTCGTGAGGGTGCCCGCGGAGTGCGCGGAGGTAGGGATCATCCCGGGCAGGAATTGACTGCAGCACATGGACGCCTCTGCGGGCGGGGTTCACCATCCCCCCACGGGAGGACGCCCATGAACACCGAGACCTCGCTCGACCTCAAGTGGGCCCTGCACTGCCTCGAACATCTCGAAGAGCTGGTGCTGGTCACGGACGCCGAGCGAGGCGGCAGCGGCGCAGGCGGCCCCTATGTGCGCTACGTCAACGCCGCCTTCGAGCGCTGCACGGGCTGGCGGCGCGCCGAGGTGATCGGCCAGCCGCTGCGGTCGCTCGGCGGTGCGGGCAATGCGCAGGCAACGCTGGCACAGATCCGCGCCGCCTATCTGCAGGGTCAGGCGACCGAGGTGGAGCTGGAGACCCAGCGTCGCGATGGCAGTGCGATGAGCCTGCGCAGCCGTCTGTTGCCTCTGCGGGGCGATGGCGAGGGGCTGCGCGGCTTTCTGTTTCTGCAAAGCGATCTCACCGAGGCCCGCGCCGTGCGCAGCGAGCGTGCCCGTCTCGCCGAGTGGTTCGCCGGCGCGGCCTCCAGCGCTCTGGCCGCGCTGTACATCACCTCTGTGGTGCGCGCAGACACTGGCGAGGTGCTGGACTTCCGGGTCGAGTATGCCAACCGGATGGGCGGCGAACTTCTGCGCGCTGACCCGCGGGCGCTGGTCGGCCAGACGATTCGCGAGTGCGTGCCGGGCAGCCGGACCGGGGTCCTGATTCAGAACTGCCGGCGCGTGTTGGCCAGCGGCCTGCCCTTCGTCGAAGAGTTCGAGGTCGTCGAGCATCCGCCGGAGCTGCGCTGGATGCGCCATCAGATCGTCCCGCTGAAGGATGGAGTGGCGATCACCGCCGAGAACATCACCTCGCGCAAGACGGTCGAGCTCGACCTCAAGCAGCGCGAGACCATGCTGCAGGCGTTTCTGGACAACTGCCCCGGTTTCGCCTGGATCGCCGACGAGCGCGGCTGCACCCTGGCCGCGAATGCGGCCTATCTGCGCCTGATGGAGCACCTCGGGGTGCCCGGTCTGCCGATGCCGATGTCGCGGGTATTCGCACCGGAGCTGGCTGAGCTTTACGCGCGCAACAATCTGCGCGTGATCGAGTCCGGCCAGGCCGAGCGCATGCTTGAGCCGGGCCTGCGCGCCGACGGCAGCAGCGGCCTGTTTGAAACCTTCAAGTTCCCCTTGGGCGCGCGCAATGGCGTGCGCCTGGTCGGTGGAATCTCGATCGACATCACCGAGCGCGAGGGGCAGCATCAGGCCTCCGAGCGACTGGCGGCGATCGTGCGCAGCTCGGGCGATGCGATCCTCTCGCTCGATCTGGACGGCCGGATCGTCAGCTGGAATCACGGCGCAGAGCTGCTGTACGGCTTTCGCGAGTCTGAGGTGCTGGGGCGCCCAGTTGAGCTGCTGGTGCCCGAGGCCCTGCAGCCCGAGGCGCGGCAGCGTCTGCAGCGGGTGCTGGCCGGCGCGACGCTGCAGCGCATGGAGAGTCTTCGCTGCTGCCGCGATGGCAGTGAGGCCTGGGTGCTGCTGTCGATGTCGCCGATCCAGGACCGTGACGGCCGCTGCGTTGGGGTGTCGGAAATCGCCTCCGACATCGGCGAGCGTCATCGGCGCGAGCAGCAGAGCCGCTACTTCGCCGAGCACGATCCGGTCACCGGCGCGCTGAACGAGCGCGGCCTGCTGCTGGTGGCCAAACGCTGGATCGAGCGCGTGCCTGCCCACCCCCTGCTGCTGCTGCGCTTGCGCGTTGAGCGCTTCGGCGAGTTCCGCGAGGCCTTCGGTCTGGCACACGGGCATGCCCTGCTCGGCCAGGTCGTGGAGCGCCTCACCCGATGCCTGGACGGCATCGAGCATCGCGTGGCCCATTTCGGTCAGAACGAGTTCGCTGTGCTGATCGATCTGTCGACAGACGAGGGCGTACAGCAAGCCGGGCTGCAGACCGCGGCGCAGGACCTGCTCGCGCGCGCGCAGTTCACTCCGCTGCAGGTCATTGGCATCGAGTTCGACCTCGAGCTGCGCTGCGGTCTCGCCGGTTTTCCGCACGACGCGGCCGATGGCGAGGCGCTGCTGCGCTGCGCCGACCTGGCGATGGCTGGCAGCGGACGGGGCCTGTCGACCTACCGTGCGGACATGGGCGAACGCGTCGCTCAGCAGGTGCGCTTGCAGCGCGAGCTGGCGCGCGCGCTGGTGCGTGGCCAGCTGCGCCTGCTTCTGCAGCCGATCGTCGATGCGCGGCCACCGTTCCGTGTGCTCGGCGTGGAGGCCCTGCTGCGCTGGCGTCACCCGGAGCTGGGCGAGGTTCCCCCCGCTCGCTTTGTGCCGGTGGCCGAAGAGTCGGGGCTGATCGTGCCCATTGGTGGCTATGTGATCGAAGAGGCTTGCCGGCTCAAGGCCTGGCTGCAGACCAAGGGGCACGGCCAACTGTTCATGAGCCTCAACGTTTCACCCGACCAGTTCCGGCATGGCGATCTGCCGGTGCGTTTCGCGCAGGCGCTGCAGACGCACGGCCTCGATGGACGTGGACTCGAGCTTGAGATCACCGAGTCGACCCTGATGGAGCATACCGAGGCCACGGCCAGCCAGCTGCAGGCTCTGGCAGCCTTGGGTCTGGGGCTCAGCATCGATGACTTCGGCACCGGCTGGTCGAGCCTTGCCTACCTGCATCGCTTTCCTCTGACCAAACTGAAGGTGGACCGGAGCTTCGTGTCGGCACTGCCCAAGGATCACACCGCAGCGGCGATCGTCCGCAGCATCCTCACGCTGGCGCGGTCGCTTGAGCTGTCCACCCTGGCCGAGGGCGTGGAGACCGAGCCCCAGCAGGCCCTGCTGAGCGGCCTGGGCTGCACTCAGCTGCAGGGCTTTCTGCACAGTCGTCCTCTGGAGCCCGAGGCGCTGCTCGCTTGGCTTGACTCGCGCAGCTGATCGCCGCAGCGCAGCGCGCGCCGCAAATCTGCGCAGACTCCGGCCGTGTCGCGCCCGGGAGCCGACTGCCAAGTTCCAAGTGCCAATTGCCAATTGCGCCCGCAGGCTGGCGTCCGGGACGGCATGTGACGCTGTGCGTCAGAGCCTCCGGGCGATGCCCGCAAGGGGCGCATGCCGTTCGTCGGCTTTTTTGCACTCGACGGCCGGGCCCAAGGCACGGGCATGCGCAGGACAACGGGCCCGGCGCCACGCCAGCCGTGCCGAACGCCGGCGATTCTGCGTTGGAAGGTGCGTTTCACAATCGTTTGCCCAATCCGCGAGCTCAGGCACAATCTTTGGCGCGAAAAGTGCAATCGTCGGCGCAGTTCGCGTCCAGGGCTGAGGCGCCCACCAGAGGCGCCCATCTCATCCATCCATCCCATCGGAGCCAGCATGCACCTGCCAGCCTTCGTTCGCGCGGCACAACGGTTGCGCGCGTCTGCAATCGTTTCGCTGTTTTTCCTGTGTCTCGCGCTGTGCGTGCCCCTGGCCGCCTCGGCCGAGGGCAGCCGTAATCTTTACCCTAGTGGCGCCGAAGCCATCGCTGGCTCGGGGCGCGGAAATCTTGACGTTTCCGACCCCGCCTCCTCGTATCTGAACGTCGTGCGTCGGCGCGGCTTCATCTACGTCTACGCGCAGGCAGGCGAGCGGATCCTGGTGGGATCCCGCAACCGCACGGCCGATGGCATCGGCATCATCCAGGTCTACAACCCGCAGGATTTCGGGCCGCGCGGCGGCGAGAACCTGCCCGCGACCGCCAACTTCACCTGCACCAGTGGCACCACCGGCCTGATCGCCGACCGCGCACAGGAGCTTGCGGGCCCGCGCGCGGTGAGCGGCGGCGGCAACCCGGCCGGCTACATTCCCTGTGTGTATGTCGCTCCGGTGACCGGCATCTACGGCGTCAATTTCACGGGGGCGAACACCGGCGGCAACCCCGACGCGAATATCGCCACGCCTGCGGTTTCAAGCAATACCGTCGCGGCCTGGGACGTGACCGTCCGCGCCAGCGACACCAGCACCACCGATCTCAACGCCCGCGTATTCACCTACGCCTGGACCGTGTTCACCGCGAACAACGGCCCGGGCCGACGCCTGTTCCAGGACCTCTACTACGTCACTCTCGACGGCTACCGCTACCGCCAGCGCTTGTCCGGCATCGATCCCAACGGCGGCGCCTTTTTCGCCAACACGCTGGGTTTTCTTGACCAGGGTGAGCCGCTGTACAAGAACATCCGCGCCACCAATCCGCTGGTCAGCTTGGGCATTCCGGCCGGCCTGACGGTGCAGCCGGCGCAGTTCCCCATCTTCTTCAGCGACATCACGCCCTCAGCCGGCAATGCGGCGAACAACGCCGAGGCGCAGCGTGTGCTGGGTGCGCTCGGCATTCCGGTGGCGCCGCTGCCGCCGCAGGTCAACGAGTTCCGCTTCACCTATCCGCCCACCGGCGGTGCCACCGCCTACGTGGGCCAGGGCGGTACCTTCAGCTTCACCGTCACCGACACCATTTCGTTTGAAATCGTGGTCAGCCGCGATGGGGTGAACTTCGATCCGGCGCTGCCCACCAACCGCGTGTTGACCGGGCAATCGGGCACCGGCAGCTACAGCATCGTCTGGGACGGCCGCGACAACGCCGGCAACAACTTCCCGCCCGGCAACGGCTACCGCTTCCGTCTGGTGGGCCGCAACGGCGAGGCGCACTTCCCCTTCGCCGACGTCGAGGGCAACTTCAACGGCGGCCCGACGCTGACCAAGTTGAACGGCAACATCCAGGACGCGCTGGTCTATTACGACGACCGTGGCTATGTCACTCGTGGCGGCACCGCGGTTGGCGAGCTCAACGGGCATCTGTGCGGAGCGGGCAGCCCGCTGGAGCAGTCCACGCCCAACGTCAACCTCGTCGGCGCCAACTCCGCCGATGCCGACTTCGGTGGCAGCGGCCGGTTCTATCGCTACTGGTTGAACGCAGCCAATCGAAACGCCGACTGCGACACCGGCGGAACGACCCCCAATCTGCAGGGCTTCGGCGACACCAAGGGCCTGAACCTGTGGACCTATCAGGCCACCAGCCCGCAGTCGAGCGTGCTCGACATCATCGACTTCGCTGATGTCATCGCCACTGTGCAGGCGCCGGCCAGCGCCGACCCGGGCGCGAACGTGCTGGTCAATGTCGGCTTCGGCAACGTCGGCTCGCAGAATGCGGCCAACGTGACCTATGCGATCCAGCTGCCGCCGGGCCTCACGGGCGTCAGCTGTGCGGGCGCGTCCTGCGCCTACAACCCGACCACCGGCGTGGTCACGGTGACTGGCCTGCCGGCCTCGCTGTCGCCGGGCCAGATCCAGAACATCGCCCTGAGCTACACGGCGCCCGCGTCCGGCAGCGTGCCGGTGACCGCGACCATCGGCACCACGACCAACCAGGGGCCGAACCTCGCCCCGGATTCGGCCAACGGCATCACCGTGATCGGCGGCAGCAACGAGGCCGACGTGCTGACCCGCGTGCTGGCACCGGCAACCGCCGTCGCCGGCGCAGTGGTGGCCGTCGATGTCGAGTACGCCAACGTCGGCGGCAGCACCGCTGCGGGCCTCAGCTACTCGCTGCAGCTGCCCCCGGGCCTGAGCGGCGTGAGCTGCAGCGTCGGCGTGGTCTGCAGCTACAACGCGGCGACCGGCGCTGTCACCGTGACCGGGCTGCCGGGTTCGCTGGCGGCGGGCGCTTCGGCGCCGCCCTTCCAGCTGTTCTACACCGCGCCGGCCAGCGGATCGGTGCAGGTGCAGTCGACGATCAGCACCACCAGCCCCGAGACCAACCTCGCCAACAACACCGATTCGGGCGTGACCACCGTGCTCGGCACTCAACCGGTCGACGTCGCTGCCTTCGTCAGCGCCCCGGCCACCGCAGCGCCGGGCAGCCTGATTACCGCGGGCGTGAGCTTCCAGAACGTCGGCAGCAATCCCTTCACCGGCGCAACCTATAGCCTGCAGCTGCCGCCCGGTCTGACGGGCGTGAGTTGCGTGGCGCCGGTCAGCTGCACCTACAACGCGGCTACGGGCGCGGTCAGCGTGTCCGGCCTCAGCGGCAACCTCGGCCCGGGTGACCTGGTCAACTTCGCCCTGCGCTACAACGCGCCTGCCTCCGGCGTGGTGACCGTTACGGCCACGGCCAATGTCGCGGGTGACGTGAACCCCGCCAACGACAGCGCCTCGGCGTCGACCACGGTCATCACCGCCGGCAGTGGCGTCGATGTGGCCACCAACCTCAGCGCGCCGGCCACCGCGGCCCCGGGCTCGACCGTCAATGTGCCGGTGAACTTCAGCAACCTCGGCCCGGATGCCGCGGCCGGCGTGGTCTATTCACTGACTCTGCCGACAGGCCTCAGCGGTGTCAGCTGCGCCGGTGCGGGTGTGACCTGCAGCTACAACCCTGCCACGGGCGCCGTCAGCGTGAGCGGCGGCCCGGCAACGCTTGCCAGCGGCGCCAGCTTCGGCCTGACGCTCAGCTACACCGCGCCGGGCAGTGGCACCGTCGAAGTGCAGTCGAACATCACGACCACTACGCCGGAAGCCAACCTCGCCAACAACGTCGCTCAAGGCAGCACGCTGATCGTGGCTGCCAGTACCGCCGACGTCACGACGGCAGTCAGTGCGCCTGCCACGGTGCCGCCCAGCAGCCTGGTGGATGTGCAGGTCAGCTACGCCAATGTCGGCGCCAGCAGCGCCGCCAACGTGGCCTACAACATCCAGTTGTCCGCAGGGGCCAGCGCGATCGAAGTCCGCTTCAATGGCGCGCTGTGCACCTACAACGCGGGCACCGGCGCGGTGACGGGCTGCAGCCTGCCCAGCACCTTGGCCCCCGGCCAGAGCCTGAACCTCGATGTGCGCTACACCGCGCCTGCAACGCCCGCAACGATCACGGTGACCTCGACCATCACCACGACTACAGCCCAGACCAACACCGGCAACGACACGGCCTCGGCCTCGACGACGGTTCTGGGCAGTGCAGAGCTGACGCTCGCCAAGACCGCCAGCGCGGCGAGCTTTACCGTAGGCGTACCCGCCAGCTACACCCTGCAGCTGCGCAATACGGGCGCGGTGGCGACCACAGCGGCCAGCACGATTACGGACGCTATCCCGAGCGGCTTGACGATTGGCACCCTGCCTGCGGGCTGCACGGCCGCGGGTCAGACGGTGACCTGCACGGTTGCGGCGGGTCTTGCCGCGGGCGCCAGCACGAGCTTCGTGATTCCGGTGACGCCGACCGTGGCC